>JAJRXJ010000021.1 GCA_024276355.1 Actinomycetes bacterium | reverse complement strand
TGGTGGTGACCGGTATCGCCCAAGGTTCGATGTACGGCCTCATAGCCCTCGGCTACTCGATGGTCTACGGCGTTCTCGGGTTCATCAATTTCGCCCACGGTGAGGTATTCATGCTCGGCGCCATGTCGGGCTTCGTCGCCTCCAACAAGCTCTCCGAAGCGGGTTACTGGGAGAGCAACTTCCTGGGCTCGTTCGTTTTGATCGTCATCATCGCGATCCTGGTCTCCACGGCCGCTGCTGTGATCATGGAGCGGGTGGCCTACCGCCCGCTGCGCGACTCACCGCGACTCATTCCCCTCATCACCTCGATCGGCGTTTCGTTCTTCATCCAGAACGCTGTTCTGGGCCTGCTCGGGCCCAACAGCCACTCCTATCCTCAGCTCCCCAAGTGGCTGTCGAAGAATCGTTCGATTCTCACCTTCGACATTGCCGGTACCAAGATCCTGGTCATGGTGGTTGCCGCCGTTTCCATGGCAGTGCTCTGGTATGTGGTGGAGCGCACCAAGACCGGCAAGGCCATGAGAGCCGTTGCCGAAGACAAGGAAATCGCCGCACTGATGGGCATCAACGTCGACCGCACGATTGTGCTCACGTTCGCCATCGGCGGTGCCATGGCCGGCATCGGAGGGATCCTCTGGGGCCTCAGCTTCCGGAGCGTCACCCACATGACCGGCTTCCTGCCGGGCATCAAGGCATTCACCGCCGCCGTAGTCGGCGGCGTCGGCAACCTCGGTGGTTCGATGGCCGGCGGTGTCTCGCTCGGGGCGGCCGAGTCGCTCGGACCGCAGCTGATTCTCGATCCGTTGGGAGTCAAGGGAGTCACCCAGCTGAGAGACGCGGTGGCGTTCACCGCGCTCGTCACGGTCCTGCTGTTCAAGCCCTCCGGCCTGTTCGGTGAGCGCCTCTCGGAGGAGGACCGGGCATGACCGACGCCATACTCACCCCCGAACTCGCCCCGGCCCGTCCGATACTCGACCAGGACTGGCGGCGAATCGCCAAGATCGGATCGGTCACCGCCATCGCGATGGTGTTCATCGCACTGATCGGCATGATCGTGCAGCTCGACACGAGGCTGATCATCCGCCGATACATGAGCCTCGGCTATCTGATGGTGATCTGGATTCCGATCGTCGCCGGATACGTGGTGTCCAAGGAGGCTGTGCTCGAGGGCATGGTCTCCCATCGCAAGGGCGTGCGCGACATCCTGGCCGGAGCCCTCACCGGTCTCATCGGTGGCGCCGGCTTGTCGCTGCTGGCGGTGTTGATCGACAACTTCGACATTCGTGACCCGTTCATCAACTGGAGTCCCCAGCTTCTCGAGCAACTCAATTTCGGCAAGGGTGTCGGCTTCGGAGTCGTGATCTGGCTTGTGATCGGGGCCGGACTCGGACTGTTCGGATCGCTGTCGGTGGTCCTGCCGTCGTTCGCCGCGAAGGCCCTCAACACCGGGTTGCTCACGGTCATCACGGTGTCGATCCTCGAGGGCGCCATCAGCGACCTCCTCGAGGGTTTCAGGCTCACATTCTTGTCGGACACGGTCTACGCCAAGCGGGGTGGGCTAACCCTTACCTCCTCGATTGTGCTGGGTTTGGTCGTCGCCGCCATCTCGCTGGTGTTCACGTTCCTGTCGCGGCAGGGGCTCAACCCCCGCATCAAGTACGACTCGCTCGAGGCTCCCACCCGCCATAATCTCAACATCGGAATGTCGGTCGTGGCCGTGGCGCTGCTGCTGTTCCTGCCCCAGATCCTCGGCAAGATCATGAACGAGCTGCTGGCCAACGTGGGTCTGTTCGTATTGCTGGCCCTTGGTCTCAACATCGTGGTCGGCCTGGCCGGGATTCTCGATCTTGGTTACGTGGCCTTCTTCGCTGTGGGCGGCTACACCACCGCGATTCTGACTTCGCCCAACTCACCGTGGATCGCACCCCAGCTTCACTTCGGCATCGTGATCCTGATCGTGATCGTGGCCGCCACGATCATCGGGCTGGCTGTGGGCGCTCCCGTGATCAGGATGCGTGGCGACTATCTGGCCATCGTCACCCTCGGTTTCGGTGAGATCATTCGGCTGCTGTTCCTGTCCGATTGGCTCTCGCCCTATTTCGGTGGCGCCCAGGGCATCACCAACATCCCACCGGTGGATCTGGGCTTCGTCGAGGTGAAGGGATCAGATCCCCGTTCGGTCTTCTACCTCGTCATGTTCTTCTGCGCCATCGCCATCTACGTGTCCTGGCGTCTGCAGGGCTCGCGTCTCGGACGGGCCTGGATGGCCATCCGTGAGGACGAAAAGGTTGCCGAGGCCATGGGGATCAACACGGTCACCGCCAAACTGGCCGCCTTCGTCGTGGGGGCGATCCTGGCCTCGTTCAGCGGGGCGGTGTTCGCCGCCAAGGTCGGTTCGATCTTCCCGTCGAGCTTCCTGATTCTCGTATCGATCATCATCCTGGTGGTGGTGATCGTCGGGGGCA
>JAJRXJ010000020.1 GCA_024276355.1 Actinomycetes bacterium | reverse complement strand
GCTGGATCCCCGGTGGCTCGGTCGGCCCACGCCGTGGTCATCCACTCGAAGGCCACCGCGGAGCAAAGAACCAGACCGGTGATGAACACGGCGGTGTTGATCACGAGCCCGATTGCCATGGCCCCCACGCCGAAGGCACCCACGACCGGCCAGAAGTTTCCGGTCACGAGAGGAGCGGTGGCTACGGAGTCGACCCCGAGGTAGTGGGACTGTGCTGCCGGGTCGGCGTCACGGAACACCACCAACACCAGGCCGATGCCCATCATGATCAGGGCCATGGTGAGCAGGATGGTGTAGCCGATCTGGTCGCCCACACCGCCTTTCCAGCCCATGATGATCGGCCCGAGTTGATTGCCCCCGGTGGTGTAGCCGTAGACGAACGAGGCCAGCATGAGGCCGAACCCGAGTCCGAAGAAGTTTTTGAATCCCGTGGTGAACATCAGCCCTACTTCGTGACGTAGACGACGAACCAGGTGATCGCCCACATGGCGACCACAGTGTTCCAGAACATTGCCGCCGCCGCGATGCCATCGCTTTGCAGCGGGCTGTATTGGCCGACCAGCGCCCTCACGAAAGTGAGGAACAAGAACGCCACCGCCGCGATCATGAAGATGGCGAACGCCCCGTTGACCATGAAGAACAGGAACTGAGCCTGCTGACCAACCGGACCCGAGGCCCCACTGCCGTTCAGGGCGAACCCGGTGTCGCCGATGATGAACCAGAGTTGGTTGAAAACCGCAGCACCGAACACGGCCGTGAGTCCCAGGGCGACGTAGGCGTTGGTTCGATCACCGGCCTTGATCGCCTGCAATGCCCACTGGATGGTGAACACCGAAAGGATCAGCGTGGCCAGAACGAATCCGGGTGGACCCATCTCGATCGAGCCCGGGGCGAACCACTCGGCGCCGGTGGCCCGGGCGTCGGCCCGCTCTACCAGATAGACACCGATCAGCCCCATGAAGGCCATGGCAGAGGCCGCGCTCGCGAACATCGTGCCGACGATCACCGTGCGGGGCCGGACAAGTCGCGGTGCGGTGAGCATCGCGGTGGAGTCGGACATCAGATCGTCTCCTCTTCGTTCGCACGTTGATCAAGCAGTGGGGCCTCGGAACCAACCTTGGCCAATGGCTCCACGAAGTTGCCGGGAGCGGGCGGTGAGGTGGTGGCCCACTCGAGGGTGTGGCCGTCCCATGGATCATCGCCGGCATCCGCACCGCCGGGTCGGAACGATCCGAGCAACGCCACCAAGGCTCCGAGAGCACCGATGGCGACAACCACTGCACCGATGGCCGAGACGAGATCGAGCGCATCGGCGGTTGAGCTGGCGGGAGGCGCCACGAGGAAATCGGGTGTTTCGAGGAAACCGCTGATCACATCGGTGATCCCCAGAACCAGCGCGCCGAGGAACATCGAAAGTGCGACAAGCCTTCCGAGGCCCGAGGACATCGTGTGCCCGGTGATCTTCGGGGCCCAGAACCAGAGGCCGGCAACACCGGCGAGTATCGCAGCCACCATCACCAGGTTGAACACCCCGGAGGTGGTGGAGCGGTCGATCAGATGGAACGGCTGGATCACACGCAGCGCACCGCTCACGGTCGCGGCCAGCAACAACACGGTTGCACCCAGAGCCGCCACCAGGTGGGTGT
>JAJRXJ010000019.1 GCA_024276355.1 Actinomycetes bacterium | reverse complement strand
CCCCGCGCCTTCGATGATCCTTGGAAGTTCGACATTGAGCGCAGCCCCAACGACCATGTCGGTTTCGGCGGCGGCGGTCCCCACTTCTGCCTGGGTGCCAACCTCGCGCGAATGGAAATCCGTCTGATGTTCAAGGAGTTGGCCACTCGAGTCCCGGACATTCATCTCGACGGAGAAGTCGCCTACCTTCGGTCGAATTTCATAGGGGGCATAAAGCGAATGCCCGTGGCATTCTCCCCTTCCGAATCTCGTCACACCCTGCCGATGCAACGGCTCGGGTCAGCGAGTGGGGTCAGCGGGGATCACGGCTATGGGGCCCGGGTCGACCATTCTGCCGACTGACGGAGAGAAGTCAGGAAGTCGATTCGGCGGGCTCGACACCTGAGCCGTCGATGGCCTCATCCGGGTCGAACAAGCCGGCGATCACGGTCTTGTTCCGTCCGGTCTTCTTGGCATGGAGGAGCGCCTCGTCGGCCATGTTCACCAACTCCTCGAGATCGTTGGTCATCGAGGTGTCGGCGATCCCGAAACTGGCGGTGAATGCCGGAGTCGATCCCCCCGCGACGGTCACCGAAAGGTGCTGACGTAGTCGATCGAGAGCGGCAGCGGCTGTCGATGAATCGGAGTCGTCGAACATGATCACAAACTCCTCACCTCCCCAGCGCCCGGCCACGTCGTGGTCACGCAGACTGTCGCGAACCACCTTGGAGAACAATCGGAGGGCTCGGTCGCCGGCATCATGGCCGTAGGTGTCGTTGAGATCCTTGAAATGATCCAGGTCACAGTAGGCGACGGCAAGATCTGCGCCTTCACGCAACCGCTTCGAGACCTCGTTTTCGAACGAACGCCGGTTGAGCATCCCGGTGAGCGGATCGGTGGAGGCCTGGGCCTGCGACTTGGCGAAGGCCCTCAGGACACCGATGCGGTCTCCGGAGCGGTCAGCCAACTCGGTGAGGCGCTCGACCATCACGCGATCGGGGGTGACCCTGTTCTCGCGGGTGGTGTGCAGCACGCCAACGGTCCGACCGGCGACGCTGACCGGCACGCAGACGGCGCTGCACGGGTCACCGCCGCGATCACGCAGGTTGGGGCACGCGGAGAACGCGGTGCCGTCGGTGAAAGTGAGGGTGGTGCCTCGGCGTATCGCCGGACAGTCGCCGGGGACCAAGGCGGGACACCCCGGCCTGTAGGTCTCGTCGTCGGTTGACAGGACCTGCTTGAGGTGGGCGTGGCTCGAATCGGCCAAGAGCAACTCGGTGGGTCCGTCAGTGACGATCTCCCGCAGTATCAGCTTCATCGACCGGAATCCGTCGGCCTCGGATTGGGCCATGTCCAGTGCTTGGGTGAGTTCGGCTTCGAAGGCGGCACGCTCGGCGTCGGCCAGCCGTTCAACGTTGCGATGCTCGGACTCGTTGTGCTGATGACGGGCCGATCGGTAGGTGGCGACCGATGCGCCCACGCCGGCGACTGTGCCGACGATCATGAGCACGCTCATTGCGAGCAGTACCCGATTCGCGGTGCGCGTGGTCTTGGCCTCTGACGCGGCAAGCTGGGGCTCTGCAAACTGCTCTTCGAGTCGGTCGATGGTGGAGCGCATCCGCGCGAACTCGGATTGGGTGATGTTCAGCTGGTCGATCACTTCGCGGTCGGCTGTCGTTCGTCCCGCCACGGCGAAGGCGGCCAGCCGATCGGTGCCGGTGAGCCACTTGTTGCGCCTGGAAAGGTAGTCGGACTGCAATTGAGTCTCGTCGGGGCTCGTACCGGAATTGGCCAGATAGGCGTCCCACCACTTTCGAGACCGATCCACCTGTGATTTGTATTCGGCCAGGAGCTCGCTGCGGGTGGTCTGAATGGTGGTCAAGAAGGTGGACTCAACGGACCTCTCGGCCCGGAACAGATCGCGGTCGAGGTGAAGAAGGTCGGTGAGACGCGGGGATTCGACCTGCGCTTGGGTCTCGAACGAACTCTTCATCGAGACGACCCCGAGGGTGCCGATGCCGACGCTCACGGTCATCAGGGTCATCAACGTGATGGCCAAGAGCATGACTCGACGGTGGGGTTTGAGCGTTTTCACTTTGACCTCCAAGGGCCGGGGGCTCCCGGCGAAGGTAAACCCGTCCTTTCCTTGGATCGTCGCCCGAAGCGGGCATCAACAGGGTCTGATGCTCATTCCTGATGGGCCGCGAGGCGCTGATTGCGAAGGCCAATGGTCACATCCACCAACCAGGAGAAGACCGGCTCCTGGGAGCGACAGTCCATCATCTCGGGATGCCACTGGACCCCGAACCACGGCAGCGTGTCGTGCTCAATCGCTTCGATCGTGCCGTCTTGCGCGAACCCGGTCGGCCTGAATCCCGGCGCTACTTGGGCGATGGCTTGGTGATGAAGGGAGTTGACCTCCCGAACGGTCCCGAACAGCCGTGCCGCGGTGCTGTCGGGAGCAAACTCGACCCTGTGAACCGGCGTGCCGGGCCGGCCGTCGAATCGGGCGTGGGTGGGCACGTGTTGAACGAGGGTGCCTCCGGCATGAACGTTCATCATCTGGATACCGCGGCATATTCCGAGGACCGGCATCCCGGCGGCCGCGGCCGCGTCGAACAGGGCTGTTTCCTGTCGGTCGCGTTCGGGCTCCACCGCCTCGAGATCAGGGTCAGGAGTGGCGCCATACAGATCAGGTGAGATGTCGGCGCCACCGGGGATCAGCAGGCCATCCACCATGGCGACCACGTCGGCCGCGAACTCCTGCGGATCACCCAACCCGAACGGGATGTGGACCGGGAAACCGCCGGCTTCGTGGACCGCCTGCGCGTAGTAGGACATGTAGACATCGGCGGGCTGATCGGCGAGGTTGGGTGGTGACCCGACCAGATCCCGGCCGTATCGCCGTCGACCGGAGAGCCCTATGACCGGGCGTCTGCTTGAATCGCTGGGCAGCATGAAGGCATCTCCGGTCGGCGTGTGGTGAATGTCCGAGTATTCCCGGTTGGGGAACCCGCGCAAACCTCGGATCGTGTCGCCGTTGACCGGTTCTCAGAAGTCTTCGTCGAAGGAGACTTCACCCTCGACACCGACCTGGTAGGCCGAGACCTTGCGTTCGAAGAAGTTGGACAGCTCCTGCACGTCTTGGAGCTCCATGAATGCAAACGGGTTGGATGATCCGTAGACCGCCCGTTGGCCAAGTTGGTTGAGACGCTGGTCGGCGACGAACTCGAGGTACTTCCGGGTGTCGGCGGTGGACATTCCGGGCACTCCCTCACCGAGGAGGTCCTCGGCGAACTGGAACTCAACATCGACTGCCTCGCAGATCATTTCGGTGATGCGTTCGCCGAGGTCGTCGTCGAAGAGTTCGGGCTGCTCGGCGCGGATGGTCTCGATCACCTCGAACGCGAAGTTCATGTGCATCGACTCGTCGCGGAAAACCCAGTTGGTGCCGGCCGCGAGCCCGTTGAGAAGGCCCTTGGATCGAAGGAAGTAGACGTAGGCAAACGCACCGAAGAAGAACAGCCCTTCGATGCAGGCCGCGAAGCACATCAGGTTGAGCAGGAATCGCTTGCGGGCCTCGTCGGTGGTGAGTGGCTCATCACCGACAGCGGCCATCCACTTGAAGCAGAACTCACCCTTGCGGCGAATCGACGGGATGTTCTCGATGGCGGCGAAGGCCTCTGCTCGCTCGTCGTGATCGGGGATGTAGTTGTCGAGCAGCGTGAGGTAGAACTGGACGTGGAGTGCCTCTTCATATAGTTGCCTCGAGAGATACATGCGGGCTTCGGGCGCGTTGATGTGTTCGTAGAGGTTGAGCACCAGATTGTTGGACACGATCGAGTCGCCGGTGGCGAAGAAGGCCACCAGCCTGCTGATCAGGTGTTTCTCGGCTGGCATGAGCTTGCGGTCGAGGTCGACGAGATCATCGGCGAAATCGATCTCCTCGACGGTCCAGGTGTTCTTGATCGCGTCGCGGTACATCTCGTAGAACTGCGGGTAGCGCATGGGTCGGAGGGTGAGATTGAAGCCCGGTTCAAGGATGTTGGGCCGCTCACCGGGACGGGTGGCGCGGTGGCCGAGAGTGTCGGGACGGTTGTCGGCCTCGGCGGGAGTGGGATCCGCGAAGTAGTCGTGGGTGAGGGCCATCAGTCGCAGGCCTCACAGGTCTCGGGATTCTCGAGGGAGCAGGCGATCGCCTCGGCGTCGGTGAACGACTTCTTCTCTCCGCCACCCGGATTGGGACCTCTGTTGGGGCCCGAGGTGGTGGTCTTGTTTATGCGGGTGGCCGGGCGGCTGCGCAGGTAGTAGGTGGTTTTCAGCCCGGCCTTCCATGCGTACATGTACATCGAGGAGAGCTTGCCGATGCTGGGCGCTTCCATGAACAAGTTGAGTGACTGACTCTGATCGATGAATGCGCCACGGTCGGCGGCCATCTCGATGAGCGACTTCATGGGTACTTCCCACGCGGTGCGGTAGATGGCCTTGAGATCGTCGGGGATGCGTTCGATCGACTGGATCGACCCTTCGGCTTTCTTGACATCGGAGATCATCTGGGAGTCCCAGAGGCCACGGAGCTGGAGTTCGGCGACGAGATGGCGGTTGATCTGCATGAACTCGCCGGAGAGGGTCTCGCGCTTGAACAGGTTGGACACCTGCGGTTCGATGCATTCGTAGCATCCGGCGATGGATGCGATGGTGGCGGTGGGCGCGATCGCGATCATGAGCGAGTTGCGCACGCCATGCTTGGCTATGCGGTCGCGCAGGGGCTGCCAGCGCTGGGGATCCGACGGCTCGACCCCCCAGAGATCGAACTGGAGGTTGCCGGCCGCCATACGGGTGTCGGCGAAGGCCTCGTGGGGTCCGTGTTGCTCGGCCAGTTCGGTGGAGGCCCACAGCGCGTTGAAGTAGATCTCCTCGCTGATTCGACGGGAGGTCTCACGCGCCTCGGGCGAGTCGAAGGCCACTCCGAGTTTGAAGAAGACGTCCTGCATGCCCATGAGACCGAGACCGACCGGACGCCAGCGACCGTTGGATGCCGCGGCCTCCGTGGTGGGGTAGAAGTTGATGTCGACAACTCGATCAAGGAACGGCACCACCATGCGAACCACCTCGCCGAGGCGCTGGTAGTCGACCGCGGTGACGCCGTCGGGGCTGGTTTCCACGAACGAGCCGAGGTTGAGCGAGCCCAGATTGCAGACGGCGGTTTCGTCCTGGCTGGTGACCTCGAGGATCTCGGTGCAGAGGTTTGACAGGTGGACGACCCTGTCCCTGGAGTTGCCGGTCCCTTTGGAAGCCGTGGTGCCGGGCCCGGTCTGATTGCACTTGGCGTTGGAGGAGTCCTTGAAGGTCATCCAGCCGTTGCCGGTCTCGGCGAGGGTCTTCATCATCCGCTGGTAGAGCTGCCTGGCGGGTACCTGTTTTTCGAAGCGGCCATCGGATTCGGCCTGTTCGTAGATGGCGCGGAACTCATCACCGTAGGTGTCGGTGAGTTCGGGGACCTTCTTGGGATCGAACAGGCTCCATTGCCAGTCCTTTTCGACGCGTTCCATGAACAGGTCGGGGATCCAGTTGGCGATGTTGATGTTGTGGGTTCGCCGGGCGTGGTCGCCGGTGTTGTCCTTCAGTTCGAGGAACTGTTCGATGTCGGCGTGCCAACTTTCGAGGTAGACGCAGGCCGCCCCCTTGCGTCGGCCGCCCTGGTTCACGGCAGCGACCGAGGCATCAAGGGTCTTGAGCCACGGCACGATGCCGTTGGACAGTCCGTTGGTGCCCACGATGAGAGAGTTCTTGGATCGGATGCGGTGCCAGGCCACACCGATACCCCCGGCGAACTTCGACAGCCGGGCGATGTCGGTGTATCGCTTGTAGATACCTTCGAGGGAGTCCTCGGGGGAGTCGAGCAGGTAACAACTCGACATCTGCGGGTGGGTGGTTCCGGAGTTGAACAGGGTCGGGCTGGAGGGGAGGTAGGCCAGCGACGACATGAGGTCGTAGAACCGGACCGCTTCCTCGGCGTCGGTCGAGAGGCCGCAGGCGACCCGAAGGAAGAAGTACTGGGGGGTCTCGATCACGTAGCGCGACTCGGGGTGGCGCAGCAGGTAGCGGTCGTAGACGGTGCGCAGCCCGAAGAACTCGAAGTGCTTGTCTCGCTGTGTGTTGATGGCTGCATTGAGTGCCGGGGCGTTGGCGGTTACGAAGTCGTTCACCTCATCGCTGATGAGCCCGACCTGGTGTCCCAAGGCCACCGACTCCGAGAACCAGGGCACGTTCTGGTTGCGGACTTCCTTGTCGATGTAGGTGGCGAGAAGCCTGGCCGCGAGCTTGGAGTAGTTGGGCTCTTCGACGATCAGACCGGCGGCGGTGCGAATCGAGAGTTCGTCGAGCTCTCGGGTGGAGGCGCCATCGGCGAGAGCGGCGATGGTGCGGGTGGACACGACCATCGGGTCGATGCCGAGCAGTCCTTCGGTGGCTCGGGCCACGGCATTGACGATCTTGTTGACATCGACGGGCACCAGGTTGCCGTTGCGTTTGCGAACACGCATCCGACTGGCGGTGGCTGCCTCTTCGGACGTGTTGTCGACTGCGCTGAGCCGGTCTTCTGTGATCGCCATCTGTGCCTCTCCCCATGGTCGGGCGGTGCCTGAACGGAGCGAGCAATGCCCGGCAAGTCTGCTCGTCCCCCCTTGCTGCGGTGAGCGTGTTCGAGCGGAACGGAACACGGCATCGCTGCGGGTCTGTAATTACAGCCGCGTAATTACGCCGGCGTCAACACCCCAAGCCAAGAACTTTGGCATTTTGCGAGATTTCTCCCACCCCGACCCCCCAGAACGTGTTTTGTGAACGTTTGGAGTCCCAAATGGGACTCCAAACGTTCACAAAACCGGCGGATGGGGTCAGCAGTCGCGGCAGAGGCGGGCTACCACGGCTTCGGCGGCCCGGCGGCCCGATACCAGGGCGCCGTTCATCGAGGCGTTCTGGCGATGATCCCCGGCAACGAACAAACCGGACGGCAGGCGCACCGACTGGTCGGGATCAATACCGACCGGATGGATCGGTAGGGCCCTCTCGATGCGGTCGACCCGGATGGTCTCCCAGGATTCGACCACCGAGCCGTACCAGCCGATCAGAGCGGCACGTATCTCATGTTCGGTCGAGTGCACATATGGGGTGGACACCGCGATCAGAGCCCGGCCATCGGAGGAGTATTCCGGAGCGACCTGGGTGAGCACGGCCAACGTGTTGATGACGCCGCCCTCTCCGTTGAGCACGATCATCGGACGGCGGGTCGGAGCTTGCTCGGCCGCCATCCACCAAGTGGACACCCCGACCGATCCGCGGTATTCGACCTGGCCGTCGGTGAGGCGGTCTGCGGTTCTGGCGTCGGTGGCTACGATCACCGCGCTCGCATCGACTCGTGAGCCATCGACGATCACATGGTCGCGGGCCACGGACTCGACGTCGACCC
Source organism: Actinomycetes bacterium (assembly GCA_024276355.1). Lineage (GTDB taxonomy): Bacteria > Actinomycetota > Acidimicrobiia > Acidimicrobiales > Aldehydirespiratoraceae > SZUA-87. Next base: position 3,973 of record JAJRXJ010000019.1, on the reverse strand, counting down.
CGCAATGCACTGTATTGACCGGAAGATCAGATTCGAGTTGTCTCGGTATCACTCCCATACCCAACGCCGGCACGGCGGCGTCTCCGGTGCTGAGCATCAAGAAGATGAAGTCGAGATGGCGGCTGGAGAAGTTGAGGTCGGGGTCGAGGGTCATTCCGGTGAACAACGGTCCGAGAAACTTGTCGATCATCTTCGGTGAGAATCCGATGTCGTCGAGCCGGGCACGGGCCGTGGACTCGGGCCGACTGAACAAGTCTTCGGGATCTATTGAGCGCACATCGCGGCGCATCCTCAGCACCGCGAGCTTGTCGCGGAGTGTCCCAACCGGGGCCTTGGCCGATCTGAACGCCTCGCCCGGGCAGCGCATCGGGTCGCACACCCGGTGGAATTCGCCGTCGACCCTCACCACCGCGCCCGGATCGAACATACGTAGATCGAGAGCTTTGAAGTCGAGCACGCGGGCGGCCTCGGGGTAGGCCGTGAAGATGGTCTGGAATCCGTTGTCGAGACGGAAACCGTCGACGATGTCGGTGTGAACACGGCCACCGGCTGTGTCGGAATGCTCGTAGACGACCGGTTCGTAGCCCTTCTCGCGAAGGCGCCGGGCGGCGGCCAATCCGGCCAAGCCCGCGCCAACCACGACGACGTCGTGGCCGCTCACGCTTGCGAGATCCCCTCGTGAGTCACGGTCGGCGATTCTACCGACCCCGCCACGGAGCGCGTCGACCAGTGTGGCGCCGGTGACGATCAGGCAGTTCCGGCCGGCGCTATGGACCCCATTCTTCCGGCTTGGAAGTCGTCGAAGGCTTCTATGAGTTCGTCTCTGGAATTCATGACGAACGGTCCGTACCGGGCAACGGGCTCGTCGATGGGTGCCCCGGTGAGCACCAGCGCCTCGAGCGTCTCGGTGGTTGTCGTCAGCAGTAGATGTCCGGGTCCGCGCTCGTGGACGGCCAAGCTTCGTGTTGGCAGCAGAGTCGCCTCGGATCCGACCAGTGCCGTGCCCCGGAATGCGTATATCCCTGCGTTGTGGCCGTCGGGAACATCGATCTCGACGGTGTACCCGGGGTCGACGGTGAGGTGAGCTGCCCCGATGGGGGTATGGGTGGCGGCGGGTCCGTTGGCACCGAACATGGTTCCGGCGATGAGCTTTGCTGCCCATCCAGGTCCGGTGATCGTGGTGAGTCGATCGCCGGTGATCGACTGGTACCGAGGGGTGGCCCGCTTGAGATCCCGGGGCAGATTGATCCAGATCTGAAATCCGTGGACCCGGCCGCCGTGCTCGCGGATCTCGCGGCTCGGCATCTCGGAGTGGACGATCCCGTCGCCCGCGGTCATCCATTGCACGTCGCCGGATCGGATGGTGCCGTGGTTGCCCCGCGAGTCGCGATGTTCGAACTCGCCGTCGAGTATGTAGGTGACGGTTTCGAAGCCCCGGTGGGGATGGTCGGGGGCGCCCTGGGCCTGGCCGGGCTCATAGACGGTGGGTCCCATCTCGTCGAGCAGGAGGTAAGGGTCGAGCATGTCCAGGGAGGCGGTTGGGAATGGCCGGGCAACCCCGAACCCCGCCCCCTCCAGTGTGTGGGTGGCCGGAACCACGTCGGTGACCGGGCGTATGGGGCGGGGTGGGTTCACGGGGATCAGCTTTCGGCTGGTACGAGTTGGATCTCGAGTTCGACGGTGGCCTTGTCGCCGATGAGGATCCCTCCGGCGTCGAGAGGGACGTTGAACTCGATTCCGAAGTCCTTGCGGCTAAGGGTAGTTGTGGCGGAGAACCCGGCGCGGGTGGTGCCGTAGGCGTCGACCGCGATGCCGTTGAACTCGGTTGCCAGTTCGACGGTACGGGTGATCGAACCGAGGGTGAGCTCGCCGGTGATGGTGCCGGTGACTCCGCTGGGATCGACGGAGATCTTCGTGCTGTGGAATTCGAGGGTCTGGTTCTTCTCCACGTCGAAGAAGTCGGCGCTGAGGAGATGACCGTCGCGCTGTTCGTTGTTGGTGTCCACCGACGCAAGGTTGATCGTCGCCGACACCTTGGATTCGTCGAGGCGTCCGTTGGACTCCACCGAGCCGCTGAACTCACGGAACTGCCCTCTCACCTTGCTGAGGCCGAGGTGACGGACCGTGAAGCCGACCTCACTGTGGGCCGGATCGATGGTCCATCGGCCTGCGGGAATTGTGGGACTTGAAGATGTGGTGCTTGTGGTGTCTGTCATGGGGGGTGTCCTCGCTTGATAGTTCAATAATGAAGAATATAGTTAAAGGTTGAATGAGATGCAAGCGACTATCATGAGACTTGTGACACAACCCCGATGGCTCGACGATCGCCAGCAGCAGATGTGGCGCGGTTGGATCGACGCCACCCGCAGAATCAATGCCGCGATCGAAAAGGACATGCGGGCCGACAGCGGTCTCACCGGCGACGACTACGAGGTGCTCGTGCGCCTGTCCGAAGCGCCCGAGCGGAGGCTGCGCATGACCGAACTCGCCGAGGCGGTCACCAACTCCCCGAGCCGGCTCTCACAGCGCGTCGATCGCCTGGAGCGCGATGGTCTCGTCGCCCGGAGCAGGTGCCCCAACGACGGTCGAGCGTTCCACGCGGTGCTCACCGACCTCGGGTTCGCCAAGCTCAAGGAGGCTGCCCCGGCCCATGTGGAGGCGGTGCGGCGGGCCCTGGTCGATCGCCTGTCGGGCGAGGAGATCGAGTTCCTGGCCGACCTCATGCCCCGCCTCGCCGAGCCGCTGGAAGAACCCTGAGGGATCCGCCGACATCCCCCATGTGCCCGAGTCTCAGAGGAAGCGGCGGACTATCCGTTCCTTGAAGCTGGTGTAGGGCGGGTAGAGAAGCTTCGGGTCGGGTCTGGTTCCCTTGCGCAACACCGATCGCAGGTTGGAGAACGTGTCGAAACCCGACTGGCCGTGGTACCGGCCCGTACCCGACGGGCCCACACCGCCGAATGGAAGCTCCGGCGGAGTGAGATGCAGAACCACATGGTTCACACAGGCGCCGCCCGATGAGGTTTCGTCGATGATGTGATCGGTGGCCTTGTCGTCGTCGGCGAAGATGTAGAGCGCCAGCGGCTTGTCGCGTTGGTTCACGAACTTGATCGCCTCGTCCATCGAGTCGACCGTGATGATCGGGAGGATCGGGCCGAAGATCTCCTCGCTCATCAGCTTCGACGACGGGTCGGGATCAACGACCACGGTCGGCTCGACATAACGAGCCTCGGGCTCGGCCTCACCACCGATGGCCAGTGTGCCGCCGTGGTCGCTGAGCATCCCCTGCAGGCGGGCGGCATGACGTTCGGTGACGATTCGGGAGTAGTCGGCGGTGTTGCGGGTGTCGCCTCCGGAAAACTCCTCGAACGCCGTGCGCATCGCGTCGACGAGTTCGTCGCGCTTGGTTTCGGTGACGAGCACGTAGTCGGGAGCCACGCAGGTCTGGCCGGCGTTGAGCCACTTGCCCCAGGCGAGTCGACGCGCCGCGACCTCGATGTCGGCCGAATCGTCGACGAGAACCGGGCTCTTGCCGCCGAGCTCGAGAGTGACCGGAGTGAGGTGCTTGGCGGCCGCCTCCATCACGATCTGTCCGATTCTGGTGGAGCCGGTGAAGAAGATGTGGTCGTAGCGTTCGGCCAGCAGCGCGGTGGAGACCGATGCGTCACCCTCGACCACGGCGATGGCCTCGGGATCGCAGTAGCGGGGGATCAACTCGGCCAGCAGAGAGGAGGTGGCCGGGGCGAGTTCGGACGGCTTGGCGATCACGGCGTTGCCGGCGGCCAACGCGGCAGCGACCGGGGCCAGCAGGAGCTGTACCGGGTAGTTCCACGGGGCGATGACCAAGGCCACGCCCAGTGGTTCCGGAACAACGTGACCCTTGCCGGGAAGCGAGTTGAGCGGGAGCTTCACCTTGCGGGGCTTGGCCCATTTGGGGGTGTGCTTGGCCACGTATGCGATCTCGGAGGCGGTGATG
>JAJRXJ010000018.1 GCA_024276355.1 Actinomycetes bacterium | reverse complement strand
TCACCCATCTCCACAGCGATCATCTCAGCGACCTCAACGACGTGATCACCACCCACTGGGTTATGTCACAGTCCCCGTCGGCGCTGCGCATCTGGGGCCCGGTCGGCATCGCCGACTTCGTTCGTCACACGCTCGCCGCCCTCGCCCCCGACATCGGTTACCGACTGGCCCATCATCGAGATCTCACGTGGGAGCCCATGGTCGAGGTGGTGGAGGTGGGGGACGGTGATGAGATCAGGGTCGGCGAGTTCATGGTGTCGGTCCACTCAACCGACCACGCTCCGGTCGAGCCGTCGGTCGGCTACCGCGTCGAACATCACGGCAGGGTGGTGGCCTTGGCCGGCGACACGGTCCCGTGTGCGGGCCTCGACCTCCTGTGCGACCGGGCCGACGTCTACGTGCAGACCGTGATCCGTGACGACCTGGTTCGTCTCGTTCCCAACGCCCGGTTTCAGGACATTGTCGACTACCACTCCACCGTGCAGCAGGCCGCCGCCACCGCCCAGCGCAACGGGGTGCAGACTCTCGTGATGACCCACATGGTCCCCGGTCCACCCGCGGACGGCCACCACGAATGGGTCGCCATCGCCGCCGAACTGTTCGACGGCGAGATAGTGATGGGCGACGACCTGACGACCATCACCATCTGAAGGCAGATGTAGGGTCCCCGGGATGCAGACTCACGACACGACACCGGTGCTGGTCGGAGCGGCCGCCGTGGGGCAGAGATTCGAAGAGCCCGGAGCCGGCCTCGACGAGATGGAAATCGTCGTGGAGGCGGCTCGCAGGGCAGTCATCGACAGCGGATCGCGATCGCTGGCCGGTCATGTCGGCTGGGTGGGATCCACCCGCGGGCTCACCCGCGCCCATGATGTGTCGCGCTTCGTCGCCGACTCCGTGAGCCCCGGTGCCCACACCGTGTCGGCACTCGTCGGGGTTCCCCAACAGACCCTTCTCAACATGGCATTCGAGGAGGTTCTGAGCGGGCGCACCGGGGCCGCGATTGTGTGCGGTGGGGAAGCCAAGTGGAGAACCGATCTCGCCCGTCGCTCCGCGGTGGAGCTCGAGCCGCTCGGCTCGCCGGAGGTGCTGGCCGATGAACGCATCGAGGCGTCGCTCAAGATGATGGCCCGCCCGGAAGTGAAGATCGGTGCGGTCGACGCCGTCCAGCAATACGCGATGATCGACAATGCCCGCCGTGCCGCCAACGGCTGGTCCATCCCAGAGCATCTAGACGACATCGCCGAGCTGTGGCACGGGTTCAATGTGGTGGCGCGGTCAAACCCGCTGGCGTCTTTTCCGGAGGAGCGCGACCGGGCCCAGATCCGTGATCCCGCACCCGGCAATCGGCTGTTGTCGTTCCCCTACAACAAGTGGCACGTGAGCCAATGGTCGGTCGACCAGTCCGCCGCCCTGGTTATCTGCTCAGTGGGTGTGGCCAAGGAGTGCGGGATTCCACGGGACCGCTGGGTGTTCCCCCATGTCGGGGTTGAGTCGAGCCATTCGATATCCCTATCGCGACGCCGTCGCCTTCACCGATGGCCGGCGATGAAGGTATTGGGCGACGCCGCACGCCGACGCATCGGACGCGACCTCAGTGATATCGAACACATCGAGCTCTACAGCTGCTTCCCGGCCGCGGTTCGTGCGCAGCAGGCCGAGTTGGGTCTGTCACCCGATCGCGTGCCGACCATCACCGGCGGAATGTCCTTCGCCGGCGGGCCGTTCAACAACTTTTCATACCAAGCCACCGTGGCCATGATGGAACGGCTGCGGTCCGACCCGGGTAGTTTCGGAGCGGTCACCACGGTGAGCGGACTGCTCACGAAGCCCGGCCTCGCGGTGTGGAGCACCAAACCGCCCGACGGTCCACCGATGATCGCCGACATGGCATCGCAGGTGAGCGCGACCACCGATGAGATGCCCCTCGATGAGGAGGCCGACGGTACCGGAACCGTTGTCACCTACACGGTGGTGGCCCACCGCGGCGAACCGGTGCGAGTCGCGGCGATCGTCGATCTCGACAGCGGCGCCAGGGCAGTTGCCGCTGTCAACGATGTGTCTCTCGCAGCCTCGGCCGTGGCCCACGACTTCATCGGCACCCGGGTGAGGGTGAGAGGTTGGGATCTGCTGGCCTGAGCCGCCGGGCTGCCTTCAGCCCTGCAGGTGGGGGATGAGCCGGTCGAGGATCTCGTTGAGTAGTTCGGCGGACGTGCCGAAGTTCAAGCGGATGTGGTCGGGGCCCCCGGTCCCGAACGCGGCTCCGTCCTGGACGGCCACACGGGCTTCCGCGAGGAGCCGCTCGGCGGGGTCGTCACCGAGCCCGCATCGGCCCACGTCGAGCCAGGCCAGGAAGGTGGCCTCCGGTGGATGGAACCGCACCAGCGGCGCCTCGCCGGCCAACCTGTCGATGAGCACCTGCCTCATCGCTGTGAGGTGGGTCATCAGGCCGTCGACCCACGCGTCGCCCGCCTCCCACGCGGCGATGGTCGTGTCGGCACCGAACCGGTTGACCTGCCCGAGAAGCATCCGTGGGTGGGCGTGTCGGATCTGCTCCTTGAGCTCCTGGGTTCCGCAGATCAGCACGCTGCTGCGCAGACCCGAGATGGCGAACGTCTTGGCCGCCGACGTCGATACCACCACCCGGTCGGCCCCACCCTCAGCGGTGAGCATGGACCGGTGCCTGGCCCCCGGATAGACCAGATCGTGGTGGATCTCATCAGACACGATCATCACATCGTGGGCCGCGGCCACTGCCACAACCCGGTCCATCGTCGCCCGGTCCATCACCCGACCGGTCGGATTGTGGGGATGGCTCAACAACATCACGCTGATGCCCGGGTCATCGCCCAGTATCCGATCGAGGTCGTCGACGACGAACTCCCATCCCTGCTCGCCCCGTCGCAGCGGCCACTCGACTTGGCGTCTTCCCGCGGACGGGGCCACATCGAAGAACGGGTAGTAGACCGGCGTGGTTACGAGCACGCCGTCGCCCGGTTCGCTGAGGGCGGTGACCGCAACCTCCACCCCCTGCATCACATCGACCATGGGGATCACACATCTGGGGTCGATGGCCCAGTCGTGGCGACGTTGAAGCCATCCGGCGCAGGCATCGGTGAGCCGGTGCTCGTCTCCGGTGTAGCCGAACAGAGCCGAGTCGGCCACGGCGTGGGCCGCGGCGACGATCTCCGGCAGCGGAGCGAAATCGGTCTCGGCGACCCATGCGGGAATCACGTCGGCGTCGTACCTGGTCCACTTGGCGCCGCCTGCGGATCGGCGTGCTGCCGGATCAACGGCTGGATCGAACGTGCTCTGAGTCAATGAGACCTCCGGTGAGTGATCCGAGCACCGTAGACCCAAATGTCAGGGCAGTCCGAGTTCGGAGATCCGGTTCATCACACGCCCCCGCTCGGCACCGATCGTGGTGGTTTCGCCGTGGCCGGTATGGACGATCGTGGAGTCGGGCAGCGTCAGGAGATGGTCACGAATGGAACGCAGAATCGTGGGCTCATCGCTGAAGGATCTACCCGTGGCACCGGGTCCTCCACAAAAGAGGGTGTCGCCCGACACCAGCCGACCGGAGGTCGAATCGTGGAAGCAGCAACAACCGGGGGAGTGGCCCGGGGTGTGGATGACCGCTAGCTCGTGGCCGGCCGCCTTCATGAGAGAACCGGGAACGATTTCAACATCGGGGGAGACCTCGGGGTGAACGTCGTCCCACAACATCCGATCGGCGGGGTGGAGCAGAACCGGAGCATCGACCGCGGCGCGAAGCGCGACCGCGGCGTTGATGTGGTCGTTGTGGCCGTGGGTGCACACGATCGCGTTGACCCGTCGACCGGCTACCGCGTCGACGATCGGCTGGTGGTCGTGGGCAGCGTCGAAAATGACAACCTCGCGGTCGTCGCCCACCAGCCAGATGTTGTTGGTGACCTCCCACTCGCCTCCGTCAAGAGCGAAGACCCCGTCGGTGGTGACGAGCTCGACCGGCATCAGAGCTCGACCACCGAACGAAGCACCTCTCCGCGCTCCATCTTGTGGAAGGCCTCCTCCACATCTTCGAGTGGGATCAGCTCGGATACGAACCCGTCGAGATCGAGCCGGCCCTGCTTGTAGAGATCGATGAGCATCGGGAAGTCACGCGAGGGGAGACAGTCTCCGTACCAGCTCGACTTGAGCGACCCGCCCCGACCGAACACGTCGAGGAACGGCAGTTCGAT
>JAJRXJ010000017.1 GCA_024276355.1 Actinomycetes bacterium | reverse complement strand
GGACACCGGTGCCTTTCGAGGCTGATGACGGCACGGTTCCATTCGAGAAGTTTGTCAGCGGCTTGTCAGGTTTCAAGTTCGTGGCGCTCGACTGCGCCATAGATCGTGTCCTCTCCGTAAGAGGTCTGGAGTTGGTGCGCACCGAGTGGCTCAAGGCGCTGGGTGGTGGTCTCCACGGGTTTCGCGTCCGGCACGATGCCACTGAGGTGGCGCGGATGTTCGGTGGCGGTCCGCTCGCCGTCGAGGGCCGCGCCGAGAAGGTTCTCCTACGGGTGTTCGTTCACTTTCACGGTGACAAGGTGGTGCTCCTGCTGGGTGGTTACGACAAGGGCAAGGACACCAAGCCGCGGCGCCAGCAGCGCGAGATTGCCGAGGCACGTCGATTGCTCGAGCAGTTCAGGCGGCGGCGCGTCCAGGGTCGCCGCCGGCGTTGATTCCGCGGTTTGCCCGCAAGGGGTTGACGTATCATGGGGAGTTCCCCATACTGGTCAGAGGAGGCAACGACGTGGATCGCAGCTATCAGGACATCACGGCCGAGCGTCGGGGGCGGTTGGCTCCGGAGTCGGCGGCCGTGGGCGAGGTGTTTGCTCGCGCCTACGACATTGCGTTGCAGATCATTGAGTTGCGTGAGAGCCGTGGGCTCACCCAATCCGAGCTCGCCGAGCGCTGTGGCGTCGACCAGGGCGACATCAGCCGCATCGAGAGAGGCTCCACGAGCCCCACCGCCAGAACTCTGCAGCGAATAGCCGAGGCGCTCGACTCGGACCTCAGGCTCGTCTCACGGGCATAGCGGGGATGTGCTGGGCTGGGTGCGCAAAGCGCACCTAGCAAGTCTGTGCCACTCATTTCGACGCGAATCGGTGCAGCGGGTCGAGTGTCGGAACCGGTGATCGTCGTCGGCGCGTCGATTGTGTAGATGGAGCGCCGAGTCGGGCCCTGTCGTGGTCGTCGCCTGAGGGGCCCTTCCAAGCGGTTGGAGGTCTCCGTCGGGTGAGTGACGACGTCCGATCTGGGCCTCAATGATCTCATGAAGACGGGCAGGGTCGCGCATCGACTCGAGCAGAAGGCGGCATCTCGCCTGGCATCGTCGGAGTCTCACAGAGCCTGTCGCAGTGAGCGGTGCAGCGCCAGGGCTGCGATCTCGTGCGCTCGGCCGTCAGAGTCCATTAGGAATAGATCATTGGTTGTGACTCCGCAAGGCCGCTAGCAGGGGCTGGGCGGACTGACCGTTGAGTCTCGATCCAAGGCGATCAGCGGAATCAAGTTCCGAAACTACCCGATCCCCGCGAATCTCGAGCAGGGCATCCAGGCTCACTTGTACCCACTCACCGGCCCTTCGAGACGGCTCGAGAAACCACAAAATCTTGTCACCTATCTCATTCGGCAGAATCCCCTGCATCGACACGGGTCGGAGCCCATTCTCGGATGAGACGAACGAAGTTCTTACGACATCAATCGTGGAACTAGCTCTACCCTTGAGAACCTCATCCACCGTCACGGTGTAGATCGCGAGCTGAGGGAACGAATCCTCGCCGACCGGCGCTCCCCTTGACAGTACATCATCGAGCGTTACTGCAGATATCTCTCCAACTATCACCAGCTCTGAAGCATCATACATTTGACTGACAGAGGTGAAATATGCCTTATCTGTCACCTGCATATACACCGGCCCACCACTGAGATTGACTCCGTCCACACTAGAGGCAGGTGATCCACAAGAGGTGGAGAGAAGAGCAAGAAGTATAGCGGGTGCAACGACACGCCATGATATTTTGGACGAGGGGTGGTACCAGCTCGCGTTCCCGGGTGTTTCCATCAGTATCCTTGGTTGAGGTGCCACTGATCATGCGATAGGAGATGGTGGCGATCGTTGCTACCCACATGCGCTACATAGGCGTCCTCATCGTTAGCGGTGCATGAACCGTGATCCGGAACAGTGTCAGCGTCGTTGTTGTGGCCGAGCCCAAGGGTATGAGCGACTTCTTGGCACGCGATGAAATCCTGTGTCGAATCGTCGACAATGGTCCAGTCAAAGTTCATGTGCCAATGATCACAAACGCTGCCAGAATACACTTGGTCACACCAAGTCGATCCTGGCACGTCTGGCATATCTGCCGTCCACCAGGATACGTCGACGTATGGGTAGAAGTATGACGAACTGTAGTGGTAGGAGACTTGGAAGGTGTTCACATCAGTTGGATCGACGTCAACTGATCTAACTTGATCGACTCATGGCGACCAGTCTCTGTTTGCCGCCGAGTACTGCATATCGGGATATAGGAAGGTGTGCGTTGCAGAGTCCGCATAGTATCCGGCCTTAAACGGGCCTGCGGACGCTGCACTTCCCAGAATGATCATCGCGGCTAAGACCACCCCCGTCACGGAGAGCCCAGCCACTGCCACCGTGACATTCTTACACGCTTTCACCATCAAAGCCTCCACCGAGAATCTTGACTATGTGGTACTTGCTCCCGACAGCAAAGAGGATATCCCCCCCCCCCAGGAAGCCTGTCAAGGGCTATGGCTGGACCGGTGAATCTCTGCGACGGTGGTCTGATCCGATCGGCGACTTGATGCGGTAGGCAGCGATGGATCACTGAAGTGAGCACGAATGAAGACTATGGGATGTCGAACTTCGGTTCGGCCCTGCAGCCCGCTCAAGACGCGACACACCGGTCACGACCGCTGTCCACATGAGCTACGTCCAACATTCCATCCAACATTTTCAGCGCCACGGGCCGATATCCAACATCACCAGGCGGACGGGGGCGTGGACAAAACCGCAGGCCACGGTACTGGATGCCACTGTTTGGACGGTTTGGGCGGTACTCATAATCGCTCGGTCGTGGGTTCGATACCCACCAGGCCCACCAGTTCGACGTCGGGTGAGCGTCTCCGGGGGGACGCTTTCTCCAAGGGGTCGATTCGTTGCCACGGTGTGGATGTGGAGGTGTCGACGTGGATCGCAGCTATCAGAGGATCATGGCTAACCGTCGGGCGCGACTGGCTCCTGTGTCCGAGGCCGTGGGCGAGGTGTTCGCTCGCGCTTACGGCATCGCCATGCAGATCATCGAGTTGCGTGAGAGTCGCGGGCTCACCCAATCCGATCTCGCCGAGCGCTGTGGCATCGATCAGCGGGAGATCAGCCGCATCGAGAGAGGCTCCACGAGCCCCACCGCCAGAACCCTGCAGCGGATTGTTGACGCGCCCGATTCGGACCTCAGGCTTGTCTCAGGGGAATAGCGGGGATCGACTTCGCTGGGTGCGCAAAGCGCGCCTGGCGAGTCTGGGCCACTGATTTCGACGCGTACTGGTGCGGTCACTCTCCTGCGCTTGTGCCAGCCGCATGTATCGAATACGATACCTTCATGCGGTTTGCTGAAACTCTGAGATCCGTCCGTCATGAGGCTGGCCTTACTCAATCCGACTTGGCTCGGCTGACCGACATTGCCCGTCCGAACATCACCGCGTATGAGTCGGGCCGGAGAGAGCCCCGTGTGGCGACCGCGACTGGCCTGTTGGCCGCGGCCGGAGCCGCATGGCACGTCGATCGCCCGGTTGTGTGGCACTGGACCGAGGGTCGACGACCATACGCGGTGCCGTCGAGGCTGTGGCGTCTGCCTGCTGGGGTGGCGTTGCGGTCATTCGAGGCCGGCACTCATCTGTGGTGGAGCGGCCCACCGCGCTGCTTCGATCTCGCCCAACGAAGCGACAGGTTGCGCGCATATGAGATCACTCTCCGGGAAGGCACCCCGGAAGACATCGCCGCCATCGTCGACGGCGTGCTGCTGTGTGAGGTGTGGGCCGATCTGGTCCTTCCGATCGAGTTGAGAACGGCCTGGCAGCCAGTCGTCGACCAGGCACTTGCCGACGATTCCACGATTGATGCCACGCCGTGACCGGGCTCGACAAGATGCAACGGCAGCATCCAGCTTCTTGGTTCAGCTCCCCCTGAAGAAGCGCTGTGCCAAATCTGCGGACACGTCGGGAGACGTGTGGTCGATGCACCACAGCCCAAGGACTGAAGCCGACCGACGGAACTCAAGGGCGATTGCCGCGAAATCGTCGGTGTTCTGTTGGAACTGGATCATGGGAGTCATGGCCGCCAGGGCGGTATCCACCAACTCCGAGATATCGGTGCCCGGGTAAGCGGAGCTGATCTCTCGCATCGCGTCGATGGCTTGAACCATGCCGTCCTGGTTGAGGTACTGCCTGGCCATCTTGAAGTCGCTGAGCGAGTCGGCGGCCCGGCCGCACTGGGTTGCAGCCACTTCCTTCGATACCTGCGTGGGGCTGCTTCCGCTGCTGCATCCCACTGCAACCACGATGAGGGCACCGACCAGCCAACCGCAACGCACCACCGGCTCATAGTTCGCTGCGAGGTGGCCTTGCCAATGGGGTGCCCACCCGAAAATCGCCGGCGCATTCATGCAGCATTTGCGGCGATGTGGGCGATAGGTGTCGATCGGTACTGGAGATGTAATCCATCTACTTATGTGCAAAGTTGATGAATTTGCCGATTTTAGGACCTACGGCCCTGATGGTTGAGGCCCACAGGGGGTGTGATGCTCTTGTTCCTCGAGCCAGGAGATTCAGATTATGAGAGCAAAGAGAGCCATAGCGGCCCTCGCGGTACTGCCGCTGTTGGCAGCAGCTTGTGGCAACACAAGCGACAGCGCCAGTACCACGCCCACCACGGAGGCCGCCTCACAGACGACGACCACCGCAGCCGCTACCACCGATACATCGGGTGGGATTTCACCCGATCAGGTCATTTCGGCAGTCATCGAAGCCCCTGGTGGCGCCTCGATCTCGGTTGATGGCGACCCGTCCGACTGGGCCGACATCCCCGGAGTGGATGTCACGCTGAAGCCGATCACCGACGAGCCCGCCGTTCCGCACGACGCCACGGTGAAAGTGGCACACAACGACGAGTACGCATACGTGCTCTTCCAAGTGCAGGACGACCGCAATTTCAACCCCGACAACCCCCACCTGTCGGGAGCGGCGGCCATCGAATGGGCGGTCGAGTCCGGGGCCGGTGAGGCCATGGGCGCGCTCGACGCTGATCGTGAGACCAGCTTGGGTCTGGTCGACATCTGGCACTGGGAGCTCCAGTGCGACTCGGGCGTCCAGGCCGGTGGCGCGGTGAGCGGCCCCGGCAACGGAGACGGAGGCAACGACGCCGCCTGCAACTTCGACGACGAGCATGCCACCGCCACTGACCAACGTGATGACGACAAGACCGCCTCGGCGGAGAATTCGCTACTCGGAGTATGGGGCCACAGCGCCACTGCCGAGGATGCCGACGGCACATGGAGCTTCGAGATTCGTCGTCCGCTGACTACCGGTGACGAAGAGGACGCCACGTTCGTGCCCGGAGGAAGCAGCCTCATGAATGTCGCCTACTGGGATCCGGACCGCCCCGACGGTGGTACTGATGGCTGGGATGACGACTACCACGTGGTAACCGCCATGGACGGATGGATGCAGGTCAACTGGGGCAGCGAGACCGGTGGTACCGACGAGACGGGCGCACTGAGCCAGAGCGATGCACCGAGCACGACCGAGGCCGCCGGCGAACCGGAGGTCGGCCACACGATCGAGGCCCCCAACGCCTCCATCACCGTCGACGGAGATGCCTCGGATTGGGCCGACATCGCCCCGCTCGATGTCGTCTTGCAGCCCATAACCGGGGAGCCGGCACTGCCGCACGATGCGGTTATCAAGGTCGCTCACGACGGCACCAACGCCTACGTGTTGTTCCAGGTGAGTGATGATCTCAACTGGAATCCGGACAATGCCCACCTGTCCGGAGCGGCCGGTGTGGAATGGCAGATAACCGACGGAGCTCCTGAGCACATGGGCGCCGAGGACACTGCCCGCGAAGAGACACTGGGAATGGTCGACATCTGGCACTGGGAACTCGACTGTGCCTCGGGACAGGCCAGCGGCGGAGCCGTTTCCGGCTCGACTGAGGCCAGCGGCAACGATCCGGCCTGCAACCTCGACGATGAGTACGCCAAGTCCACCACCAACCGTGAGGATGACGACACGGCAACTGCCGAGAACAGCCTGACCGGTGTCTGGACCCACACGGCGACAGCCGAGGACGGTGAGGGAACCTGGACCTTCGAGTTCGGCCGACCGATGAACACCGGCGATCCTCAGGATGCCCAGTTCGCGGTGGGCGGCAGTTCCTTCATGGCCACCGCCTACTGGGACCCGGATCGTCCCGACGGTGGGTCCGAAGGCTGGGACGACGACTACCACGTCGTCAGCGCCTACGACGGATGGATTCAGGTCAACTGGTTGTGATTGGTCCCACGATCAACCGCAATTGAAATCCCCCGATTCGGGAGCCGGTCGCCTGGGCGGTCGGCTCCCGATGTTTCCAGTGGCGGCCAAGCCGCCCGTCGTCCCTCAACGGGCCAGCGATCGGATCTCTCCGGCGGCCGAGGGGTACGTTTCCTCCAGCAACCGAGTGTCGCCGATCTCCATGTCGCCGAATTCGAACGGCGGAGACATGGTGGTGCCGATCAGGGTCCAGGATCCGCGGCTCCGGCTGGCCTGCCATGTCCCACCGGGCACCACGATCGCCGGCCGTTCACCGGCGGCCAGATCCGTGCCGAGCACCGGGTGGGTGACCAGGCCGTCGGGATGCAACAACAGCATCTCCAACGGCGCCCCCATGTAGTGGTGGTAGACCTCGGTCCCCGGCAGGCGATGAAGAGCCGAGAAGTCATCGCCGCTCAGTAGGTAGTAGATGGCCGTCGAGTTCTCGTCGATGAGGACTTGGCTCCACATTCCGCCCTCGTCGGGCAGAGGCTCCAGCCCCAGCGTCGCGATGATGTCGTCGACCGGCGTCACCACGGCTGAACCACTGACATCCCGCCGTCGACCACCAGATCGGTGCCCGTGATCCATTTCGACATGTCGGAGAGCAGAAACAGGCAAGCGTCGGCGACATCGTGTCCGGTTCCCAGCCGACCGAGTGGGGCATGAGCGGTCCAAGCGGCGACCCCTTCGGGCCAGTCGGCGAGCAGAGACGGTCGATCGATGAGCCCGGGAGAAACCGAGTTGACCCGCACACCGTGGGGGCCGAGTTCGAGCGCCGCGGCCTTCGCGTGCATTATCAGCCCGGCCTTGGCGACCGAATAGTGGGAGTGTCCGGCAGCCGGACGGGTGCCCTCAATCGACGTCAGGTGGACGATCGAACCTCGCCGTCCGGTATCGACCATCAGGTGGGCAACGGCCTGCGTGAGGCGGTGGGCGGCAGTGAGGTTGGTGTCGATGACCTCGCGCCATTCGGAGTCGCTCATTGAGGCGAACTCGACAACCGGCTGAATGCCGGCGCAGTTGACGAGCCCGTCGACACGTCCGTGGACGTTGGCAGCGGCATCGACTGCCCTCGCTGGGGCCTCTGGATCGCAAAGATCCAAGGCGACCACGGAGTCGGGCGACCCGGTCGACACGTGTGATTCAGAGTGGACAATCGCAACCACCACAGCTCCGACAGCTTCGAGGCGCTCAACGATGGCCCGACCGATGCCACCGCCGGCACCGGTCACCATGACCACGCGTCCGTCCATGAGTTGATCCATGCCGCCAAACTAGGCGTGTCGTATCGGTCAGCGGGTAGTTTGCCGCCCACGAATCACAGTCGGATCGGATGTCATGTCGTCAACGCTGTTCACTCACGGGCTGGTGATCACCAGTGATGGATCTCGACCGGTCATCGAAGACGGGGCGGTCTTGGTTGAGGACGCCACCATTGCGGGAGTGGGATCGACCACGGAACTGAGAGGCTCGGTGGCCGACCGGGTCATCGACCTTGGCGGCCGAATCCTGATGCCGGGGTTCGTCAACACCCACACCCACCTGGCCGGCACCATCACCCGGGGGCTGGTGGAGGACGTGACCACCGGGGAATACCTGGAGAAGATCTGGCCAATCGAGGCGCTCGGCATCGCCAACGGCTGGTTCAACGCCGGAGAACGACTGGCGATGGCCGAGCATCTCCTGGCCGGCATCACCACCGCCAACGACATGTTTTTCGATCCCGCCAGCGCACTGCGCAACGCCTCCGAAATCGGGTTCCGGCTGCTCGCCGGAACCGTCTATCTCGACTTTCCCGGTCCCGACGGCCTCAGCCCCGAGCAGCGGTCAGCCGAACTGGCCGGCCTTCTTGTCGAGTTCGGTACCGATCCGCTGGTGCAGGTAACCACAGCCCCCCACGGCGGCTACACCGTCGGCCCCGGCCATCTGCAGGCGATATGGCGCGATGCCGAGGCCAACGATTTGCTGTTCCACATCCACGCCGCCGAATCCAAG
This sequence comes from Actinomycetes bacterium, assembly GCA_024276355.1. GTDB lineage: Bacteria > Actinomycetota > Acidimicrobiia > Acidimicrobiales > Aldehydirespiratoraceae > SZUA-87. The sequence continues at coordinate 23,022 of JAJRXJ010000017.1, read as the reverse complement.
GAGGAGGACGCCACCATTCGCGAGCGGTACGGGCATCGTCCCGTTGAGCACCTCGGGGCGGTTGGCGTCCTGGGGGAGCGGACCGTGCTGGCCCACGCAATCCGCCTCGACGATTCCGACCTTGATCTCGTTGCCGACACCGGCACGGCTGTGGCCCACTGCCCGATCTCGAATCTCAAGACGGTTTCGGGTATCTGCCGGGTCGACGACATGCTCAGTCGCAGGATCAGGGTCGGGCTCGGCACCGACGGCGGGACCGCCTCGAACGACTACGACATGTTCGCGGTGATGCGGGCGGCGGCGACCCTGGGGAAGTACTCCACCCAACGCCCGCAGAGTTTCACCGCCCGGGAGATCGTTGGCCTGGCCACGATCGGAGGAGCGTCGGCACTCGGGATGGATGATCGCATCGGGTCGATCACCGAAGGCAAGCGGGCCGACATGATCGTTGTCGACACATCTGCACCCCACAACGTTCCGATGTTCGACCCGTTCACCACCCTCGTATACCAAGCGGGTCGGACCGATGTGACCCATGTGATGGTGCATGGTCGGCTCCTGATCGAGCGTCGGGTGTTCGCAGATCTCGACACGGAGGCGGTTGTCGCCGAGGCGGTGAAGGCAGGTCGCGACATCACTGCCGAACTCTCCGGGCGCGACAGCGACTAGGGTCGCGGCCGACCCTCAATCCGACCCACACGGAGTGTCCACATGAAAGAAGGCGATGTCGTCGACGACTTCACCCTCGTTGATCAGTCGGGTGCCTCAGTCAGCCTCAGCGGACTTGTCGAGGCCGGGCCGGTGGTCGTGTTCTTCTACCCGAAGGCCATGACCCCCGGTTGAACGATCGAAAGCCGGCACTTCAGTGAGCTGGCCGGCGAGTTCGCGGAACTCGGGGCCCAGCGAGTTGGTGTCAGCGCCGATCCGGTGGATCGGCAGAAGGAATTCGACGATACGAACAATCTTGGTTTCCCACTGCTGTCGGATCCCGACCGTGAGGTCGCCAAAGCCTTCGGGGTCAAGCGGCTCGGACCGCTTCCGTCGAAGCGAGCCACGTTCGTGATCGACACGGACCGACGTGTGGTGAAGGCCATCAGCAGCGAGACCAACATGACCACCCATGCCGATCAGGCCCTGGAGGCCCTGCGCAAGATGGTCTGACCGAGCCTGGTCCGACCTGGCAGAGGCGGAGGTTCAGTATTCGCCGAGCCAGGCGGGGGCCCGGTCGAGCAGAAACTCACCGATCTGGTGGCAGCGATCGAGCACGTCGCAGAGAACTTCCTGGCCCATGAATATGCGGGACAGGGGCACCTCGACCCGTCCGACGATGCTCACCGCGCGTTCGGGTGAGTCGGTGACCGCAGCAAACCCGTCGACCGCGGTGACATCAAGGGGAAGCTCGGGTCCGCCGATGCCGGCAAGGTCGGTTGCCAGCACCAGAAGGTCGGGGCTTGTGCGCAGAGGGGGAAGGGCGAAACTGACCGTGAACGGGATCTTGATCTCATCGCTTGGTTCACCGTCTTCACCGACCCGGTTGACCTCATCCTCGAATTCGATGAGCGCCCGGGGGCCGATCTCGATGGACACGTGCATGTCGAGCGGGCCGGCACAGGCGTTGTCGGGGTGTAGGTCGACTTCCCATGTCTGCCGGTTGGTGTAGGTCTCTATGAAGTGACGCTCGTCGTGAACATGGAATCCGTGTTCGGCGACGTGGTCCTTCAAGTCGGCCACGAAGCCTTGTAGGTCTATGACTGCCACGCTCCAATCCTGCCACGAATCGAACCCATATCGTCGCGGCCTCTGCCGGGATGGGAAGGTCCCGGCCATCGGCGGTGGGGCGTGGTCTACTTCTGGGGTGAACGACGCCCGATTACTCGACGTGCTCCATGAGGCGACCGACGCGATCGTCGATGTGTTGTCAGGCCAGCAGGATTGGGGGCCATCGGGGCTTCGGGTCGGCCAATACTCGCCCGACCTTTCCGCGGATGCGGTGGCGGTCGGTGTCCTGGCCGAATCTGGCCTGCGGGTGCTGAGCGAGGAGAGCGGGTTGTCAGACGGCACCGGTCCAGTGGTCGTGCTCGACCCGCTCGACGGGTCGACCAACGCCTCGCTGATGCTCCCTTGGTACGCCACCTCCATGTGTGTGGTCGACGAGAGTGGTCCCTGGGTGTCTGTGGTACACGATCACGCTTCCGGGGTCAGGTACTCGGCAGTGAGGGGTGGGGGAGCGACGGTCGATGATCAGCAGTTGATGCCGATCGATCCGGTTGCCCTGGCCGACGCGATCGTGGTGGTCAACGCCCTTCCGCCGGCCCATGGCGGCTGGGCCCAGTTCCGGTGCATGGGCGCGACCGCGCTCGACATGTGCGCGGTGGCCGACGGCCGCTTCGATGCCTACATCGACTACGACAACGACGCGCTCGGGCCGTGGGACTACATGGGTGCGCTGCTCGTGTGCCGTGAGGTCGGGATCGAGGTGGTCGACGCGTTCGGTCGTGATCTCGTGGTGATCGACCATGCGGCTCGCAGAAGCCCGATCGCTGCCGGCGGGACGCTTCTCGCGCAACTCGTCGAATCGAGACGCGCTGCGGCCGTCGGTCACTAGCTTTGGTCTCGTGATCAGAATCGTCTACCGGCTCGTGCTGAAGGTGTTCGGTCTTCTACCGCGTGCGTTTCGCCGCACGATCATCCGGTCGGTGGCCCCGAGTTGGACCGCCGGAGCGTTGGCCATCATCGAGCGTGACGATGGCCGCTGGCTGCTGGTGAAACCCGCATACCGCAAAGGCTGGGCCCTCCCGGGCGGACTGCTCGGTAAGGGAGAACATCCTGAGGCCGGAGTGCGTCGCGAGCTGCGAGAGGAGCTCGGTCTCAATGTCATCATCACCGGAGAGCCGTGGGTGATCTTCGATGCCGGCCCGCGGCGTATCGACATTGTGTTCCGGTCGACCCCGGTCCCGGGTTCGGATCTCGACGGCATCACGATTCATTCGGCCGAACTGCTCGACGCCAAGTGGATCGACCCCGACAACCCGCCATTCCTGGAGGGTGAGGCGCAGGACGTGTTGGCGCTGCGCCGCAGGGTGGTTGAGGGCGGCGATTCGGTGCTTGTCCTCTGATTCTTGGCAGGCCCGGCCTGCCGGTGCCGCTAGCCTCCACGTTTCCGGGCGCATAGCTCAGTTGGCTAGAGCGCTTCCCTTACAAGGAAGATGTCGGGGGTTCGAGTCCCTCTGCGCCCACTCAGTCCCCACTGTCGCGTGAGTTGCACAACGGTGTCGTGCCATCCAACCGGATCGTGCCGAAGGTGCAGAGGGATTGTGACAGGACACTAGGGCTGTGGGGTGACCTCGACGGACACCCCAGACCATGTGCGTCTTCGATTGACGGGCATCTTCGCGTCGATGAGCGGCGCCCAGAGGGTGACCCGCGCCACGGAGATGGCCGAAGAGGCGAAGGTGTTGGCGGTTGCAGGCATTAGGGCGCGCCACCCGGAGTGGACCGATGCCGAGGTGTCGCTCGAATGGTTGCGCCTCCTCCATGGCGATACGACTGCCGATCGGGCGGTTCGGTGCCGTTCGAGCTCCTGAGGGCGGTCATCGCTTCACGGCGAGCCGAGAATGACCCGTGACATTGACCTGGTCATCGAGCCGACACTTCAGTCGATCGACAGGTTCGTCAGCGCCCTCGACCGATCTCGCTACTACGTGGACGATGCCGTTGATGCGGTCCGCCGACGACAGGCCGTGACGATTGGTGGAGTGGAACTGTTCATCGCAACAGCCGAAGACACGGTTCTCGCGAAGCTGGAGTGGCGGTTGCGTTCAGAGTCCGAACAGCAGTTTCGCGACGTGGTCGCGGTTCTGTCCGCGCAGGACCTCGACATGAAATACCTGCAACATTGGGCCGGTGAACTTGGCATCACCAGTTCGCTCAGCGAGGCGCTGGCCGTAGCCGGCAGGAGATAGTCGCCTCCGACAGCCGGCATATACGCCATCTGGCAGATGTAATCACCAGCTGGGGTTCTCACGATGTGGCTATGGACACGAGGCCAACTTCAATGAGACACTCGGCGATGGCGGCGCCTGTGGTTGACAACCTTCCGGATGGAACGGTCACCCTTCTCCTGACCGATGTTGAGAGATCGACCCTCCTGTGGGAGGCGAGTTCCGATGCCATGGCTTTGGCTGTTGACCGGCACTATCAGCTGATGGACACGGCGATAGAGCTACACAACGGCGTGCGCCCGGTCGAACAAGGCGAGGGCGACAGTGTGGTGGCCGCCTTTCGCAGCGCCGTGGACGCGATTGCGTGTGGGTTGGATGTGCAACGTGCGTTCCGGGTGGAGTCATGGCCCGACGGGCGGCCGTTGAAGGTTCGAATGGCGATCCTCACCGGGCAGGTCCTGCTACGCGATGAGGGAAACTACTTTGGCCCAACGATCATTCGCTGCGCTCGGCTTAGGTCTCTCGCACACGGGGGGCAGGTATTGGTGTCCGATGCCACAAGAGCGGTCGTCGCCGATTCGGCCCTTCCCGGTGTCGGATTCCTGGACCTGGGATCTCATCGCCTGAAGGACCTGGATCGCCCCGAGCGGGTATGGCAGCTCACCCACGATGATCTCGAGTCGGTATTCCCCGCTCTGCGCTCGATCAGCGCTGCGCCGACGAATCTGCCCGTCCAACTGTCGGGCCTGATAGGCCGCGACGAACAGGTTGCTTCTCTGAAGTCGGATCTTCTCCGCCAGCGGCTCATCACGCTCACAGGCTCCGGTGGGTGTGGCAAGACCCGGCTTGCCTTCCGAACGGCGACGGAAGTCCTTGAACAATTCGCCGACGGAGTGTGGTGTGTGGAGTTGGCCTCCATCGCCAACCCTGAACAAGTCGCGGTTGAGATCGCCAGAGTGCTGGGTTTGCGCGAGGAATTCGGCAAACCCCTGACAGAAACCCTCGTCGACCAGCTCAAGGAGTTCAACGGGCTTCTCGTGATCGACAACTGCGAGCAGGTCATCGATGGCGTCAGATCAACGGTGGACCACCTGCTCAGGCACTGCTCCACGCTGCGGGTGATCGCCACCAGCCGCGAACCGCTCGGTCTCGCGGGCGAGGAAACATGGCGTGTGCCGTCACTCGAACCCGATGTCGGAGTCGAGTTGTTCGTGGAGCGCGCGAGGAGCGCCAGGCCCGGATATCGACCCAGCGAGGCGGAGATCAGCGACATCTCAGAGATCGTGAAACGCCTCGACGGGATTCCCTTGGCGATTGAACTTGCCGCGGTGCGGGTCCGGATGATGGGTACAGCCGCCATTGCCGAGGCACTCTGCGATCGGTTCAGGCTGCTCACCGGTGGCAGTCGAACAGCGATGGCTCGGCAGCAGACCCTCGAGGCCTCCGTGGCGTGGAGCCACGACCTTCTCGATGATGACGAACGAGTCTTGGCTCGTCGCTTGGCGATCATGTCCGGTTTCACGCTGGAGGCAGCCGAGGGCATTGCTGCCGACGACCTCATCGATCGCTACGAGATTCTCGACCTGCTGACACGGTTGGTCGACAAATCGATCGTTCAGGTCGATCACGGTCGTCGGGGTGGTGGTTACCGGTTTCTCGAGTCCGTTCGTCAATACCTCGTTGGGCGCTTGAACGAGTCAGGCGAGGGGGAGCATGTACGTAGCCGCCATCTCGACTATTTCTTGTCCCTCGCAGAGAGGGTCGCCCCTGACATGGCGTTCCGTGACAGCGCGCAACTGCTCGACATGCTCGAGACGGAACATGACAATCTTGAATTGGCTCTCGAGTTCGCTGACTCCTCGGGGCGAAGGGAGCAGGCCCTGCGCCTCGCGGTCTCGCTCACACTGTTCTGGGACCTGGCTGGTCATCTTGGCCGTGGAAGCCGTTGGTTCGAGCGCTTGCTGGAGCAGACGGATCCCAGACCAACGATCTTCCGCGGTCGAGCGTGTTGGGGCGCAGCGCACATCGCTCTGTACCGCGGAGACCTGGAGACCATGAGTGTGCGCGCACCAGAAGCGATTGAGCTGGCCGAATTGTTCGACGACGACTGGGCCCGAGCTCGAGCCTTTAACGCCGTGGGATTCGCATCCGCGGTGATGACCCCGACCCAAGCTCGGCCCGGACTGGAGCGCAGCATCGAAATCGGGCTGCGCATCGGAGACGAGTGGGCTGTCATCAACAGCCGAAAGATGATCACGGCCGCAGCCTGGAGTGCGCAGGACGAAGCTAGTGTGGTCGACGACATGGAGCTGCTTCTGCACCATGCGTTGGAGCTCGACTCCACGTACTTCCTCGCTTGGTACCACGGGTTGGTCGGAACATTCTCGGCCCACCGAGGCGACCTGAAGCAGGCACGGATGCATCTCGAAGTAGCCATCGAGATGTGTGACCGCGTGGGGGAACCGATCACCGGGGGTATGAGCCGGGCCTGGCTGTGGGCGATCGACATCATGGAGGGCGACTACGAGTGGGCACGTCAGAAGACCGTCCCGCTGCTCCAACGCGCCGACGCATCCGGTGGCGGACTCGCCATTCCCGACCTGATGGCCAATCTCGGTCGTCTGGAGATTGCACGCGGCGATGCGCAGGCGGCAGTCGACTTGCTGTCTCCCGTCCACGAGGCACAACGAGATCACGGAATCCCGTTCTTGGTGGCCATTCCTGCGATGGTGCTGGCGTCGGCACTCCGGTGGACCGGGGGCATCGACAGCGCGATCGACTTGCTTGATGAGATAGCCGAGTTGGCCGAGGGGTCCGGTAACGAGTGGCTCGGTGCACGGGTCGGCTTGGAGCGGGCACGTGTCGCCCTGGATCGTCACAACTTTGAGGACGCCGAACGATTGGTCCACTCGTCGCTGCCCGTCTTCGTGCGATTGAGGCGAAGGCCCGACATCGTCGAGTCCCTGGAGGCGCTCGGCACTGTTGCTGCCGCGGTCGGCAGTTCGGCCGAGGCGGCCCGGTGCCTTGCCGCTGCGGCAGTTGAGCGCTCACGACTGGGCATCGTGGCGTTGCCGCCGGATGCCGAGGCAGTGGGAATCACGATCGCTGGACTCCGCGTGGCGCTCGGCGACGACGAACTGGATCAATTCTGGGCGGAAGGCACCCGACTCGACCTTGAAGAGGCTGTGGGATACGTGTCGCGCTCTCGTGGTGAACGCGGCCGTCCCAGTAGCGGATGGGAGAGCCTCACGCCGACGGAACGGAAGGTGGTGGCTTTCGTCACGGATGGTCTCACCAATCCACAGATTGCCGAGAAGATGTTCATCGCCACCGGCACTGTCAAGGTCCACATCAGTCATGTGTTTGCCAAGCTCGGAGTGGCGGGACGGGCTGAGCTTGCCGCGATGGCAGTACGCCGAGCGATGAAGGCCGGGAGAAATGCGGGTTTGTGATCCTGTCGCGAGACCCGACCGGGCCCCAAGAGATGTCGATCGGTGATGGTTTCGGGTCCTTTGACGTGGGCGTGGAGACCGTCACCTTCGCTGATGCATCGCGAGGAGATCGTGACATGACGGTCGATGTCTGGTTCCCACCCGATGAAGTGGCGCGGGTCGAATGCTTCGGCCACGCCGAGGGCCGGACAGCGATCGTATTCGGTGAATGGCTTGCACCGCGATCCCGTGAGCCTCCGCCGGGAACCCTTCCTTCTCGCGACGTTTCATGCGCCACCGTGCGAGCAGGGCGAACGGTTCCTGCAAGACTGTCCCGATGCTCGAGATTTCCTGTCCGTCGCTGATCGGGCGTTCCGATGAGATGGCGACCCTCGACTCCTCGCTCGACCGGGCCATCGCCGGGAGCGGGGGCGTGGTCTGGCTGACCGGAGAGGCCGGCATCGGGAAGTCGCGCCTCGTGACCGAATTCTGCGGCGCCGCCACCCGGAAAGGGATCCCGGTCCTCACGGGCCGAGCCGTCGATACCGGGACACCGGTCCCGTTCCGGCCGCTGTTCGAGGCGCTGTCGGGTCACTTTCGCCGTGCCGGAACTCCCCCCGGGTCGCCCAGCCAGCAACGTGCCCTTGCCCAGATCGTTCCAGAGTGGCGGGTGGCAGGCGAGCAGCCCTACCGGGCCAGCGCGATGGAGATCGGCGAAGGACTCCTTCGGCTTCTCGCATCCATCGCCGACCAAGCGTGTGTGGTCGTGCTCGAGGATCTCCACTGGGCCGATCCCGAGACAGCCGCGGTCCTCGAGTATCTGGCCGACAACGTGGCGGGTGCCCCGGTTCTCTGTCTCGCCACCAGTCGAACCGGTCACGCCGATCACTTCGACCGGGTCCTGCACGATCTTCTGTCGCGGGGGTCGGTGACCAAGCTGGAACTGCGGCGGCTGTCAGGAGACGAGTTGGCCGAGATGACCTCGATGTGTCTCGGCGCCGAGGACGTGGGTGCCGACGTGATGTCGTTGATCAACAACTTCGCCGACGGGCTGCCGTTTCTGGTCGAGGAGTTGCTGTCGACCAGTGTCACCGACGGAACCATCACCTCGTCTGCCGGCGGTTGGAGCGTCCAGTCGGCTGTGGGGCCTGCGGTACCAGACCGATTCGCAGAGCTGGTACGTCGAAGAATGAGCACCCTCGATGATGAAGTCACCGCCGCGCTGCGGGTCGCGGCTGTGCTGGGTGATCGCTTCGACATTGAGCTGCTGGCGGCCGCACTCGGTGCTCCGATGGCTGCGGTCGCCGACGCGATGCGCGCCGGGATCAACGCTCAACTCCTGAGCGCGAATCATTCCGGCCCGACGATCTTCGAGTTTCGCCATTCCCTCACCAGAGACGCCGTCCTCGAGCAGCTGCTCCCGGTTGAGCGGGTCGAGACAGCCCGCCGGGCGTTGGCCGCGCTCGAACTTGTTCGGCCCGAGCTACGGGACGAGCTCGGCGAACAGGCCGCAGCGCTGGCGGAGGCGGCCGGCGACACGGGCCGCGCCGCCGAGCTCCTGTTCATGGCGGCGCGACGAGCCCAAAGACGAGGGGCACTGTCGAGTGCGGCCCCGATGCTGAGTCGCGCGTGGTCCTTCTCCGACAGGGCCGGATCCGAATGGTTCGAGATCGGGGAAGTGCTGGTGTCGGTTCTGGCCAGCATTGGGGCTGTCGACGATGCGCTCGATGTCGGTCGACGATTGTGTGAGGCCGCCGACGGTCCCGACCAGCTCACCAATGCCCACTTGGTCGTGGCCAGTGCCGCGGCCGGGGCCAGCAGGTGGGAGACCGCCGGGGAGTACGCGGCGATCGCCCGGCTTCATGCCGAGGTGGCGACAGGGCATCTCGTCAGGGCGCGGGTCGACGCGGTCAGTGCCGAGCTTGCCGTGGGCCAGGGCCAGTTCAGCGACGCCGCGGTGCTGGCCCGCTCCGCTCTGAGGATGGCCGAACGGGGCGGCGATCATGAACTGCAGGCCGCGGCTGCGCTGGTCCTCGGTCGATGCGAGCGGGGCCGCGGCGTCGGTGACCCGGGCGCGACCTTCGACCAGGTGATCCGGATCGGCCGGGATCACGGGCTCCCCGGGTGGAAACTGCGTGGGCTCATGGAGCGATCATCACTGGCGCTCTGGAGCTATGAGCCTCCCGATCAGATCCTGGCTGCACGTGAGGAAGCAGCGGATGCCGGGGCACTCGTGGTCGTCGCCCATCTCGACAACTTCCTCGCTCTACAAGCCAACGACCACCGCAACAACGACCAGATCGAACCCGCAGCCCGCCGGTGCATCGAGCTGTCGGAGAAACTCCACCTCCCAGCGCTGCGCGGCATGGCGACCACGTCCCTGGCTCTTGCTGCTGCCCACCGCGGCGACAAGGACCAGATGGAGCGGTTGCTGGCCGACAGCCTGGTGATCTCGGACTCCCACCCTGACGTTGTGGCGCTCAACTCCGTTGCCCGAGCCGTTTTCTGGATGGATCGTGACGATCTCCCCAAGACCGCGGCGGCTCTGGACAAGGCCCGAGAGCACCTGCTGATGACCCCGGCGTTGGCTTGCCCCGAGCGCGGGGTCTGGGTGTTGTTCCAAGCTCTGTCCGACGACGGGAACGACGCCATCAACGAACTTGATGCCTATGTAGGTCCGAATCACGTGATGATCGACAGCTACCGGAACTACGCCCAGGCGGTTCTCCACGGCAGACGGGGGCAGCGCGAACAAGCCAATTCTCACCTCGCTGATGCCGAACGTGTTCAGCCCACCCCGTGGTTCCAGCATCACGCCCGCCGACTCGTGGCCGAGTCCGCTCACGCCGACGGGTGGGGGAACCCCGTCGCATGGTTGCGAGACGGATACAACTACTTCGAGACAAGAGGCGAGAAGCGTCTCGCATCATCGTGTCGGGCCTTGCTGTCGAAGTTCGGAGCGGCGCTTCCGCGGCGGCGACGCTCCGACGAACGGGTACCCGAGGGCTTGCGCGAGCTCGGCATCACTGCCCGCGAGACAGAGGTTCTGGAGCTTCTGTCTGAGGCTCGTTCAACTCGCGGGATCGCCGAGACGCTCCACGTTTCACCCAAGACGATCGAGCGGCACATAGGAAATCTGGCCATCAAGATCGGGGTCGAGGGCCGTACCGCTGTTGTTGCGTTCGCGGCGCGTTTTCCTTGGGTGGACACCAAGTGAGCCGCGGTGCTCGAGAAAATGGGGGTCGGCTCGTCCACGAATGGGGGAGACCCTGATGCGCATCCCGTGGATGGGGAGCACGATGCGGGCACCGGGACATTCCCGGACGAAATCCATCCGAAGGGACAAACAATGCAGGTCATCGCAATGCATGACGTCGACGATGTCGATCACTGGTACAGCTCGGCGGCTCGTGCCGAGTTCTTCGAGGCACGCGGCATGAAGGCCACCCCGTTTCGTCCGCCGGCCGGCGACGGCAAGACCGTGGCCGTGCTGATCGAGGCGCCCGACATGGAGTCGCTCCAAGCCGCTCTGGCCACACCCGAGGCTCGAGTCGCAGAGGAGCGCGATGGCGTTCGCGTGGAAACCATCGAACTTTTCGTGGACGCGTGAGGGGCCCGTCCATGAGCACCGACGAATACGAAAGGGCAATAGCGGAGTTCCATCGTGTGCTGACAGCGGTGGCGCCCGACCAAGTGGAACAGCCGACGCCATGTGACTCGTTCAATGTCACCCAACTGATCGACCACACGATCGGCACCCAGCGCATGGTCGTTCAGGCGATGAAGGGCGAGTCGTCCGGCGATCACGGTGATGCCCACACCCCGCAAGAACTGGTGTTGACCTACGACCGTGCGGCCAGCGAGGCTATTGCCGAGCTGGGTCGGGACGGCGCGCTGGAAAAGGTCGTGACCCTGCCCTTCGGGACGTTCTCGGGACTCGACCTGATGCGACTGGCCGCTCTCGACACGTTTCAGCACGCCTGGGATCTGGCCATGGCCACGGGACAGGACACCAACCTCGCCCCCGAGCTGGCCGAGGGGCTGTGGGACATCGCCGTCGGACACATGGCCCATGCCCCCCGGGGCGAGGAGCCGGCCCCGTACGGTCCCGAACAGAGCGCCCCCGATGGGGCACCCGCGGCGGATCGGTTGGCCGCGTTCCTCGGCCGCGTTGTCGTCTGAGGTCCTGTCAGATCCTCGCGGTGCCGTCGATGCACGTGATGGCATGGCCGCCGATCCAGATCCGGCCATCGAAAGAGTCGACGTGAACTCGTCCGCTGCGGCCGAGTGCCGCTCCCTGCGAGGCCACGTAGGGAGCGGACAGTTCACCGGCACCCAGGAGCCACTGGGCCAAAGAGGCATTGAGGCTCCCGGTGACCGGATCCTCGGCGGCCTCGGCTCCCAGTCGGAAGAATGCCCGTACTTCGATGGCCGGGTCTGACGGGTCGCGGCTGATGGCGTTCGGGTCGGTGACGCATGGGCCGACCACGCCGATCGCGTACTCGTCGACGGCCCCCAGATCGGGGTCGAGCGCCAGGACGGCATCGGCATCGCACAGAAGCACCCCGACCCAGCCCGGTCCGTTGTCGACCCACTGGGCGTCGACGATGGCGCTGCTGTCGATGCGGAGAACGCGGGAGATCCAGTCGATGTCGGTGGGTTCCACCGGCCCGCTGCGGATCAGCGGTGGAGCAGCAAAGGCCAGCCGGTCGTGGTCGCGGCGAAGATGAACCAGACCGACACCGCACTCCTGAACGACGAAGTCGTCGGATTTCGCCACTCCGCCGGCTTCGAGCCAGGCGTGGCACGAACCGATGGTCGGATGCCCGGCGAACGGCAGCTCGCCACCAGTGGTGAAGATCCTGACCCGGTAGTCGGCGTCGGCGTTCGTCGGCGGAAGGAGAAAAGTGGTTTCGCTGAGGTTGGTCCAGGTGGCAAACCGCTGCATCTGCTCTCCCGACAGGCCTTCGCCATCGACCACCACCGCGAGTGGATTACCCAGGTAGGCAACGTCGGTGAACACGTCGACTTGCTTGAAGGGGCGCATCCCCGGAATGTAGCCCCAAGCCGCGCCGGCACGATCGCGTGGCGGGCGGACAATGCGGTCAGGTACCATCGCTCTTCGTGGCCAACCCAGACCTCTCCGATCCCGCCGAAGTAATGAGCGGAGGGGTGGCGATCGTGGTGGCGACGACGGTCGACCGGCCATGACCAGGGGCTGGGGTCCGCGCTACGACCCCGAGTCCCAGCGATTGACCCTCGCCATCACTGCACCGCCGGGGTCGAGGACTCTCGAACATCTCGAAACCATCGGTGCTGTTGCGGTCACAGCCAGCCAGCCTCTCAGTTACCACACTGTGCAGGTGAAGGGCGTGGTCCACCATGTTGATGCCCCCTCCGAGCAGGATCGCACCGAGGCCCTCGCCCATCTCGATCGATTCGTGGCCGAAGTCGCCAAGATCGGTGTCACCAGCGGAGCCGACGACCTGTATCTCGGTGACCTGCGCACGGTCGTCGTCGAGATCACCGAGATCTACGACCAGACCCCGGGTCGCGACGCGGGGAGTGAGATCACGTGACCTCCCTCGAGGTTGCCCTGTCGTCCATTCGTCCCGCGTTCCAAGGAGTCATCCCATCGCCGATCGCCACCGCGTCGGCGGATGGTGTCCCGAACTGCACCTACCTTTCGATCGTCTGGTATGTCGACGAGGAACGCATCGCGTTGTCCAACCAGTTTCTCCGCAAGACGGCAGCCAACCTGAGAGCCAACCCGCATGCTGTACTGCGGGTGATTGATCCCACGACCATGGCCGAGTACGAACTCGATGTCACATGGCTTCGATCGGAAACCACCGGCGAGATCTACCAGGCCGTCCGCACCCAACTCGAGGCTGTCGCAGCTCAAGCAGGCAAGCTCGACGTCTTTCGTCTGCGAGGGGTGGAACTGCTTCGCGTTGATCGGTGTGCGCCGGCGGGCCGCTCCGGGGTGAGCGTCGGAGTCGATGCGTCGGCCGGTGAGGTGCTCATGGCGCTCGACGCCTTCGTTCGGCGCCTGTCGGAGTGCCGTGATCTCGCCGAATCCACCAAGGCGGCCATGGAGTCGCTCGAAGACCTGTTCGACTTCGATCGGTCGATCCTGTTCATGGCGGCACCGGAGGGCGATCAGCTGTTCGTGGTGGCCTCGAACGGATACGAACGGGGCACGATCGGGGCCGAGGTGCCGGTGGGTGAGGGAGTCATCGGGGTCGCCGCACACCGTCTGCGGCAGGTGAGGCTGGGAAACGTCGACCGTCTCACAAGGGCCGGCTCCCAGGGGGCCGGCGGTTTCGACGATCCGCCGGAGGTTCCCGCGTCGGGTCTTCCCGACGCACAAAGTGTGTTGGTAACGCCCTTGCTTCTTCACGATCATCTCCTGGGGGTGCTGTATCTGGACAGCCCGGTGGCTGGTCGCTTCACCGCCGACGATGCCCGACTGGCCGAGGTGCTCGGCGGCCACCTGGCGGTGACCCTCGCGCTTCATGATTCCGGTGGATTCGAACCAGCGCGTCCACAGCGATCGGCTGCGTCCGAGCGTCGCGGCAGCGAGGCGACGGTCTCGTTTTACGACCACGATGGCACCGTGCTCGTCGATGGCAGCTATGTGATCAAGGGAGTTCCCGGTCGAATACTGGTCTCCATGCTGGCCGAGTATCTCGAATCGGGGCGTCAGGAGTTCTCCAACCGCGAGATTCGCCTCGACCACAACATCGGCCTTCCCGCGGGCAAGGACAACCTCGAGGCCCGGCTCCTGACACTTCGTCGCCGACTGGCCGAACGCAACGACCCGTTCATGGTCGAGCGAATCGGCCGCGGGCAACTGCGCCTGACGGTCGACGGGGCCTTCCGCCTCGAGCACCACCAGAGCTGAACCGTCATTCACCGCGACCCTACGCGAACTAGGGAACAAATGGCCTTCGGCTAGGGGACACGTGAACCTGGTTCTTCGTACCTTCGGGGCGGCGAGACACGACGCCTCGCCGATCATCCGAGATTCGTGGAGGAACGATGAGCAACGCGACGACAATTCCCGACAAGCAGACCGGTGATGCGGTCGACCTGTACCGAGAGGTCCACAAGGGGCTGCGCCTGGCACTGTTCGAGCTTGTCGGTGCCGCGGGAGCTCTGGACGACTCGAGTCCACGCGATGCAGAGGCCTTCGCACGGCTGTTCGCCGACATCGACATGATGCTGGTCACCCACCATGGCCATGAAGACGGTGAGCACCTCGCGGCGCTCATCGAACGGCACGCACCGGAGGCCGCCACCAGGGTTGTCGAAGCCCATGATCGAATCAATGCCCGGCTCGCCGAGATCCGCTCGCTCGTTGCCGAGTCGACCGCCGGCAGCAGAGTTGGTGCGGAGATCTACGACAGTGTGGTCCGGTTTGTGGCCGACTATCTCGACCACATGAACGACGAGGAGACGGTGGTCATGCCGGCATTGCAGGGAGCGGTCCCGGTCGACGAACTGATGGCGATCACCATGGCCATCCGCACTTCGGTGCCGCCGCCCGACATGTGCGTGTTCCTGCGATACATGCTCCCCGCCATGAACCCCGATGAGCGCACGGCCACTCTTGGCGGAATGAAGGCCGGCGCACCGCCGGAGATCTTCGCGCTGTTCTGGGGCGTCGCCGAAGCCAGCCTCTCGAAGGCCGACCTGGCCACGGTTGCCTCCCGGATCACGGATGGGGGATCGGCATGAGGATCGGCTTCGCCCTTCCCCAGACCGGGTTTCTCGGAGGCCCGGACCTCATCGGGACCACCGTCAGACGTGCCGAGGAGCTCGGATACTCGAGCGTCTGGGTGAACGACCGTGTGCTTTGGCCGGTCAGGCCACAGGCGCCGTTCCCGGCGGGCGACGGCACGCTGTCACCGATGTGGCAGCGCAATCTCGATGCCCTCGACACCTTGACCTTCGCGGCTGCCCACAGCAGTCGTCTGAGGCTTGGCACCGGTGTGTTGATCCTTCCGCTGTACGACCCGGTCCTCCTTGCACGACGCCTGACAACCCTCGACATTCTCTCCGACGGGCGGCTCAACGCCGGGTTCGGTCTCGGCTGGTCGCCCGACGAATACCAGGTCACCGGCACCCAGTGGAAGGGCCGGGCCAAACGAATGGAGGACTCACTGGACGTGATCGAGAAGATCTGGGCCGGAGGCACGGTGTCCCACGCGAGCCCATGGGTATCCATGCCCGAGGCGGTCTTCGAGGCCCGCCCGGTCCAGAGCCCACGACCTCCGGTCTACCTGGCCGCGTATTCACCGGCCGGGCTGGCACGAATCGCGGAGCGGGCCGACGGATGGTTGCCGGCCGGCATCCCCGTGCCGGCCATGGCCGAGATTTACCAGGGCATCAAGGCCATGGCCGAGGCCGGGCAACGTGATCCCGACGAGATCGAACTGGTCGTACGGGCCAACTGCTCGATAGGTGCTGAGATCACAGGCGAGGATCGTCAGCCGTTTCACGGATCGGTCGACCAGATCATCGATGATGCCGTCGCCTGTGCGGGGATCGGTGCCGATGAGGTGTTCATCGAGGTGCAGTACTCGCCGGGTATCGACAGCGCGAGCGCCTACTCCGATCATCTCGAGGCCTTCTCGGTGTTGACCTCGATCGACGTAGTCAGTCGCCTGTGAACACTGGTCGTCGTTTCTCGATGAAGGCGGTCATGCCCTCTCTGAGATCGTTGGTTCCGGCGCAGGCGGCCACGGCGCGGCGCTCGGCGGCCAGGGCCTCCTCGAGGGACGCGTCGCCGTGGCCCACCACGCAGTCGAGCACCCCACGAACGGACGCGGGTGGCATTGCCGCCAGTTCACGGGCCAGTTCGGTGGCCGCGGCCCTGAGCAGCTCGGGTGGATGCAGCTCCTGAACCAGTCCGATCTCGAGAGCCCTACGGCCGTCGATCTTGCGGGCCCTCAGGATCATGTCGAGGGCGTGGCTTCTACCGACCGTGCGGGTGAGTCTCGCGGTGCCACCCCAGGCCGGGACCGTGCCGAGCTCCAGTTCCGGCAGACCGATTCTCGCTCCCTCGGAGGCGCAGAGCCGGAAGTGGCAGGCCAGCGGTAGTTCCAAGCCACCGCCCAGGCAGTATCCGAACATGGTGGCGATGGTGGGCACGTGCATGTTCTCGATGGTGGCGAGAACCCGCATTCGTTGGTCGAGAACCGCATCGAAGCCTCCACTTCGGCCGGTGCCGGATACAAGCTGCTTCAGATCCATCCCCACCGAAAAGTTCCGGTTGCCAGCCGAGGTGAACACGATCGCCCGCAGGGTCGGGTCGTCTCGGAGCTCGGCCAGGGCATGTTCCAGGGCGTCGAAATACTCAAGCGTGAAGCTGTTCATCGGAGCGTTGTTGTTGATGATCGTGGCCACACCTCCGTCGCGTTCGAGGATCAGCGAATCGTTGGCATCGCCTTGCGTGTCGTTCATGTCTTCCCTCCGGTCGGACGACTACGGTCGCACCATGTCACGCCACAGGCAAGTGCCGGCCACGGCGCTTCTCGTTGCCGCCACCATGATGGCCGCGGCCTGCTCCGGCACGGCCCCGCCCGCAGAGTCGGCTACCGCGCCCACATCAGCGCCGTCTGACATTTCGTCGACCACCGCACCGGCCCCGGTCTCCACCACCACGTCGGCTGCCCCCGCCCCAACGGCGCCACCCACAATCCCGCCTCCCGACTTCTCGGCCATCTCGCCGATCGTGGAGCAGTTCATCGATGACAACGACCTCAACGGGGCCGGGCTTGTGGTCGTCGAACGCGACCGGGGTGTGGTCCACGAGCAGTACTGGGGCGACTTCGATGCCGACCGGGTGTCTCTCATAGCGTCCTCATCGAAGATGATCGTGGCCGGGGTACTGCTACGCCTGCAGGACGATGGCCTGATCGACCTGAACGCTCCTGTGGCCGATGTGGCCGACTGGGGAAGCGCCCACCCCGACATCACCCCATCACAGTTGTTGTCCAACAGTTCGGGTCTGGTGGGGTTGCTGCCGAACCCGGCGTATGGCCCGTACCTGTGCCAGTACATAGCAGTCGGCGATCTCCAGAGCTGCGCCGAAACCATCTTCACCACTCCGGACGACGACCCCGATGTGATACCTCCCGACACCGAATTCCGTTACGGCGGCGCGCAATGGCAGGTTGCCGGCGCGTTGGCCGAGATCGCTTCGGGCAAGACCTGGCCAGAGTTGATCAACGAGATCTATGTCGAGCCGTGCGGCGTCGAGTCGCTGGCCTTCAACAACCACTTCACACAACTCCCCCTGAACGGTTTCAACTACCCGGTCGAGTTCGAAGCAGACCCGTCGACCCTCAAGGTAACGGACAACCCCAACATGGAGGGCGGTGCCTACATCAACGCCGGCGACTACGCGAGTCTCCTCTTGATGCAGCTTCGCGGGGGCAAGTGTGGCGACACAAGCGTGCTGTCACAAGACGCCATCGACACCATGCACCGGGATCGAATCGGAGATGTCTATTCAGGCAACGCCGGCGACCCCGACACCGGATACGGCATGGGCTGGTGGGTCCACAGAGACACCGGTCTGCTGACCGACAACGGGGCCTACGGCACCGTCCCCTGGCTCGATCTCGACGGAGGGTTCGGGGCCTACCTCGTGGTTGAGGCCACCGGTGAGCTTGGCAGTCACCTGGCCGGGCTTCTCTACGAGCCCGTGGCTGCCGCGCTGACCGGCGCCTGACGCTCCGGGTACCGAGTCAAATCCGGGCGAGCGCCCTTCGGACGGGTGCGTAGTGGTGCTCATCGACCTCAACCAGGCCGGTCAGAGCCGCGCCACGGAGTTGCGCGGCCAGCGGATCGACCAGCGAGGCTTCGATCAGGCGCTTCGACATGTCGGCAAGTAATCCGGGGGGAACGTCGACGGATGCCACCATGGGTTGGGTGGGCCAGGGCCCGAGTCGTTCGATCACCCTCAGGCCGTCGACGCTCTCGTCGGACCGGGCGCGGCATGTGCGCACCACCGAATCGACCACGGCTGCGTCGAGGAGCCCCTCGCCGATCATGTCGAGAGAACGTTGGTGACCTCCGGTGAACACGAGATTGGCGAAGCCGTCGGGATCGCCACCGCGTCGGATGATCTCGAATCGCAGAGCGTAGTTTCCGCTGAGACTGACCGGATCGTTGCAGCCGACCGTGGCCCCCCGGAGATCGCCGAAGGACCGGATCGGAGATCCGGGCGGGACCACCACATCGCCGAAGTAAACCGGCCGGCCGCCAGCGTCGGGATCGTCCGGAACCCACGCGACCCCGGCGGGCCTGATCGAAGGCGATCGCCGTCTCAGCAGGAGGTCGGCGAATGACACCGAACAGATCCATCCGAGGTCGAACGTGCCGTCGGCGAAGGGATCGGTTCCGGGGGCCGGACCCGACATCGTCTGTTCGAGATGAAGCTCCGCTCCGATCACATCAGCGATGGTTTCGAACATCGAGACGGGGAAACCCGGGGTCATGTAAGTCACGAAACGCACCTGCGCACAGTAGTGGCCCACCAAAACAAACCGGTCGTAGGGAGCTATTGGGTCGCCGGGTCGGTACGGTTGCGGGCAATCAATGAATGGCCCGGGCACCGCCCGGGAGCAAGGAGATCCCGGTGGCTACCGGTACTGTCAAGTTTTTCAACTCTGAGAAGGGCTTCGGCTTCATCTCACGTGAGAGTGGCGACGACGTGTTCGTCCACTACTCGAACATCGATGGAAGCGGCTACCGGTCGCTCGAAGAAGGCCAGCGGGTCGAATTCGAAATCGGTCCGGGACGCAAGGGCGATGAAGCCCTGTCGGTCCGAGTCGTCTGATTCCAAAATCTGAAACGTTTGCCCGGGTTCCCCACGGAACCCGGGCATTCGTGCTTTTGGGCCGGCCCAACGCGTATCAGGAGGTGGTGGCCCTCACCTGCGGGATCACCTCTTCAGCCAGCAGCCGCATCGATTCGGTCTCCGGGTAGTCGCTGCACCACGGGTAGAAGCCAGTGGCCCCCAAGTCGATGTAGACCTGCAGCTTCTCGGCAACCTGCTCGGGGGTGCCGACCAGGTTCCCCTCCCGCCAGGAGTCGTAGGGCTCGCCGAGGAACGATCGGCTGCCGCCGTCGATGATCTCCTTTTCGGATCCACGGATGAACACCTCGGGCGACCATGTCTTTTGGATCTCGTCGTAGTCGCGCCCCACGGCTCTGCAGTGTTCGCGCAGAACGTCGCACTTGTGGGCGAACTCGTGGGGCTTGCCCCCGAAATTCGACGCGTCGGCCAATCGGGCCACCACCCGCAGGGTGAGCTGCTCACCTCCACCGCCGATCAGCACCTGGGGTCGCGGCTTCTGCACCGGTTTGGGATCACACTGCGCGCCGTCGAGGTTGTAGTGACGGCCGTGGTACGTGACATCGGGTTCGCTCCACATGGCCGTCACGATCTCGACGGCCTCCTTCATCATGCGGATCCGGTCGGCCGGCGGTTCGAAGTCGTAGCCGTATCCCTTGAATTCGTGTTCGTACCAACCGGCGCCGACGCCCCAGATAAGTCGTCCGTTGGAGATGACGTCGATATTGGACGTGATCTTCGCCGTGAGGCCCGGCTCCCTGTAAGGGGTGCACGACACCATCTGGCCCAGCTTGATCCTGCTGGTGATCTGCGAGATCGCCGCGAGTGTCGTCCAGCATTCGAACATGGTCTCGTGGGCCGGGACAGGCACGTTGTGGTAGTGGTCGTAGACCCAGAGCGAGTCGTAGCCGAGCTCTTCGGCAAGCTGGGCGACCTCCATCGACTTGGCCCATTTTTGAACGGGGTCGTCGATGGATGCGAGCTCCATTTTCCAGCCTTGCGGGATGAAAACACCAAATGTGAGGTCCATGCGGCAAGTTCTAGCCCAGATGGGAGGTCGCCCGCTGAGATGAGCGACCCACCCAGGATCTACCATCGGCTTGACATCTCGACGCCAGAAGCGGATTGTCGAGGCCACGATCAAAGGGGGGCAGACATGGATACCGATAATCCGTCCGGAGAAAGCGGGAACGCACGCTTTCGGCCCAGCCGAATCCTGATCGACTCTCCTGACGGCCAAGCAGTGTTCGACCGCGACATCCTCGCCCGGATGGGACACGGGATATTGGCGTGTCACGGTCCCAACAGCGGCACCATCTGCCCCATTCTCGACAGCGGTCACTGCGATCTTGTCGACAATGCCCACGGTGTGATCTTCCAGCTTGATCTCGACGAGGAGAAACACCGCGAGATCCTTGCCAAGTATGTTGAGGAACTTGATCCGGGCATTCCCCTACGAGTGAAGGTGAGACCCGGCCAGGAGACTCGCTACGCCGATCTCCTCGAAGGAATGGAGGTGTGGGCCGACGAGCCGTCGGTGACCGACCTTGATGCATTCTCATCGAGGGTCGAAGCCTACGAACGCACCTCTGCTCCGGACGAGCCCTGAATCATCGTTCCCACCCAGCGGGAACGGCCGCCATCGGGCAGTCGATGAGCGCGGGAAGGTGACGCAGGATCGATCCGCCGAGAAGGGCAGCCGCCAACGATGGGTGGTGATTGCCGAGCACCACCATCGAAGCATCATGCTCGGTGGAGGCAGCCGCGATCTCGGTGGTGGCGGCCCCACTTCGTACCTCACCATCGATCTTGAGCTGCGGGTGCCGTTCTCTGACTCGACCGACCAGTTTGCGCATCGACACTGCATTGGCGGCCACCACAGATGCTGAGTCGACGCTCATCTCCGGATCGAAATAGGACGGAGGTTGATTGATACCGACAAGGATCAGCGAAAGGTCGAACTCGGCTGCGAGCCGAGTCGCCCACTCGAGATGAGCCGATTCCAGATCGGCGGTTCCGCTGATACCCACGACGACGTTGCCGGAGATCGGCTTGGCCTCGCAGCGGCTGTTCGTGACGATCAGGGGTTCGGAACAACGATGCAGGAGCTTGGCCACGTTTCCGCCGACGTGTTGGTGGGCCCAACCCTTCTTGTCCTGATGCCCGACCACAATCGTCGCCGAACCGTGGTTCGAGGCCACGACCATCAGTGCGTTGGCACCACTGTCGTCGAGCATTTCGCACTTGGGTTTCACCCCGAATTCGCCGGCTGGCTCGGTCCACGGGCCTTGGAGAAGCGCTTCATGGCGCGACCTCACCGAATCGAGATTGATCTGCGCTGCTGCAGCGATCAACTGCTCGGCGGGGGAGTAGCCGTGGACCGCAATCACCTCACCCTTCTCAGCCTGCGCAGCTGCCCAACGCAGGGCACCAGCCGACCCTTCCGAACCGTCGATGCCGACGATGAGTCGATCCAAGAGTCCCATGACACTGTCTCCTTCTGGCGATCTCCTCGATTCGTGATTCACCCAATTTCACCACAGCGCCTACTGTGACGCCATGGCGATCTCGGATCAGTCCTCAGTATTCTTCAACCCGCTCGATGCCGATTATGTGCCAAATCCCTTCCCTCATTTGGCCAGGATGCGCGAGCATGCCCCGGTTCAACAGACCTTGGCCGGACCATGGGCCCTGTTTCGATACGACGACGTGTTCCGGCTGCTGCGAGACCCGTCTCTCAGCGTCGACGACACCAACGCCGATCTGAGCGACAGCCAGCGGGCTGTGATGTTCGATGAGCTGTACGGCGAGGACGTACCCGCCCCGGACACCTCGATTCTCAACACCGATCCTCCCGACCACACCAGGCTCCGTCGCCTTGTGTCGAAGGTGTTCACCCCACGAGCCATCGAGGCTCTGCGACCGATGATCCAAGGCATGGTCGACGCGGCTCTGGATCAGATGGAGGTCGATGGCATCACCAATGTGGTCGACCGTCTGGCCTTCCCCCTCCCGTTCGACGTGATCTCCGAGATGATGGGCATGCCCGACTCCGACCGAGACCAGATCCGCGACTGGTCGGAGGCGTTGGTGAAGACCCTCGACCCGATCCTGACCGAAGACGACGTGCGGGCCGCCCACGCAGCTAACATCGCCATGCGCGACCACATCGACCGGGTCATCGAGTGGAAGCGATCGAACCCCGGCGACGACCTGATGACCAAGTTGATCGAGGCCGAGGATGATGGCGACCGCCTGTCGTCCGTGGAGCTGCGCGACCAGGTCTCGGTGCTTTTCGTCGCTGGTCACGAAACGACCGTGAATCTGGTGGGGACCGGCATATTCGAGATGCTGCGCCATCCGGACCAAATGAGGCTCTGGATCGACGATCCCGACATCTCGCTCAACGGCATCGATGAGCTGCTCAGATTCGTGTCGCCGGTCCAGTTCTCGCGCCGGATCGCCACCAGCGATATCGAGTACGGGGGTTCCGTCATCCCAAAGGGTTCGTTCGTGCTCGCCGGGCTGGCGTCGGCGAATCGGGACCCGCGACATTGGGGCCCCGATGCTGATCGTCTCAACCTTGCCCGCGACGGCGCAGGCTCCCACTTGTCGTTCGGAAGCGGCATCCATTACTGCCTCGGATCCTCTCTGGCCAAGCTCGAAGGACGGATAGCAATCGGTTCGTTCATCACCAGGTTCCCGAACGCCAGAGTGGTTGGCGAGCCGGAATGGAACGGCCGGATCAACCTGCGAGGGATCCAGAAACTGATGGTCG
>JAJRXJ010000016.1 GCA_024276355.1 Actinomycetes bacterium | reverse complement strand
CGCTACCCAGCCAGTCGGTGAGCCACGAAGTGCCCACCACGACAGTGTTGAGCGAGGCCACCACGACGGTTCCGCCCAAGGCAATGACGACGGCCCGCCGGTGGCGGCCCACCATCAGCAACCCGAGTATGGGCACCGCATACTGCGGTTTGAACATCAACAGCGCCACGGCCACACCGGCGCCGGCCTCGCGGTCGTCGTGCAACGACCTCCAGACCCACGCCAACAACATGATGCTGACGGTGACGTTCTGCCCGGCGCCGAGCGCATAGGTGGTGGGTATGAATGCGGTGGCCGCGGCCAGAGCCGTCCATCGATACCGTCCGACGATCGGCACCATCGGCCGAACGAGTGCCAGCGCCACCGCCAGAGCCGCGAACATCAGCGCCGAGTTGACCAGATACGACACCCGATAGGGGATGGCGGTGAAAGGAACGTAGGCGATCGCGAACTGGGGAGGGTAGGCGTAGGGCATGAAGACGCTGTCGGAGCCGATCACCTCGTCCTGGCGGGCCCGTTGAAGATCGGGTTCGTAGAGGGCGGCCGAATCGGCGCCGTCGGCCACCGCATGACCAGCCGCGACGAACGCCGGGAAGTCGCCCCAGATCGGCCCGGCCTCCCGCTCGGGCTCACGATCGACCGTCGTGATGATCACCACCAGCCACGCGGCGAGCACCACGACGACAAGTCGCGCCAACAGCGCGGCCCTCGGCGATTCGCGGTCAGTCATCTCACGTCGCACCACTCAACATCGGCCGATGGCCCCCGGCGTGGAGCCGAAATCGCGGAAAGCTCCAACAGTCCGCCCGGCGGCCCGGCCCCACCGACTCCTGCTGAGCGATACGCCGTTCGGGACCACTACGGTCGCCTCATGACCGACAACCAGGTATCCGGCAGCACCCCACCCGTATTTGACATCGAGTTCTTCTGGGACCCCGTCTGCCCGTTCGCGTGGATCACATCGCGCTGGATCGTGAAGGTCGCCGAGCAGTCCGACTTCAAGGTCGACTGGCGGTTCATCTCGCTGCGCCTTCTCAACAAGGACAAGGACTACGCCACCGAGTTCCCTCCCGAATACGAACAGGGCCACACCGCCGGGCTTCGGATGTTGCGGGTGGCGGCCGCGGTCCGCGACAAGCTGGGACGCGAGTGCCTCGGCGGGCTTGTAACCGCATTCGGGAATCTCTACTGGGATCAGCCGAAAGGGTCGGTCGATCACACCCGTCTCGGAACACCGGATCATGTGGCCGGGGTTCTGGCGGCGGCCGGACTCCCTACTCGATTCGCCGATGCCCTCGACGACGACTCCTGGGATGAACTGCTCAACGCCGAGACCGAACTGGCATTGTCACGCACCGGCCGGGATGTGGGGACCCCGATCATCACCTTCCGACCCGCTGACGGGGTGTCATTCTTCGGGCCGGTGATCTCGCGTGTGCCATCCGATGAAGACGCGCTGCCGCTGTGGGATGCGGTCACCACCCTGGCGGCGTACCCCGGCTTCGCCGAGATGAAGCGGAGTCTGCGGGAGATCCCGCAATTGGAGGTGCTCGGGGCCATCACGTTGAGTGACCAAACCGCTGATCCGGGTCAGGAAGACTGGCAGGGCGGACACCGACGCGGCCATCTGATTGGCGACAAAGACTGATCTTCTGGCCGGGTGACGGGCGATTCGTGGGTCGTCCGGACCATTCGACCGGGCCGTACGACCCTTTCACTCTGAGTGGCCAAACGTATCCAGGGGTGGCTGCCGTTGTTACCTCGAGTAACCGCACAAGTCACCGTCTCTCCACAGGGACGACCACCCCCAGAAGGACAAAAATGAACACCAAGAAGTTGCTGGTGGCCCCCGCCGCCGTCGCCCTCGCCTCGCTCGCGTTCAGCGGTGTCGCGTCGGCACAGACCCCCGCTCCGGCCACGACGGCGGCACCGGCCCCGATGACGGTCACCGTCCCGGTCTTCGGCACGTCGATGGTGATCACCATCGTCACCGATGCCTCCGGTGGATACGTGAGCGCCTCGATAGCCCCGGCTCCGGCAGCTGCTGATGCCCTTCCGATCGGTCCGGCCCCGGCTGGTCCGACCACCACGATTCCCGACTTCGGTGCCGCCGTGGTCGACCAAGGTGCCAACGGCAGCTTCGAGATCAGCTTCACCACCGCCGATGGTGGAACCACCGTTGAGGTCAAGGTGGAAGACGGTGTCATCGACGAGACCGAGGTCGAGTCCGAGGGACCGGAGGAGTCCGACAAGGCCGACGACTCCGACTCGAGCGATGAGAACAAGTCCGAAGAGTCCGACTCGAGCGACGAAGACAACGCCGACTCACCCGACAAGGTTGACGACTCCGAGATCTCCGACTCCGAGAGCGTCGATCAGTCAGACGACCACTCCGAGGATCACTCCGACGACGCTTCAGATGATGAGTCGGGCGATGAAAGCCACGACGAATCGGATGCCCCCGCATCGTCGACCACCCCAGCTCCCGCTGCCGACGTCCTCCCCGGTGGACCAGGTGCCACGACCACTCCGACTACTCCCACGCTCTGATCGGAGGCATCTCCGCCTTCAGGCGTCGAGATGGTCAACACACGAAAACGCAAAGGCCGCTTCCCCCGGGAGGCGGCCTTTCGCCGTGAACGAAGAGTCGGGGAGGATCAGATGGGGCTTGCGCGAGAGCGACGCGGTGTCTACGTTGGACTTACGACGTAAGACCACATTGGCTCAGACCTCCGGGAGGTCGCTATGTCAATTCTTGTCGGACTGGACGGATCGGCCCACAGCGCGGCCACCCTCGGCTTTGCCGCCGACATGGCCTCGGCGCTCGGCACCGACGCCATCACACTGCACTGCCGCACGAGCCGCAACGGTTCGCCCCTGGTTGGGGTCGAGGACCTGGATGTGGCCGCTCCGGAGTGGAGCCGGGTGTTCCAGGAACACGGTGTGCGCAATCGAATGATCGTGATGACGGGGGACCCCCGGCACGCTCTGGTCGACAGGGCCAAGAGCGAACGCGCTGAGATGGTGGTGGTCGGGAGCCGTGGTGCCGGTGGATTCCGTGGACTCAAACTGGGGGGCACAGCCGACCACGTGCTCCACCATGTCGAATGCCCGGTGGCCATAGTGCCCGGTGCCGGTGGCCGGATCGAGGGTGGCGTAGTCGTGGTCGGAGTCGACGGCACCAGCGCCAACAGGGTCGCGGCCGAGTGGTCGATCAAGGTTGCCGAGGCCGCCGGCGAGAAGATCCAGGCGGTATTCGTGCACGATCCGATGGCCGACAGCTATCCGCATCCAATGGTCGACAACTGGCACTACCACGGTCAGGAAGCGACGGAGAAGATGGTGCACGAGCTCGCCGATGCCACCGACGTCGTCATCGATCTGCGTGACATCGCCGGCCATGTGGTGACCACCCTCGACGCGGTGGCCAGCTCCGATGACGCGGCCTACATCGTGGTCGGTGCCAAGGGGCGCGGATCAGCGGGAGGTCGGCTGCTCGGGCGCACGGTGCTCCAACTCGTACACCACGCCCATCGGCCAGTGGTGGTCGTCCCCCACGGCTGACACCAGAATCCCGGTTTTGTGAACGTTTGGAGTCCCATATGGGACTCCAAACGTTCACAAAACCGGGATTCTGGGGTCGAACTCGGAGATGAGGCTTGTCATCCATTCCACCAGAGACTCGTAGCCGGACTCGAGGGTCTTGCCGAGCCTCACGATCACGAGATCAGAAGCCGGCACACACACGATCCGCTGCCATTCGTAACCGCATG
>JAJRXJ010000388.1 GCA_024276355.1 Actinomycetes bacterium | reverse complement strand
TCTCGCAGTTCGGCGAGTGTGGCTCCCACCATCACGCGGCTGGCCACCTTGGCCAGCGGCACTCCGGTGGCCTTGGCCACGAACGGCACCGTGCGCGACGCCCTCGGGTTGGCCTCGATCACGAACACCTGATTGGACTTCACCGCGAACTGCACGTTGATCAGGCCCCGTACGTCGAGGGCTTCGGCGATCTTGCGGGTGTAGTCCTCGATCACGGCTTGGGTTTCGGCCGAGAGGGTGGTTGGCGGAATGGCGCAGGCCGAATCGCCGCTGTGGACTCCGGCCTCCTCGACGTGCTCCATGACCGCGCCGATAACCACATCTCCGGTGGCGTCGCGGATGGCGTCGACATCGACTTCGATCGCCTCTTCGAGAAATCGATCGACGAGCACCGGACGTTCGGCCGACAGGCCACCTTCCTTGCCGAGCGAGCCGAAGTCGGCCAGCTCGGCCATGGCCCGCCTCAGGTGATCGTCTCCATAGACGATCTCCATGGCTCGGCCGCCGAGCACGTACGACGGGCGAACCAGAGCCGGATAGCCGATGTGGGAGGTGATCTCCAGGGCCTGCTCGATGGTGACCGCGGTGCCACCGGCCGGTTGCGGAATCTCCAGACGCGAACACAGCGAGTTCCAGAGTTCGCGGTCCTCGGCCAAATCTATGGACGCGGGGGATGTGCCGAGCACGAGCTCAGCCGGAAGACGGTCGGCCAACTTGAGCGGGGTCTGCCCTCCCAGTGACACGATCACACCGACTGGCTGCTCGGCTTCGATGATGTTGGTCACGTCCTCGAATGTGACCGGTTCGAAGTAGAGCCGGTCCGAGGTGTCGTAGTCGGTCGATACGGTCTCGGGATTGCAGTTGACCATCACCGTCTCGAACCCTGCTTCCTGCAAAGCGAAGCTGGCGTGGACGCAGCAGTAGTCGAACTCGATGCCCTGGCCGATCCTGTTGGGTCCCGAGCCGAGAATTATCACCCGGTCGCGCGTCCCGGGCCTGACCTCGTCGGTGTCCTCGTAGGTCGAGTAGTGATAGGGCGTCGATGCCTCGAACTCGGCGGCGCAGGTGTCGACTGTCTTGAAGGTGGCCTTGACGCCCGCCGCGAGCCTGGTTTGTCTCACCTCGGCCTCGGTGACCGACCATATGTGGGCTAGTTGGGCGTCGGAAAATCCCAGTCGTTTGGCCCGGCGGAGCTCGCGGGGCGTGATGCCGACCAGATCGAGGGTCTCGAGATGGGCACGCTCCTCGGTGATCATCAACATCTGGTCGAGAAACCAGGGGTCGACCCTGGTGGCTTCGTAGAGGGCGTCGACGGTGACCCCCCGACGTAGCAGGGCCTCGAGTTGGAAGGGGCGATCGGGGGTGGCGATCGAGGCCGCGGCCAGCAATTCGTCGTCGTCGAGAGAGTCGAGAGCGACCTCCCCGGGATCGGCATTCAGACCATGCCGTCCCTGTTCCAGCGATCGCAGGGCTTTTTGAAGTGATTCCGGAAAGGTGCGGCCGATGGCCATGACCTCACCGACCGACTGCATGGACGTGCCCAGGATGCCACTGGTTCCGGGGAACTTCTCGAAGGCCCAGCGCGGCACCTTGGTGACCACGTAGTCGATCGAGGGCTCAAACGCAGCCGGGGTCTTCTTGGTGATGTCGTTGGGGATCTCGTCGAGGGTGTATCCCACCGCGAGCTTGGCGGCGATCTTGGCTATGGGGAAGCCGGTGGCCTTCGAGGCGAGGGCCGACGACCGACTCACCCGTGGGTTCATCTCGATCACTATCTGGCGACCGTCGGAGGGGTCGACAGCGAACTGCACGTTCGAGCCTCCGGTCTCCACTCCCACGCGACGAATGCACGCAAATGCAGAGTCGCGCATCTTTTGGTATTCGACATCGGAAAGCGTCTGCGCGGGAGCCACGGTGATCGAGTCTCCGGTGTGGACCCCCATCGGATCGACATTTTCGATCGAACAGATGACAACACAATTGTCGTTGCGGTCACGCATGACCTCGAGCTCGAATTCCTTCCAGCCGGTGATGGACTCCTCGATGAGTATCTCGTTGATCGGGCTGGCCTCGATCCCGGCGGCGGCCAGGGTCTCGAACTCGTCGAGGGTGGTGGCGATTCCGGTTCCACGGCCGCCGAGGATGTAGGCCGGACGGATGATCACCGGTAGACCGACCTCGGCCATGATGCGTCTCGACTCTTCCATGTCGTGGGCGGTACCGGAGCTGGCCACTTCGAGGCCGATTTCCTGCATGGCCACCTTGAACTGTTCGCGGTCCTCGGCGGTGGCGATCGCGACGGCGTCGGCACCGATCAGCTCGACATGGTTGTCTTCCAGAACGCCGGCGTGGTGAAGTTCCATGGCGAGGTTGAGGCCGGTCTGTCCGCCCAGGGTGGGAAGAACCGCATCGGGGTTCTCCTTCTCGATGATCTTGGTGAGGATCTCCAGGTCGAGGGGCTCGATGTAGGTGGCGTCGGCGAAATCCGGGTCGGTCATGATGGTGGCCGGATTCGAGTTGGCCAGGATCACCCGATAGCCCTCTTCGCGCAGAACCCTGCAGGCCTGGGTGCCGGAGTAGTCGAACTCGCAGGCCTGCCCGATGACTATCGGTCCGGAACCGATGATCAGGATCGATTCGATGTCGGTGCGGCGCGGCATCAGATGACCCCCGAATCCATCAGCTCGGCGAACTGATCGAACAAGTATCTCGAATCGTGGGGGCCGGGACCGGCCTCAGGGTGGTACTGGACACTGAAAGCCGGGATGTCGGTGGCCACCATGCCCTCCAGCACTCCGTCGTTGAGACACACGTGGGTCTCCACGACTCCGGGAACCGAGCCCGACTCCACCGCGAAGTTGTGATTCTGACTGGTGATTTCGACCCGACCGGTCCGACTGTCCTGAACCGGTACGTTTCCGCCATGGTGCCCGAACTTCATCTTGAAGGTTCGTCCGCCCATGGCGAGCGAAAGGATCTGGTGGCCGAGGCAGATACCGAATATGGGTACCTTCCCCAGAAGGCCCGGGAGTTCGGTGACGATCGAACCCGCTTCCTCCGGATCGCCGGGTCCGTTCGACAGGAACACCCCGTCGGGCTTCAGGGCCAGCACATCGACAGCTGTGGTGTGGGCCGGCACGACCGTGACCGTGGCGATCTCGCCGAGGTGACGAAGCATGGTGGCCTTGACCCCCAGATCGTAGGCGACCACCCGGCGTGGCCCCGATCCGAAGGTGAACGGCTCGGACGTGGTGACCTCACTGACCAGATCGAGCCCGGCCGTGCCCGGGGCAGCTTTGGCGGCCGCCAGCAGGCTTCGGGTGTCGCCGGGTCCGAAGGCCCCGACCATGGCTCCCGCGTCGCGCAAATGGCGGGTGAGCCGTCGGGTGTCCACGCCGCCGATTCCGGCCAGACCATGTTGCGTCAGCCACTGATCGAGACCGCCTTCGCTTCTCCAACTGCTGTGTCGTCGGGCCATTTCCCTCACGATCACACCACGGCAGAACGGCCGTTCTGCCTCGTTGTCCAGCGATGAGACGCCGTAGTTGCCGATATGGGGGTAGGTGAAGGTGATCATCTGGCCCGCGTAGGACGGGTCGGTGAGGACTTCCTGATAGCCGCTGAGAACCGTGTTGAACACAACCTCACCGGCGGCCACCCCGTCTACCGGTTCGGCGCCCATACCCTCACCCTCGAAGACCTCACCATCGGCGAGCACGAGTTGGTATTCACGAATTTCGCTCACAGCAGGGCCTCTCCGTCGACCACGACCGGCCGACCGGCAAGGATCGTATGGCGAACACGACCGCGCACGGTGCGACCCTCATACGGCGTGTTGTTGCTGCGACTGGCCATTGCTGCTCCAGATATCGTCCATCTGATCTCCGGGTCGATCACGGTGATGTTGGCCGCACCACCGGCCACGATCGGGCCCCCGTGGGCCGGATCGAGTCCCGCTATCGCCGCCGGACGCCATGACATGAGAGCAAGAATGACCTCGATGGGAAGGTCCAGCTCGCTGTTGGCCAACGCGAAAGCCGTCTCCAGCCCCAGCATGCCCGGCGGAGCTTCGGCGAACGTGAGTTCCTTGTCCTCGGGAGTGTGGGGGGCATGGTCGGTGGCGATGGCGTCGATGGTGCCGTCGGCCAGGCCCTCCTTGACCGCAGCCACGTCGAGGTCGGTTCGCAGAGGTGGATGGACCTTGAACACCGGGTCGTAGGTGTTGCACGACTCGTCCGTGAGTGTGAAGTGGTGGGTGGTGGCCTCCGCGGTGACCGGAAGGCCCGCCGCTTTCGCAGCCCGAATCATCTCCACCGAACCGGCTGTCGACATGTGTTGGAAATGCACCCGTACACCGGTGAGCTTGGACAGGGCGATGTCCCGCATGACCATGAGTTCCTCGGCCTCGGCCGGTTGGCCCGGTATGCCGAGGCTGCTCGACCAGCTGCCCTCGTGCATGAAGCCACCGCCGCTCAGCGCCGACACCTCACAGTGTTGGGCCAACACGATCGCCCGACCGCCGGAAAGGTGGGTGAGAGAGCCCGCGTATTCGAGCGCTGTGCGCATCAGTTGCGGGTCCTGCACGCCGGTGCCGTCGTCGGTGAAGACCCTCACTCCGGCCCTCACCATCTCGGCCATCGGAGAGAGTGCCTCTCCCCTGCGTCCGACTGTTATCGCCCCGGAGGTGTGGACATCACACGCCGTACCGCGCCCGAGGTGGCGTATCTCGTTGACCATCGCGGCGGTGTCGACCGCGGGCGTTGTGTTGGGCATGGCCAGGATCGCCGTGAATCCGCCCAGAGCCGCCCCCCTGGCGCCGGTCTCGATGGTCTCGGCCTCCTCGCGGCCGGGCTCACGCAGATGAACGTGAAGATCGACCAGTCCGGGGGTGACCACGCATCCGGTGGCATCGATGGACGAATCGGCTTTGAGATCTGCCCCCACCTCGATGATCGAACCGTCGCTGCCGACGACCACATCGGCCCGGCGGCTTCCGGCCGAATCGATGACGGTCCCGCCCCGGATGGCTGTGGTGGAGGTCATGCCACTGCCAGACGCTGATCGACCAGATCGAGTCCGGAACCGAGCAGCACATAGAGCACGGCCATCCTCACGGCCACACCGTTGGTGACCTGCTGGGTCATGACCGAGTTGGGCTGATCGGCCACCAAACCGTCGATCTCCACCCCTCTGTTCATCGGGCCCGGGTGCATTATCAGGGCATGGTCCGGCAGCATGGCGGAACGCCTCGTGTCGAGGCCCCATTCGGTGTGGAACTCTCGCAACGTGGGCACGTAGGCCTGCTCCTGACGTTCGAGTTGCATGCGCAGCAGATAGCAGATGTCGGCCGACTCGATAACCGAATCGAGGTCGTGGGTTACCCCCACCGGCCATTGATCCAGGTCCGCGGGCAGCAGGGTGCGCGGCGCGACCAGCGTGACCCGGGCGCCCATCTCGGTGAACGCCATCACGTTGGATCTGGCCACGCGCGAGTGCTTGATGTCGCCGACGACCACCAGATGCCGGCCATCGAGATCCCCGAGGCGGCTTCTGGCGGTGTAGAGATCGAGCAGAGACTGGGTGGGATGCTGATTCCATCCGTCGCCGGCGTTGACAACCGCCGCGTCGACCCACTCGGCTATGCGATGAGGTGCTCCCGCATCGCCGTGGCGCACGACGACTCCGTCGATCCCCATGGCCTCGATGGTGTTGACGGTGTCGCGCAGGGACTCCCCCTTCTTGACCGACGATGTGCCGACACTGAAGTTCATCGTGTCGGCCGAAAGTCTCTTGGCGGCCGTCTCGAAGGACAGCCTCGTGCGGGTGGAGTCCTCGTAGAAGAGCCAAGCGATGGTCTTGCCTCGCAACGCCGGCACCTTCGGGATGCTTCGCTCGCCCACCTCGGCGAACGACTCGGTCAGTTCGAGGATCTGCTCGATCGCAGCCCGATCGAGATCAGCGATCGACAGCAGGTTCCGGATGGGAGCGTTCACGCCATCTCTCCCAGATCGACGCCATCGCTGTTGACGTCCACCACCTCATCGCGCCGGGTGGGCAGATTCTTCCCCACGTAGTCGGGGCGTATGGGGAGTTCGCGATGACCGCGGTCGACCATCACCGCCAACTGCACCGAGGCAGGGCGTCCGTAGGAGTGGATGGCGTCGAGCGCGGCCCTCACCGTGCGACCCGTGAACAGCACGTCATCGACCAGCACGATCACCTTGCCGGTCGGATCAACCGGGATGTCGGTGGCCGCCTCCGGCATCACCGGCCGAAGACCGTAGTCGTCGCGGTGCGTGGTGGCATCGAGCGTTCCGACCGGCACCGCGGCGCCTTCGATCTCGAGGATGGCCTCGCCAAGTTTTCGGGCCAGGTCGACACCGCCGGTCTGCAAGCCGATCAGAGCCACATTGTCGGGGCCGGAGTTTCTCTCCAGGATCTCGTGGGCCATCCGCCGCACGGCCCTGCCGACATCATCGGCGGACAGGACCCGGGTGCGGGCCTGAAACAAGGTGCCGGGCGTGGGCACGGCTGAGCGCCTCTCGCGCTTTCCCATTCGATTCTCTCTTTCGTCCGTACGGGCCTCACTGGACTCGTTTCACGGTCGAGATCGAAAGGTAGCACGACTGGTCCGAAGTGCCGACCTATTGGCGCGAATCCGACCGGCCGCGTGCGAACACCAGTGGCCGGCTCCCTTCGGATGGGCGCAGCAGGCGAAACCCGGCGTTGAGCGCCACCCGGATGGAAGGCTCGTTTGTGGGCAAGATCTCGGCCACCAAGTGGTCGAGAGGTCCGGCGTCGAGCATCCAGTCGGCGAACATGCGAACGGCAGTCGACGCCACGTGCCGCCCTCGGTCGTCGGCGGACACCCACCAGCCGATGAGCGCCGCCCGCCTCACCTCATCGATCGAGGAGATCCCCACCTCACCCATCACGTGGTCGTCCACGGGGTCAGCCATCACGATGTCGACGGCCAGACTGGCCTGCTCACGTACGCGGGCACCCTCTATCCACGCCGTGGCCGCATCCAGCCCGCGATCGGCCGGCGGGGCCGAACCGGCCGCCACACCGGGGTCGGCCCATGCGGCCGTCAGCGAAGCTGCGTCGCCCACATGCCACCGACGTAACACGACTACGCGGTCGGTCATGTCGGGAAACATCACAAGTCAGGCCCCGCGCACCTCGTTGGCGATCGCTCGAAGCAGGCCGTTGAGAAACCGGGGCGATTCCTCGCCCGCGTATTGGGTGGCCAGTTCCACGGCCTCGGAGAGCACCACACCGGTGGGCACATCACCACGATTCACCAGCTCCCATGTGGCGATCGAGGCGATCACCCGGTCGACCAGAGCCATGCGTTCGATCCGCCAGCCCTTGATGTTGGCCGTGATCAGCTTGTCGATGGCCGGACGATCGCGGTCGATCCCCGACGCGATCTCGATCGCGTATTCCTCGGGAGGAAGGACCCGACCGGCAACGATGCCGGCCACATCCTGGCCCGATACCGAAGATTCGTAGAGAAGTGCCAGAGCTTCTTCGCGTGCCTCTCGGCGCTTGCCGAGCCCCGGGACGGAAGCGGTCACGCGCGGCTTAGGTAGGCGCCGGTGCGGGTGTCGATCTTGACCCGCTCACCCTGGCTGATGAAGAGCGGGACCTGAATCACCAATCCGGTCTCGAGAGTGGCCGGCTTGGTACCTCCGGATGAGCGATCACCCTGTAGGCCCGGTTCGGTCTCGGCGATGGTGAGCTCAACGGACGCGGCCAGGTCGGTACCGACAATCTCGGTTCCGTACATGAGCAGAACGGCCGAAGAGTTCTCGATCAGGTAGTTGGCGGCATCGCCGAGTACTTCGGGGGCCACGTGGATCTGGTCGTAGCTCTCGTTGTCCATGAACACGTAGTCGGAGCCGTCGCGGTAGAGAAACTGCATGTCGCGCTTGTCGATGGTGGCCCGCTCCACCTTTTCGCCGGCCCGAAAGGTCCGATCGACGACCGCCCCGGTACGGGCGTTCTTGAGAGTGGTCCGTACAAAGGCGTGGCCCTTGCCGGGCTTCACGTGCTGAAAATCGACCACCTGGAACAAAGAGCCTTCGATCTCGAGGGCCATCCCGTTCTTCAGGTCGTTGGTGGTGATGGTGGCCATGGTGACTCCGTGTTCATGTGCTTGGCTGTTTGGGAAACCGGGTGAGCACTCGGCACCCGTCGTGGGTCACTACCACTGTGTCCTCGATCCTGACACCCCCGAGTTCGGGGATGTAGATTCCGGGCTCGACAGTGAGCACTTGACCCGGCTGGAGGATAGCGGCGTTGCCCTTCCTGACCGCCGGAAGCTCGTGGATGTCGAGACCGACACCGTGACCGGTTCCGTGACCGAACCTCTCGCCGTGGCCGGCATCGTCGATCATCGACCGGCAGGCGAGGTCGATTTCGCCGGCCTCGCGCCCGGGCGCCACATGTTCCACACCAGCGAGCTGGGCTGCCACGACCACGGCCAGGATCTCCTCGGCCTCGCGCCGGGCAGGGCCACCACCAACAACGAATGTACGGGTCATGTCGCTCCGGTAACCGTCGACCAGAGCTCCCGCATCGACCACCAACAGGTCGCCGGCGACCATCTTCCTCTCACCGGCGGTGGCATGAGGGAGAGCCGAATTTGGCCCGGTGGCCACGATGGTGTCGTAGGCCGGGCCCGCCGCTCCCCGTCTGCGCATCCCATCGTCGATGGCCAACGCCAGCGCACGTTCGGTGGTACCCGGTCTGATCAACCCGACAGCATCGCCGAGGGCCGCATCGACGATGGCGGCCGCAGCCTCGATCCTGTCGACCTCGGCGGGAGTCTTGACGCTACGCAGGCCGAGCACGAGGTCGGCCACCGCAATCGGATCTGTGCCCAACGCGTCTGCCCACGCCCGCTGCTGTGACCAGGTGATCGACTCCGATTCGAGGCCCACCCGGATCCCCGGGGGAAGTCGGGCAGCACCGGCGGACACGACGTTCTGCGAGATCTCGAGATCGGCATGGCATCCGGCTCTGCTCAGCTCCCCCGGCGCCTGATCGCGGTATCGACTGTCGGTTGTCAACACTGCTGATTCGCCGGTGATCACCAACGCGCCGGCCGACCCGGTAAAGCCGGTGCACCACCGGATGTTGACCATGTTCGTGATCACCAGCGCGTCGCACCCGACGTCGGGCAGCTCGCGACGGACGGCATCGATACGGCCGGATACCGAGATCGGTGGGAAATCCGTGGTCGTCACGAAAGCAGCCGGGCGACCGCCTCGACGGCCAGAACGTAGCCGTGACCTCCGAAACCGCTGATGGTTCCCGTGGCGACCGGCGCCACCACCGATGTACGGCGCCACGGTTCACGCGAATCCGGGTTGGATAGATGGAGCTCGACGATCACCCCGGGATACGCGGCCAGGGCATCGTGGATGGCCCATGACGAATGGGTGAACGCCCCCGGATTGATCACTACCGCAGCAGTGCCGGTGATCGCCCCATGGATGGCGTCGATCAGTTCGCTTTCGCTGTTGGACTGGAGGTGGGTCAGGACCAAGCCGTTGGCCTCGGCCGCCCTTGTGGCCGAGGCCACATGGTCCTCGAGCGTGGCACTTCCGTAGACCTCGGGCTCACGAGTGCCGAGCAGATTGAGGTTGGGCCCCGACAGGAGCAGGACCGACTTGGGGCTGTTCATCTTCTTGATCCCTTGCGTGTTGCCGGTCAGGTTCGGATTGCGTCGAGGGAATCGACCAGAACATGGTGGTCGATTCCCACCACGGGTTCCACCCCGGCCGGGCCATCGAGCACGAGGGTGACATCTTCCACCGCCTTCTTGTCGCGTGAGAACAGGTCGACCAACTTCTCCGTGTCGAGAGAATCAGGCACGGTGCTCTGCAGTCCGTAGACATCGAGCACACGATGGTGTTCCTGCACCCGGGCATCGTCGATCCTGCCGAGACGCCTGGCCACCTCCGCGGCGTAGACAAGTCCGATGGCAACTGCCTCGCCGTGGCGAAGGTCGTATGACCCGGCCGTCTCGATCGCATGGGCCAAGGTGTGGCCATAGTTGAGAATGGCACGACGACCCGACTCGCGCTCGTCGTCGGCCACCACCTCGGCCTTTAGCCGCACACAAGCCGCGACACGATCCTCGATACCCAATTGGTCGAGGCTCCCACCGCCCAGGAAGTGGTATTTCGCCACCTCGCCCAAGCCACTCAACATTTCACGTTGGGGAAGAGTGGTGAGGGTTTCGGTGTCGCAGATCACCGCGGTCGGCTGCCAGAAGGCACCGACCAGATTCTTTCCCTCGGGAAGGTTGACTCCGGTCTTGCCACCTATGGCCGCATCGACCTGACCGAGAAGCGTGGTGGGAACCGAGATGAAACGGATCCCGCGGTGGTAGACGGAGGCCACGAAGCCGGCGAGGTCGGTGATCACTCCCCCGCCTACGGCCACCACCATGTCGGAGCGCGTGCAGCCCCAGTCGGCCAGCTGCCGACAGACCGATTCGACCTCACCCAGCGACTTGGCCGATTCTCCCGACGGGACCTCAATGCGTTTGTGTTCGTGTGCCGGGTCGACGGTCCAGGGAATCTCGGCCTGGGTGATCACCGCAACCCTGCGGACATCACCGGGAATCAGTCCGGAGAGGGAACGACGCATGCCGTGTCCGACATGGACCTGATAGCTCCGCTCGGCGAGCGGAACATCAATGATCGTCATCCTGCTTCGTCCTCTCCGATTGCCGAGAGAAGAAATTCTACGGTGGCCCGCCGGCTCATACCGGAAGTATCGACCCTCAGGTCGGCCACTTCTCGATAGTGGGGTTCTCTCTCGGCGATCTTCGCCTCCAGATTGGCCCGCACGTCACCGTCGAGCAGGGGCCGACCCCGGCCGCCCTTCACACGCCGCTCGAGATCGTCGAGGCCGGCGTCGAGCCACACCACGAACGGCTCGGCCAACAGCTCGCGATTGTCGGGATCGACCACTATCCCTCCTCCGGTCGACACGACCGCGGGCGGGCCGGAAAGGATCCTGATCAGCATCTCTCGCTCACGCCTCCGGAACTCCGCCTCACCAGATTTGGCGAAGATCTCGCTGATCGAACAGCCGGCCCGGTGGGCAACGGCCGCGTCGGTGTCGCGGTGGCGTCGCCCGAGGCGTATCGCCAGGTCTCTACCAACCGTCGACTTGCCGGATCCCATCGGACCCACGAGAACAATATGGCGAAGCTCCACCCGCCGATCGTACCGGTGAGGACACCGACCAAACGTGGAGCATCCGGCCTCAGGCGCCCAACAGAGTTCCGGAGAACAGCACCGCGATCACCGCGCCGGCAGCCAGGGCCGGGCCAAACGGGATGCTTTGTGCCAATACGCGGGTCGGCTGGCCATCGACCGCTTCAGGGTCGGCCAGGGCATCCACCCCCGACTTTCGTACCATGGCCACGGTTATCCCACCCGTCACGCCGAGAACGCTGGCGATCAGCAACGAGATGAATACGAGCCTCACCACGGGCGTCCAGCCCAGGTAGGTGCTCCCGGAGACCCAGCCGATGTGCAGGCCGAGCAGCAATGACAGCTTGACGTCGCCGAACCCCATGCCTCTGGGCGATACCAGGTGAGCCATCAGGAGAAGTGTGAAGTACGCCAGCGCGCCGGTCAGGGCCCGACCGATCGCTATCGGCCGGTCGATCGCGAACGCCACGACGACCATCGAGACGAACGAGATGCCGATGGCCGGGAAGGTGATGAGGTCGGGCAGGCGGTAGACGTAGAGGTCGATGACCGAGAGGGCCATGATCGAGGTCACCAACACCAGCGGCGGGATCACCACCCAGTTGGCGCCGAACTTGACGGCCACCACCACGAACAGTGCCCCAGTCACGATTTCGACAGCTGGATATGCAGGGGTGATCGCATGGTCGCAGTGGCGACAGCGGCCGCGATGTCCGAACCAGGAGACCACGGGCACGACCTCGGTCCAGCCCAGGCGATGCTCACAGTACGGGCACCGAGAGGCCAACGACAGCCTCGTCTTGTCGGGCACGCGATCGACGAGCATCGTGACAAAACCCCCGGCCACCAGGCCCAATGACAATGCGATGGCCACCAGTGCGACGTTCATCGGATTCCCTCCGACCTGATCAGGAGTCGACCGAACCGAGGAACTTGAGCAGAAGGCTTCGGTTGACGGTCTCATCCTCGGCTTCGACGGCGGCGAGAGCAGCCTCGCGCTCCTCGTCGGTTGTGGCCCGGGCGGCCTCGGCAACCGCCTTCGCGGCGCGGGGGCTCAGGTTGGCCAACTGGCGGGCCATCTCCGCAGGGTTCAGCGACGGTTCGTCATCCACCTCACTCGATGATGCCCCCGAGAAGAGGCTTCCGTGAGAGGGGGGCTCCTCCAGGTGGCTGATCTCGCTCAGCGGATCGCCTGATGTCAGGAGGGGGTCGAGTGAGGGGTCGTCTCCGAAGCTCATGGGAGTGAACGGTTCGGGTTCGGCGAACGAGTCGATCGGTGCCCCAGCAACCTCATCGCGTTCGTCAACTTCGGTGAAGTCGGCCGAGTGGCGGGACTCGTTGTCAACAATCATCTCCGGCTCAGCCACAAGTTCCTCGGCTGGCTCTGTCAACTCGGCCAGGCCAAGCTCGATCAGCTCCTTGACGAGACGACACACGTCGACCTCGTGGAGGCTGAGCTTCTGGGCCATGGCGACGATGGTGCAACCGGCTCCGATCGCCGCGATTCCCCGCCAGCGATCGGCGTCGACCATCACATCGGGCCCGTCGAGCTCGCTGCGCAACGCCACCCAGACGTCCATCGACGGCACCACCGATTCGATCTCGCGCCATTCTGCGAGCATCGACTCGGCCGTCGAAAGAGTCGTTTCCATGGGCTCCGGTGGACCGTCGGTCTCGACGGTGACGTCGTCCTCGAACGTGAACGAACCGGTGTCGAGCCTGAGAAGTGCGAACATCACATCGGCGCGGGAAGAGCCCGGAATCGGGTCGGCCACGAGTTCGGCCATGGCAACGGCACCGTCCTCGAGCCAAACGCTGCCCGAACCTCTCTGGCCGGTCACCCTCAGCCGGCCGGTCTTCGACGTCGACGCGAGAAGCCGCATCACGTCAGGTAGTGCGAATGTGTCGAGCGTGCCCGAGAGCGCCACGGTTACCTCCGAGGTGGAACAACACGTCACTATCGGCACAAGCCGGGCAGGTTGTGAGGACTACCGCGCCGAGAGCGCCACCATCGCCGCCGACTTCATGTGATCGACCGGAGCCTCCCTACCTGTCCATCGGCGGAAAGCGACCGCGGCTTGATGGATCAACATGGTGAGCCCGTTGTGAATTTCGGCACCATTGCCCTCCGCCGCCAAGAGCCACTTGGTGGCTGCCGGTTGATAAATCAGGTCGATGGCCACCTGTCCGGATCTGATCAGCACCGGGTCGCAAGGCATCGTGTCGTCGTTGCCCATCCCGAGCGGCGTGGCATTGACAACCACGTCGACACCGGCCACGGACTCCGTTGACGCGACGGTCCCGATCGCGCCGGCCAGCTCGGCAGCCGCCTCGGCCCGAGCCCTCGACCTGTTGATCACCGCCACCTCTCGGGCGCCGGACTCGGCCAGTGCGAGGATCACAGCACGGGCCGCGCCGCCGGCGCCGATCACCGCGAAAGACAGGCCCGACGGGCTCAACCCCGAGTCGGCCCTCAGCGCCTCGACAAAACCTCGACCGTCGGTGTTGTCGGCCTCGACCCGGCCGTCTCCCATCAGGGTGAGGCAGTTGGCGGCACCCAACTTTCGTGCTGTCGCGGTGGCGGTGTCGGCCGCAGCGAACGCTTCG
This sequence comes from Actinomycetes bacterium, assembly GCA_024276355.1. GTDB lineage: Bacteria > Actinomycetota > Acidimicrobiia > Acidimicrobiales > Aldehydirespiratoraceae > SZUA-87. The sequence continues at coordinate 44,618 of JAJRXJ010000388.1, read as the reverse complement.
GCCTTGTGTGGCATGGTTACCGACAGCGCGGCGATGCCGAGGGTCTTCATGGCCCCGACCGCCGACCCTGCGTCACCGGCTGCGACCGGCAGCGCAACGTAGACCCAGTCGAGGCCCAGCTTGTCGAAACCGGCGTTGTGGATGGTTGGCGACAACGAATGCGAGATGGGCGCGCCGATGACACCGGCCACCTTGGTGGTGCCTGTGGGTGTGGGCGACACGGCTCAGCCGCAGTAGCCGAGGTCGGTACAGACCTGGAGCGCGGCCGCTCTCTCGGCCTCGGTTGTGGCGAAGGTGTGGGCTCCCTTGACCCCACCTTCGTCGGTGAGGACGTAGTAGAACCAGTCGCCGGTGGCCGGTTGGAGCGCAGCTTCGAGAGACTTCGCCCCAGGGGCCGCTATCGGACTGGGTGGAAGACCGGTGACAGCGCGGGTGTTCCAGGGGGACGGGTTGTCGAGGTCGCTCTGGAGCAGAGGCTCGGTGAACGGCTTGCCCACCGCGTAGTAGGTGGACGCGTCGATTCCCAGCTTCTCACCGGCCAACAGTCTGTTGTAGATGACCCGGGCGATCTTGGCCCGGTCGGAGTCGACCTTGGCCTCCTCCTCGATCAACGATGCCACGATGACGACCTGGTAGTCGGTGAGCCCAAGCTCATCCAGCACCGGGGCCCGACCCGGGTCCTCGAGCAGGGCCGAGAAACGTTCGTCGAACGTATTGGACATCCGCTTGATGAACTTGCGTTCGTTGCCGCGGTCACGTTCGGGAATGTCGTACTTGGCCGGGAACAGGAGCCCCTCGAACCAGAACAACGATGGCACTCCCGGGTCGAGATACTTCGATGTGAGCGATTCGTCGGCCAATGCCTTGAGCAGATCGTCCTTGTTGAAACGGTCGTTTTCGGCCAGCAGCCGATCGATCACCTCTGTGAGTCTGAGCCCTTCGGGTATGGTCACGTCGAACACCGGTTCAGGGATCGGCCCCTCGTCGAGCTTGGCCACCACGGCGTCGAAACTCATGTTCTTGTTGAGGATGTAGTCGCCGGCCTTGAAGGTGCGCTCGGCCTTGCATCCGAGGAATCCGGTGATCGAAATGTGACCACCGGTGTCGCCCTCACAGCGGAGCCAGTAGCGGAACACGGTGCCGTTGCTGATCACCCCCTTCGAAGCAAGTGACGACGCCACGTCGTTGGTCGAGGCACCATTGGGGATGTTGAAGGCGACCTCGGCGCCGACAGGGCCGGCCGGGTCGATCTGGCCATCGATCCATGTGTAGACCTTGCCGCGGACCCAGCCGACCGCGAAGAAAACGAAGAGAATCAGAAGAATGATCCGGAAGATTCCGCCCCAGCTGGTGCGGTATCGGACCCAGTTGCGATCATCGAGGTCGTAGCGGGGGTCGACCAGCGGCTCGGCGGTGGGGTCGTCCTCGAACACGTATTCAACACCGTTGGAGTCGACGCCGGCGATGATCACCGCCCCGGGCGGGGCGATGTGGTCGGGGAGAGCAACCGAGGCGTTGGGGTCGAGAACCGTGGCTCCGGGGCCCGGGGGAGGAGGAGCCGCAACGCCGCCGGAAACCGGCACGGCCACTCTGGTGGGCCTACGGCGCGGCGGAGGAGGGACAATTGGTTGCCGCGGGACTTCTGGCTCGGGCTCTTCGGCCGGGGAGGGACCGCCTTCACCGGTGATGAACGCCGAGAGCGAGCGCCAGGTCTTGGACTTCTCAGCCATTGGGCATCCCGGAGTCGAGCCACGCCTGAAGGATCACCGAAGCAGCGACCTTGTCGATCACCTGGCGTCGGGCATCGGCGTTCATGTGCTGCTCCTTGAGACTCCGCTCGGCGGTCACGGTGGTAAGTCTCTCATCGTACGTAACAACGGGCACCGCGAGGACCTCGCGGAGGGCCTTGGCCTCGGATTTGCAGAGTTTTGCAGCTATCCCCATGGAACCATCAAGGTTGTAGGGCATGCCGACCACCACGATCTCGGCCTCCCACTCGGCAACCAGCCCGGCGATCATCTGGTGTTCGCGTTTTCGATCACCGACCCGTTTGACCACCTCTATGGGCGTGGCCACGCTGCCTCTGCTGTCGCTTATGGCGACACCGATCCGCTTTGATCCCAGATCGAGGCCGAGAGCCCGCATGTCAGCTGATCCCGGCAGCCGCACGCGCCTGGTCGAGTGCGGTGTCGATGGCCGAGGCGTCCTTGCCTCCGGCCACCGCGAGGTCGGCCGAAGCTCGACCACCCCCGCCGATCGTCTTCTTGGCCTCGTTGATCAGCTCGCCCGCATTGAGACCACTGTCGGGAGCCGCTGCAGCCACCAGGCCCGCTCCGCCTTGCTCGAAACCGGCGCCGAGCACCACCGCCCGAACCCCGGGCTGGTCGCGTACGGACACGGCCAGATCCCTCAGGCCATCACGATCGATGTCGTCGACCCGGGCCACGACCACTCCGTCGACGGCGCCCGAAGCAAGGGAGGGGGCCTGTCCCACCGCCAAACGCTGCTTGAGGGCGGCCACCTCGGCTCGCAGGGCCTTCTGCTCGGCCAGGCGGCGTTCTATGCCCCCCACGACCTCGTCGGTGGCCACTCCGAGCAGCGAGGCGGCCTCCGATATGGTGTCGCTTTCGCGACGGGAGAGTTCGATGGTGGCGGTACCGGTGACCGCCTCCACCCGGCGGATGTTGGAGCCCGTGGATCCCTCGGAAATGATCCGGAAAGCGCCGATGTCGCCGAGTGACGAGACATGGGTACCGCCGCAGAGTTCGATCGAATGACGGCCCGCTTCGAGAACCCTCACCACATCGCCGTACTTGTCTCCGAAAAAGGCGACGGCGCCGAGGTTCTCGGCCTCGGCCATGGTGGTTTCGAAGTTGTGGCATACCGCATTGTCGAGAATCTCACCGTTTACCAGATCTTCCACTTGGCGGATCTCATCGGGTGTCAGGGCGTCGTAGTGGCTGAAGTCGAATCGCAAACGATCCGGACCCACCCAGGAACCCTGCTGCTTGACGTGGTCGCCCAGCACCTCCCGCAGCGCCCAATGCAGGAGGTGGGTGGCGGTGTGATTTCGCCGAATGGCGGCCCGCCTGACTGAATCTATGGTGGCCGTCGCCATCTGGCCGACCTCGATCGAACCGCTGACCGGTTCCACGAAATGGGCAGTGAGTCCGGGGACGATCCAGCGGGTGTCGACCACGGCGACCTCGCCGGTGGGGGTGGTGATGATGCCGGTGTCGCCTATCTGGCCACCGCTGTCGGCGTAGAAGGGTGTGCGATCGAGAACGACCAAGCCGTCGTGGTTGTGGAGCACCCGGGCCTCGGATGATTCCTCGACCCTGCCGGTGAACTCGGTGGGACCGAACTGCTCGATCAGTTCGACGAATATCGAAGGATCGATGCCCTCCGCGACCTTTCGGGCCTGCTTGGCCCGTTGGCGCTGCTCAGCCATGGCGAGCTCGAACCCGGCCACGTCGACTTCAACGCCGCGTGCACCGGTGATCTCCTGGGTGACCTCCAGAGGGAAACCGTAGGTGTCGTGAAGCAGGAACGCGGTGTCGCCGGGCAGAGGACTGCCCTCGGACAGTTCGGCCAACTGCTGGTCGAGGATCGCCTGACCGGTGCGCAGGGTCTCGCGGAAGCGCACCTCTTCGCGGTCGATCACACCCCTCACGAAATCATGGTTGCGCACCAGATCCGGGTAGTCGGGGCCCATGACCTCGACCACGGCGTCGACCATGCCGGCCATGACAGTGTGCTCGACTCCCAGGATGTAGGCGTGGCGGACCGCCCGACGAAGAATCCGTCGGAGCACGTAACCGCGGGCCTCGTTGGAGGGGAACACGCCGTCGCTCACCAGCAGCGATGTGCTTCTTGCATGGTCGGCGAGGATCCGCAGCGACACGTCGCTCTCCGTGTCGGCACCCTGCTCGACTCCGGTGAGTCGGGAGGCTGCGTCGAGAAGGGCCGCCAACTCGTCGGTCTCCCAGACCGAATCGACTCCCTGCAACACTGACACGACCCGCTCCAGGCCCATGCCGGTGTCGATCGATGGCTTGGGCAGGGGGGTCTGGGAACCATCATCGTGTTGCTCGAACTGCATGAACACGAGGTTCCAGATTTCGATGTAGCGCTCGTCGCCGCCGTGGGCCGGGCCACCGCTCGGACCGTACTGCTCGCCCTTGTCGAAGAAGATCTCCGAACACGGACCGCACGGGCCGGTGTCGCCCATGCGCCAGTAGTTGTCTTCGTCGAGACGCTGAATGCGTTCGGCGGGCACACCCACCTCGTCGCGCCAAATGGCCTCGGCCTCGTCGTCGGATATGTGGACGGTGATCCAGAGACGCTCCGGGTCGAGCCCCAAAACGTTGGTCATCAGATCCCAGGCGAAGGCAGCCGCGTCGGACTTGAAGTAGTCGCCGAAACTGAAATTGCCGAGCATCTCGAAGAATGTGAGATGACGCGAGGTGCGGCCGATCTCGTCGAGGTCGTTGTGTTTGCCACCTGCTCGCACACACTTTTGGATGGTGACGGCCCGATCGAACGGGGCCGCCTCCTCACCGGTGAAGTAGGGCTTGAACGGCACCATCCCCGCCACGGTGAACAACAAAGTGGGGTCGTGGGGAATCAAGCTCGCGGACGGCTGATGGACATGGCCACGCGCCACGAAAAATTCGGTGAATGCCTTGCGGACCTCGTTGGCTTTCATGAGGCTGGCAGCCTACCGGCGTGTACGGACCGGCCTCAGCCCATTTGCGGGCCCGGTCGACCCCACCGACCTCCGGGTGGCGAACTCATCAAGAAGATCTCGTTCGACCTGACGCATAACCTCGGCACCGTCGCGTGCCGCCGCACGAAGATCGACCACGAGACTTCGGCCACGGTCGGCGATATCGCTACGGACCTGTGCGGGGGCGTAGCGCTCCACGGTGCGCTTCACACGACGCTGCACCCACACCGAGGATCCCATTCCCAGTGAATAGCCGACACCGGCCCAGAATATTCGCTTCATACGGCTTCCTCCAGACGGGAGGCGGGCGCCGACCCGGCCTCGATGACCCTCGCCGAGCGACCCCATCTGAGCCGTCGGGTTGCCCGGCCGGCACCGGCCACCATGGAGATGGTCTTGATGAGGGGCGGGGCCATGGCCTTGTAGGTGAGCCGCGACGCGTTGTCGACGGTGGTGGTGATGCTCTCGGCTCGATCGATGATCCCGTCGACGCGGTCGAGTCCCTCCCCGGCCTTGGCAACGGTGACCCGGAGGTCTTCCACCATCGGCAGCGTCGACCCCCGAAGTTCGTCGACGGTGAGGCGCAGTTCCTTAAGTGTGCGCACGAGCGACTGGACGGCCACCACCATCACCGCGACCATCATCATCGAGAGCAGGGTGACCACGACCGCGGCCAGATCCGTTGCAGACATGCCCCCAATTCAAGCCGACGGAAACGCCTCGGTCGGTGATGCTGGTCAGGTGGGCCGCCCCGGCCAATTCTGGTCGAGATCAGCCTCCGCCCCGTGAGGCGAGGGCACGTAGTACGTGTGGCCCTCGACCTCATCGGGCCTATACGACTGATCCGCCCAGCCATCGGGCAGGTCGTGTGGATACACGTAGCCGGCACCGTGGCCCAGACCTGCCGCGGCCCGGTAGTGGGCATCGCGCAAGTGGGCCGGCACCTCGCCGGCTCCGGCGGCCCGGGCATCGTCGCGTGCCGCGGATATGGCCCTGGTAACACGGTTCGACTTCGGTGCGGTGGCCAGGTGGACCACGGCCTGGGCCAGGTTGAGCTGGGCCTCGGGGAGCCCGACGAACTCCACCGCACGAGCGGCGGCATCGGCGATGAGCAACGAAAACGGGTCGGCCATGCCGATGTCCTCCGATGCAAGGATCACCAGTCGACGGGCGATGAATCGGGCGTCCTCACCGGCCTCGAGCATTCGCGCCAACCAGTAGAGGCCGGCATCGGCATCGGATCCCCGGATGCTCTTGATGAATGCGCTGGCCACATCGAAGTGGCCGTCTCGCCCGTATCTCACCGCTTTGCTGTCGACCGCGCCCTCGGCATCGGCCAAGGTGATGTGGGGTGGCGATTCGCGACGGGCCGCGAGCGCCACCGCCACCTCGGTGGAAGTGAGCGCGTGTCGGCCGTCGCCGCCGCTGCGGGCCGCCATGTGTTCGACCGCCTCGTCGTCGGCTGTGGCCCCCTCTTCTTCGAGCCCCCTTCGGATCAACACCGAAATGTCGGCGCTGGACAGTGGGTTGAGCCGGAAGAGGGTGGACCGCGACATCAGAGGCGGGTTGACCTCGAAATGAGGGTTCTCGGTGGTGGCACCAACCAATACCAGCAGGCCTTCCTCCACCGCCGGCAGAAGCGTGTCCTGCTGAGACTTGTTGAACCGGTGGACCTCATCGAGGAACAGGATCGTACCCACGCCCCGCTCGCCGAGTCGATGACGAGCCTGCGCGATCACCTCCCGCACGTCCTTTACCGATGCTGTCACCGCCGAGAGTTCCTCGAACACCTTCTCGGTCTGGTTGGCTATGAGCCTCGCGAGGGTGGTCTTTCCGGTGCCGGGGGGTCCCCAGAAGATCACCGATGAGAGCCGATCGGCCTCGATGAGTGTGCGCAGTGGGCGGCCCGGCGCGAGCAGGTGGGGCTGACCGACGATGTCGTCGAGGTGTTGTGGCCGAAGCCGCGCCGCCAGAGGCGAACGACGGGCCAACGAGGCATCGGCCGCGGCGGCGAACAGGTCGTCAGCCACGCATGCCTGTCAGGTGGCCTGCGGAAGGACTCTGAGACCGAGCTCCTCCAGTTGGGCGCTGTCGAGGGGACCCGGAGCGTTGGTGAGCGGATCGGCGCCCGACTGGGTCTTCGGGAAGGCGATGACCTCGCGAATGTTCTCCTCGCCGACCATCAGCGCTGTGAGGCGGTCGATACCGAAGGCGAACCCGGCATGGGGCGGCGCCCCGAACCTGAAGGCGTCGAGCAGGAATCCGAACTTGGCCTGAGCCTCTTCCTCGCTGATGCCGAGAAGATCGAAGATCCGGCTCTGGATGTCGTTGCGATGGATACGAACGCTGCCCGATCCGAGCTCCCATCCGTTGAGCACCAGGTCGTAGGCCTGCGAGCGCACGTCGAGCAGGGCCTCGCCGCCGGCATCGAAATTGGCCATGTCGTCGGGGTGGGGCATGGTGAAGGGGTGGTGAGCCGGAATGGGCTTGCCGTCGTCGCCAAGGCCTTCGAACAGGGGGAAATCAACGACCCAGACGAATTTGAATCCACCTTCACCGACCGCAGGACGGCCCAGAGCCAGGCGAAGCATGCCGAGCACGCGCTGCACCATGCGACGGGCGTCAGCCACCAGGAACACCATGTCGCCGGGCCGGGCATCGAGCGCCGCGATGACCGCAGAGCCCTCGTCGGCCGACAGGAACTTGGCCACGCCCGCTTCGAGCCTGGCCCGACCATCGTCGCCGGTGGCGACCCGCATCCACGCGAGCCCCTTGGCGCCCCATCGCTTCGCATCGTCGACCAGCGAATCGACCTGGTTGCGTGACAGGCTTTCGGCTCCGCCTTCGAGACATATGCCCTTGACGCATTCGGCTTGGAAAACGCGGGCCTCGGTGCCCTCGAATATCGGGGTGAGTTCGGTGAGCTCCATGCCGAACCGCATGTCGGGCTTGTCGTTTCCGAAGCGTTCCATCGACTCTGCCCAGGTGATGTGGGGGAACTCGGTGGGCCGGTCTCCTGTGACCGCCTCGGCCACATCGGCGACCGCTTCCGAAATGAACTCGAATACGTCTTCCTGGCTGACGAAACTGGCTTCGGCGTCGAGCTGCATGAACTCGAACTGACGGTCGGCTCGAAGATCCTCATCGCGCAGGCAGCGGGCGATCTGGTAGTAGCGGTCGATTCCGCCGACCATGCAGAGCTGCTTGAAGAGTTGGGGGCTCTGTGGGAGGGCGTAGAAACTGCCCGGTTCCTTGCGGGAGGGAACCACGAAATCTCGGGCCCCCTCGGGGGTGGAAGCGATCAGCATCGGGGTTTCGACCTCGACGAACCCCTGCCGTTCCATGGCAGCACGAATGGTGCTGTTGACTACCGCCCGAGTGCGGAGGTTCCGCTGCATTCGGCTCTTGCGGAGATCGACGTAGCGGTGACGCAGCCGGATGGTCTCATCGACACCGGTGCGTTCATCCATCGGGAACGGCGGCGGCTCGGCCTGCGAGAGGATCTCGACGGAATTCACGTCGACCTCCACGTCGCCGGTGGCGAGGTCGGGGTTGACGGTGCCCTCGGGCCGGGACCGCACCTCACCGGTCATCCGGACCACGTACTCGCTGCGGAGATCGCGAGAGCCGTCGACCACGCACTGGAGAACACCGGTGTGGTCGCGCAAGTCGATGAAAGCCAGGTGCTCACCGTGCTCGCGGCGACGATCGACCCATCCGCAGATGGTTACGGTCCGGCCGATGTCGGCAGAGGTGAGCTGACCGCACATGTCGGTGCGCATCGAAGTTGAGAGGTCCATCATCGTTCCTGTTTCGGGGAGAGTAGGTGACGTATTTCGCCGGCCAATGCCGCGAGGGGCACGCGACGTTGGCCGGAATCGCCGCGCATGTCGCGCAGGGTGACCTCACCCGAGGCCACTTCGTCTTCGCCGATGATGACAGCGAACGGAGCCCCCGACCGGTCGGCGAGCTTCATCTGGGCCTTCATCGACCGACCACCGTAGGCCCTGTCGGCACCGAGTCCACGGCCCCGGAGTGCGTCACACACCGACAACGCGTGGGGGCCGCCGGTGACATCGACGACGAACACGTCGAGCGCGGGTGGGGGCTGGGGAAAGACCTGCTCGGAGTCGCAGGCCATGAGGATCCTGTCGATGCCCAGAGCGAAGCCGATACCGGGGGTGGGCGGGCCGCCGAGGTCTTCCACCAGACCGTCGTATCTGCCGCCGCCGCCGACCGCGTTCTGCGACGATTCAAGCGATTCGGCCGCGAATTCGAACGTGGTCCTGGTGTAGTAGTCGAGGCCCCGCACGAGCCTGGGAGAGATGTCGAACTCGATTCCGAGGGCATCGAGGCCGGATCTCACCGTCTCGAAATGCTCAGCTGACTCAGCGCTCAAGAAGTCGACCATCAACGGTGCCGAATCGATGATCGGCTGATCGGCACGACGCTTGGAATCGAGGACGCGCAGCGGGTTGCGCTCGAGAGTCACCTGTGACTGGGGTGAGAGATCCGAACCGCGCGATTCGAGATACGACTTGAGCGCTTCCATGTAGGCCGGTCGACACTGGGGATCACCGAGGCTGTTGATGAGCAGGCGAACCCTCGACAACCCCACCGACGAGAAGAAGCCCGCCCCCAGTGCGATGACATCGACGTCGGCTTGGGGGTCGTCGGTGCCGAGCAGCTCGACACCCACCTGGGTGAACTGTCGGTATCGGCCGGCCTGGGGCTGCTCATATCGGAACTGGGGGCCCTCGTACCAGACCTTCCAGGGCGGAACCGGGCGATGCTCGGCGAACGCCCGACAGATGCTGGCAGTGAGTTCGGGGCGAAGGGCCAGATGCTGGGGAGGGTCGCCCTTGTCGTAGAGATCGAACATCTCCTTGGTGACGATGTCGGTCGACTCGCCGACCCGTTTGAACACCCCCATGTCCTCGAACATCGGAGACACGACCTCGCCGAAACCCGATCGGGATGCCCGGTCGGCGAAGACCTCGACCAACGCTCGCCGGCGAGCCGACTCAGGAGGGAGAATGTCGCGGGTGCCCTTGGGGGCACGGAATTTCGGCTCTGCCACAACCGCAGATGCTAGCGGCCGGTCAGCCGCCGCCGGGCACCAATCGGTAGGCGTCGTAGACCGACTCGATACCGAGCAGCGACGAGAGAACCGAATCGAGCTGGCTCACATCCGCGAGCTCGAACTCGAACCGCATGGTGGCGATGCGATCATCGCCGGTGGAGGTCTCCGCGCCGAGAATGTCGAGGGCGTGATCAGCCAGCACTCCGGTGACGTCGCGAAGCAGCGACTGACGGTCGAGTGCCCGGATCTCGATGGTGGTGGCGAACTGGCCTTCGTGATCCGCATCCCACTCCACCTCGATCAGGCGGTCGGGCTGCCCCTCGGACAATGCGGTGGCGTTGATGCAGTCGGATCGATGGACCGACACCCCGCGGCCACGGGTGACGAACCCAACGATTTCGTCGGGCGGGACGGGAGAACAACATCGTGACAACCGGATCATGATGTCGTCGAGACCCTCGACGTGAACCCCGCCGGTGTGGGAACCCTGGCGACGGGTGCCGTGACGCCTGCCGATGGTGGCCGGGAGACGGTCGTGCTCGGGCTCGGTGCTGTCTTCTCGATTGAGGTCCTCGGAGATCCGGCGTGCGAACGACTGCGCCGAAACGTGGCCCTCCCCGATCGCCGCGAACAGGGAATCGTCGTCGCCGTAATTGAGTTGCCCGCTGATCTCGTGGAGCGCGGTCTGCTTGAGCACCCTCCGGGCCGGCAACCCCTCGCGACGCAGCGCCTGGATCAGTTCTTCGCGGCCATGTTCGATCGCGTCTTCACGACGTTCCTTGGAATACCACTGCTTGATCTTGTTGGCGGCCCGGCGGCTGGCCACGAACTTGAGCCAGTCGCGACTGGGTCCGGCCCCCTCGACTTTGGAGGTGAAGATCTCCACCGTGTCGCCCGACGAGAGTCGCGTGTGGAGCGGCACCAGGCGTCCGTTGACCTTCGATCCGATGCAGGAGTGACCCACATCGGTGTGGATGGCATAGGCGAAGTCGACACAGGTGGCCCCGACGGGAAGCTCGATGACCTTGCCCTTGGGCGAGAACACGTAGACCTCGTCCTGGTCGAGGTCGAACTTCAGGTTGGACATGAACTCCGAAGGGTCGGAGGTTTCCTGTTGCCATTCGACGATCCGGTTGAGCCACGCCATCTCGCCCTTGGGCCGGCCGTGCTTGTATTCCCAGTGGGCGGCCACACCGAACTCGGCCCGATTGTGCATCTCGGTGGTTCGGATCTGCACCTCGAGCGACTTACCCTGGGGGCCGATCACCGTGGTGTGGAGCGACTGGTAGAGATTGAACTTGGGCATGGCGATGTAGTCCTTGAAACGGCCCTGCACCGGCCGCCAAGTGGCATGTATCGATCCGAGCGCCGCGTAGCAGTCGCGTACCGACTCGACGATCACCCTGATGCCGATCAGATCGAAGATCTCCTCGAACGACCGGTCCTTGACCACCATCTTTTCGTAGATCGACCACAGGTGCTTCGGTCGGCCGTCGATCGTGGCGTTGATTCCCAACTCTTCGAGACGGCCCTGGACGTCGCCCAGGACCTGCTCGAGGTAGAGGTCGCGTTCCGGAGCCCGCTGGTGGATCATCTGGTCGATCTCGGCGTAACGCCTCGGATACAGCGCCGCGAAAGAGAGGTCCTCGAGCTGCTGCTTCATTTCCGACATGCCGAGGCGGTGGGCCAATGGCGCGTACACATCGAGGGTCTCGCGTCCGACTCGCTCCTGCTTGAACGCCGGCATACCGGCAATGGTGCGGAGGTTGTGGAGACGATCGGCGAGCTTGATGATCAACACCCGCAGATCCTGCGCGATGGCCACGATCATCTTGCGCATCGAGGCCGCCTGCTGCTGCTCCTTGGTGTCGTAGCGGACCCGCTCGAGCTTGGTGACCCCGTCGACTATGTCGGCGAGATCAGAACCGAACAGGTCGCGAAGCTCGTCGAGACTCACATCTGTGTCCTCCACCGAGTCGTGGAGAAGCGCTCCGGCAATGGTGACATCGTCGAGCCCTTGCCGGGCCACGATGGTGGCCACAGCCACCGGATGACGGATGTAGGGCTCACCCGACTTTCGGGTCTGGCCCTCGTGGGCTCTCACCGCCAGGTCGAAGGCATCTTCTATGAGGGTGGTCTCAGCCTTCGGGTGACGCTCCCGGTAGACCTCCAACAGTTCGGCGATCTCAGCCGCGCCCGATCGATTGAATGTCCGACGCCATGGCAGCACCCGGGTGACGGTGGCCATCAGGCTGCATCCTTCGCGGGCCCGTATGCGATCACGGCATGGGTTGGGGTCCGCCCCAAGCGGGATCGCCCTTCGAGGAAGGTGAGCTCCATGAGGAACTCGAATCCGACCAGTTCGGCCCCACAGGCTCCCACGAGCCTTGCGGCCGCCGCGGCGGTACCCCCCGTGGCCAGCACATCGTCGACGATCAATGTCCGACTGCCCGCCGGCATCGAATCGGTGTGAACCTCAATGGCATCGTGACCGTATTCGAGGCCGTAGGACTCGGAGAATGTCTCGCGGGGCAGCTTGTCGGGCTTCCGGGCGGGCACGAATCCGGCGCCCAACTCGACGGCCACCATGGCCCCGAGGATGAACCCCCGGGCTTCGATACCCAGCACGAAATCGACGTTTGATCCTCGCCACGGATCGGCCATCGCGCGAACCGCCTCGACCATGGCCCGCGGATCGGCCAACAGGGGGGTGATGTCCTTGAACACGATCCCCGGTGTGGGGAAATCGGGGACGTCGCGCACCAGCTCCTCGAGTCGAGGCTCAGCGCGATGGGCGTGGTCTCCGGCCATGCCGGTCACGGTACCCGATTCAGCGCTTCTTCTTTTTCTTCCTGGGTCGCGGGGGTGTGCCGCCACGGGACGGCCGCGCCGGCCTGGGCCGTACGGCCGCCGCCCCCGAGCCTCCCACGGCCACCGGTCCGCGTCCACTGAGAGCGGCGCGGTCCTCGGCGCTGACACTTCGGGTGGCGCCGCCGGACTTGTAACGGGCCTCGACACGGGCCCGTATCGCCCGGTATTCGGGCTCGCGTTCCTTCATGACAGCCACGATGTAGGTGGCCAGGAAGATCGACGAGTAGGAACCGACGAAAATCCCGATTGCCAAGGCGATGCCGAACTCCTGCAGTGTCGGGGCGCCGAAGAACACCGAACCGATCGTGAGCATCGACAAGACCGGGATCACCGAGGTGATCGAAGTGTTGATCGAACGCATGAGCACCTGGTTGAGAGACAGGTTCATCATCTCGGTGTAGGTGTAGCGACCGGTGCCCGTGAGTCGGGCCGCGTTGTCCCGCACCTTGTCGTAGACCACGATCGTGTCGTAGAGCGAATAGCCCATGATCGTGAGAAATGCGATCACCGTGGCCGGCGTGACATCGAACTGGAACAATGCGTATAGGCCCACCGATATGCCGATGTCGTGGATCACGGCCGCGAGGGCTCCCACCGCCATCTTCCACTCGAGCCGGATCGATATGTAGGCGGCGACAATGAGGAAGAACCAGATCAGGGCGGTGCGGGCCTTGGCCGTGATCCTCTTTCCCCACGATGGCCCCACGGTGGTGACACTCACGTCGTTGGGGGTTACACCGGCCTTCTCGGCGAGTGCCGCCTGAATCTTGTCGATCGTGGCCGTGTCCTCGATCGAGGAACGGATGCGAATGGTGTCGCCACCGACGGTCTGGATGGTGGAGGCGGCGCTCGACTCCGACGCGAACACGGCTCTGGCATCGGACACCGACATGTTGGGGGCGCTCACCTCCCAAGAGGTGCCGCCCACGAACTCGATGCTGAGATTGAGTCCCCGCACGAACAGCGCCCCGATGCTTATGAGCACGAGTGCAGCCGAGACGGTGGCCGCTCGTTTCCACAGCTTCGGGAAGTCGAATCGGTTGTCGCCTCGATAGAGGTCACGCCAGATGCTCATGACTTTGCCTCCTCATAGGCGGGGATACCGAATCTCGACTGATGCTCGTAGAGACCGGCCTTCGCGGCGAGGAGCCGGATCATCGGCCCCATGAAGAAATAGGTGGCCACCAGGTCGAGAATTGTCGCCAATCCCAGGTAGAGGGCGAACCCCTTGACCGATCCAACGGTGAGGAAGTAGAGAACACCGGCTGCGATCAGGCTGGCTATATCGGCCTTCACGATGGTGGAGTACGCGATCGGGAATGCTCGATCGACCGCCGATCTGATGGTGCGCCCCCCTCTCACGTCCTCTTTCAGATTCTCGAAATAGACGACGTTCGAATCGACGGACAGACCCACTGACACGATCAGACCAGTGACGCCGGCAAGGGTCAGCGCCAACCCCTGGGTGGTGCCCAGGTAAGCGATGATGGTCCAGAGCATCGATCCGGAAATCGCCAGACTGAGAATGGCGATTATGCCCATCAGTCGGTAGTAGGCGATCAGATAGACGGCTACCAGAGCCAAGCCGATGAGCCCCGACACGACGCCCGCACGAAGAGCGTCGGAGCCGAGAGTCGACGAAACCACCTGACTCTGCTGGGCCACCAACTCGACCGGCAGCGCACCGAACCGGAGGACGAGGGCGAGATCCTTTGCACTCGACTCGTCGAAGGACCCCGAGATGGTGATGGCATCACGCTGGAATGTGGCCACCTGCACCGTGGGGGCGGTGACGACCTTGCCGTCGATCTCGATGGCTACCCGGCCGGTTGGACACGTGGCGGTGCGATTGAAGCACTCGGTTGCCAGCGCGTTGAAGTCGTCGATACCAGGAGAACCGGACCGGAACGTGGGCGCGACTATCCAGCCCTGGGTGCCGCTGAACTGGGCGTTGGCGGTCTGGAGCGAATCGCCGGTGAGCCGCTTGTCCGGGTTCTTGGCCTGATCCTGGATGAGAGGTGCCGGGCCGAGGCTGAGCCTCTCGGATCCGCCGGTCGAGGTGGCCAGGTCGAGAACCGATGGTTCGGCTGCCTTGGCATCGGGAGTGGTGGTCCACTTGTCGATGACCGCCTGGGCAGCAGCAACACGGGCCGCGAATTCGGCATCGGTCTCGGTGTCGGGTTTCGAGATCTTGCCGTCGACGAGGTCTTGAGCCGCGGCGACCACCCCCGGACTCTGGGTCTCGAGGACCGGGCGGAATCGAAGCTCGGCGGTCTGCCCGACAAGATCAAGGGCGCGCGCCGTGTCGTCGACACCGGGAATCTGCACCAGAATGGTCTGGCCGTCACGGGTGATCTCCGGTTCGGCCACACCGAGCCCGTCGACACGATTGCGGATGATGTTGACGGCCTCGTCGAGTGCATTGTTGTCGACGGACTGTCCCGGGGCCGGCTCGAGGACCACCGACACTCCGCCCTGCAGATCGAGACCCAGCAGTGGACTGTTGCCCCCCACGATGGTGTAGACAATCCCGCCCAGGGCGAGAAGCGTGATGCCGAGTGCGTAGGAGAGCTGTCTGCTCATCAGTTGGCCTCTTCGTTGGATTCTTCTTCGTCTTCGTCTTCTTCGTTGTCGGCGTCATCGTTGTCGGCGTCGCCGCTCTCGACCCGGTCGGCAATGGCCGAACGCAGCACCTTCAACTCGACGTCGGGGGCCACCTCGAGCCAGACGACATTGTCTTCGACCTCGGCGATCGCACCGTAGATACCGGCGCTGGTCACCACGACATCACCCTCCTGCAGCGATTGGAGAAGGGCGTTGTGGGCCTTCATCTTGCGCTGTTGGGGGACGATCATGAACGCGTACAGCGCGCCCATCAAGACCAGTAGGATTACGAAACTCATTGGTGAAACTCGCCTTCGGAGCGACGGAACGAAGGCAGGCTATCTCGCCGCCACGCCGACACACCGCACCGGGCATCATGACCAGATCGAATGCACCTCGGCGCGGAAGAACTCGAATCTGCCATCGGTTATCGACTCGGCCATTCGATCCATGAATCTCAACAACCAGCCCACATTGTGGAGGGTGAGTACTCGGGCGGCCGTCGGCTCACCAACCGAGAGAAGATGACGCAGATAGCCCCTCGACCAGCGTGAGGCCGGGCTGTCGGCCCAGTCCGGGTCGATCGGATCATCGCTCGCCGCGAACTCGGCCCGCCGAAGGTTGTATCGGCCGGCATCGGTCAGCACCGTGCCGTGACGAGCAAGTCGTGTGGGCAGCACGCAGTCGAACATGTCGACACCGCGTGCCACCGACTCGACGATGCCCACCGGATCTCCCAGACCCATGAAGTATCTGGGCTGGTCGGCCGGGAGAATGTCCATGCACGATTCGAGACCGTGGAGCATGGCTCCACGATCCTCCCCCACCGACAATCCCCCGACCGCGTAACCGTCGAACCCCAGCTCAACGATGCGGTTGGCCGATTGGGCACGAAGTGAATCGTCGGTGCCGCCCTGCACGATTCCGAACTGGGACTGACGGGAGGACGCGTCCGGGTGCTCCAGGAAGGCCCTGCGTCCCCTCCCCGCCCACAGCGATGTCAGGTCGACGGCCCTGCGAACCACCTTGTGATCGGCGACCGACGACGGGCACACATCGAGCACCATCTGGATGTCGGCCCCGATCAGTGCCTGGACACCAACGGCACTTTCGGGCGTGAGCACGTGGGTGGAACCGTCGTAGGTCGACTTGAAGGTGGCCCCGCTCTCGTCGAACTTCGGGGAGAGCGAAAAGATCTGGTAACCGCCGCTGTCGGTCAGCACATGGCCGCCCCAATCGGCGAACCCGTGGATATCGCCGAGCGCGGCGACGGTTTCGGCACCGGGGCGCAACATGAGGTGGTATGTGTTGGCGAGTATCACCTCGGCACCCAGGTCTTCGAGGTCGGTGCTGGTGAGGTGTTTCACGGCCCCCCTGGTGCCGACCGGCATGAAACGCGGGGTGGTGAACGTCCCCCGGGCTGTCTGTACCACCCCACGGCGAGCGCCACCGTCCCGGGCGGTCTCGGTGAACGTGGCCTTCATCTCGGGCGGCCCTTGATCGTCGGTGCAGTCACGGGACCCGATGCTAGGCGGGGCTCGATCTGCCCACGCGCCGACCGTTCGCTACCATCGGATCCCATGACCACAACGAGTGACGCCGACACATCATTGTTCCCCCGCAATCCCGAGGTACACGGCCGTTGCGATGAGAAATTCGCACCGGTGCGTGATGCTTTCCTCGCCAACTTCGAGGCCGGTGCCGAACTCGGGGCCAGCGTGTGTGTCACCGTCGACGGCGAGCCGGTTGTCGACCTTTGGGCCGGCGACGCGGCCCCGGGCGGCCCGGAGTGGGCCGAGGACACCATCGTCAACGTCTACTCCACGACCAAGACCATGGCCGGCCTGTGCATGTTGATGCTGGCCGACCGGGGCCTGCTCGACTGGGACGCGCCGGTGGCCACCTACTGGCCCGAGTTCGCGGCCAACGGCAAGGAAGCCGTCCTGGTGCGTCACGTGATGGGCCACACCGCCGGCCTGTCGGGTTTCGATGAGCAGATCACCGCCGCCGACCTCAGCAACTGGGAGAAGATCACCTCACTGCTGGCCGCTCAGGCTCCATGGTGGACCCCCGGTGAGGAATCGGGCTATCACGCCGTCACCCTCGGCTACCTGCAGGGTGAGATTCTGCGCCGTATCACCGGCCGCACCATCGGCGAGTTCTTCCGCACCGAGGTTGCCGGCCCGCTGGGTGCCGATTTCCACATCGGTCTCGACCCCTCCAACGACGATCGGGTGAGCAACCTGATTCCACCGACCCCATCCGATCTCGACGCCACCGCCGCCACCATGGCCCCGGATTCGATCGCCTTCCGTACGCTCGGCAATCCGATCATGACCGGAGCCGAGCCGGCCACCAGCCTCTGGCGCCGCGCCGAGATTCCGGCCGCCGGCGGATTCGGCAACGCCCGCTCGGTGGCCCGGGTGCATGCGGCCATGGCCTGCGGCGGTTCACTCGACGGAGTCGACATCATCAGCCGAGACGGTCTCGATGTGATCTTCGAGACGCAGTACCACGGCCACGACCACGTGTTCATGGCCCCCACCCACTACGGCATGGGATACGGACTTCCCGACGAAACTCTGCCCCTTCCGAGCCCCCACGCCTGCTACTGGGGCGGATGGGGTGGATCCAAGGCCATCATCGACCTCGACCAGCGAATGTCGTTCGCATATGTGATGAACCGCATGGATGCCTCTCTCATCGAGGACATGCGCGGCCCGAATATCCTCATGGCCACCTACGGAGTGTTGCTCGGCCTCTGATCTGAGGCCGCCTGATCCATCCGGTCGAGCAGCATGGCATCTCCGAACGACAAGAAGCGGTAGCCCTCGTCGATGGCAAGCGAGTAGATCTCTCGCCAACGCGATCCGACGAAGGCATCCACGAGGCACAGCAGGGTGGATCGGGGCAGATGGAAGTTGGTGAGTAGTCGGTCTACCACGCGCCACTGGTAGGGCCTGCGGATAAACAGGCTGCTTCGGCCCTCGCGCTCGCCGGTGGCCGCCCAGGTCTCCAGCGCCCTCACCGAGGTGGTGCCCACCGCCACCACCCGCTCGGCGGACTCCACCGCATTCGCGGTGGAGTCGGGAACCAGATAACGCTCGGTGTGGATCACGTGATCGTCGAGGTGCTCGACTTGAACGGGCCGGAACGTGTCGAGCCCCACCGCCAGCTCGACGGTGACCACCTCCACGCCCTTCCGACGGAGACGGTCGAGCACGTCGTTGGTGATGTGCAAACCGGCCGTCGGCGCCGCCGCCGACACCGGGCGGTCGGCAAACACGGTCTGGTAACGCTCGGGGTCGTCGAGGTGGGCGTGGATGTAGGGCGGTAGTGGAGCCAACCCGACCTCGGCGAGTACCTCCATCAATGGTCGACTCCCGGGGTCGAGGCTCACCATCCGGCGGCCGTCGCCGAAATCGTCCTCCACGACGACATCGAGACCGGCCCCTCTGACCACGGTGCCCGGAGGCAGCTTTCGCGACGGTCTGACCAGTGCTTCCCACCTGCCGTCGTCACGCTCCTCGAGAAGCAGCACCTCAGCGGCTCCACCACTGGCGCGGCGCAAGGGCAGCCGAGCCGGAAGGACACGGGTGTCGTTCACCACGACCACGTCTCCGGGATCAAGGAGGTCGGCCAGATCTCTGACCCGGCGATGCTCCACCACCCCACCGTGATCGACCAGCAGGCGGGCCGAGTCTCGCTGCTGCAGCGGATGCTGGGCAATGGCCTCCGGAGGCAGGTGGTATTCGATGTCGTCGGGAGTCTGCGGTGGGGGCGATGGGGGCATGCCCAACAGAGCGTAGGGGTCAGCCGAACAGACCGTTTTGTGGACCGGGCTGGGCCGATGGCGGCGGGACAACACCAAGGTGTGACCAAGCCGCTGGGGTGGCCACGCGACCCCTCGGGGTTCGCATGAGCAGCCCCTGCTGTATCAGGTAGGGCTCGTACACGTCTTCCACGGTCTCGGTCGGTTCGCTGACACTGATCGCCAGGGTGGACAGGCCCACGGGCCCCCCGCCGAAGCGATGGCAGATGGATTCGAGCACCGCGCGCGAAGCCTTGTCGAGACCCAGTTCGTCGACACCGAAGAAGCTGAGCCCATCGGATGCGACCTCGGCGTCGATGTTGGAATCTCGCTCGATGTCGGCAAAATCCCGCACCTGCCGCAGCAGGCGATTGGCGATTCTAGGGGTGCCCCGCGACCGGCGGGCGATTTCCCAGGCACCGTCGGTGGTGATCTCGACTCCGAGAATGCCTGCTGCTCGCAGAACGATCGACTGCAGATCGTCGACTTCGTAGTACTCGAGGCGAGCCACGAGGCCGAAGCGGTCCCGTAACGGGCCGGTGATGAGCCCGGTGCGGGTGGTGGCCCCGACGAGAGTGAAGTTGGACAACTCGAGCGGGATGGAGCGGGCCGCCGGGCCCTTGCCCAGCACGATGTCGATGCGGAAGTCCTCCATGGCCGGGTAGAGCACCTCCTCGACGGCGCGGGGCAGACGGTGGATCTCGTCGATGAACAGCACGTCGCCCTCCTCGATCTTGGAGAGGATCGAGGCCAGATCGCCGGCACGCTCCAGGGCCGGCCCGGATGTGACCTGGATGTTGGTGTTCATCTCGGCGGCAACGATGTTGGCCAAGGTGGTCTTTCCCAGCCCCGGCGGTCCGGCGAAGAGCATGTGGTCGGTGGCCTCACGGCGTTTGCGGGCCGCTCCGAGCATCACGCCGAGATGACCCTTCAGCTCGGACTGACCGACGAACTCACCAAGGTTGCGGGGCCGCAGCCCGGGCTCGTCGGCGACCGGGTCGAGGGGCTCCTCCCGGGGCGACAGAATCTCCTCGCGCATGGGTCAGCGTCCTCCTGTGGCCAGCAGGCGCAGGGCATCCTTGAGAAGTTCTCCGATGTCGCCATCGTCGGGTAGCTCCGACAGGGCCGCGTGGATCTCGTCGGGGGCGTAGCCCAGGCCCTCGAGGGCCGAACGCAGATCGGATCTGGTGGTGGAGGTGATGGTGGCCCCTCCCCCGTCGGTGAGCACCACCACCGGCGAATCGGGCAGGTCGAGCTTGGACTTCAGCTCCATCACGATTCGAGCCGCGGTCTTCTTGCCGACCCCCGGCACTAGGCAGAGCGCGCTGATGTCGTCGTCGGCTACCGCCCTACGGAGTGCGTCCGGCCCGTGGACCGACAGGATCGCCAACCCCAGAGAAGGCCCGACCCCGTGGGCCGAGATGAGGGTCTCGAAAACACGTCGTTGGTCGATGGTGGCGAACCCGTAGAGAGTCTCGCTGTCTTCGCGCACCGAATGATGGGTGTGGAGGAACACCTCGGAATCGGGTTCGCCCAGGCCCACCGAAGTGGACGGGGTGACCAGGACCCTGTATCCGATTCCTGCGACTTCGATCAGGAGTTCGCCGTCGTGGTTTCGATCGAGAAGCCGCCCCCGCAATGAACCGATCATCGTCTTGAACCTCCTGATGCACCCACCCGCTGGTGGGCAAGGTGACACAACGCTATGGCCACCGCGTCGGCGGTGTCGGCTGGCCTCAGCGGTTCTGACAATCCGAGCAGGGTCTGGACCATCTGCCCGATCTGGGTCTTGTCGGCACCGCCCCAGCCGGCCACGGCCTGTTTGACCTCGTTGGGCGAGTATTCGGCCACCTCGCAACCCGCGGCCGCGGCCTCGGCCATGACTATCCCGCTCACCATGCCCACGGTCATGGCCGTGCTGACATTGTGTTGGAAGAAGACACGCTCGATCGCAACAGTGTGGGGACGGAACTCGGTGATCAGTTCTCGTATCTCCAGCTGAAGCTCGGCAAGCCGCTTGGGCCGCTCGATCGACGGGTCGGTGCGAATCACTCCGGCTGACACTGCGGTCGGCCGGCGGCCACTTTCCAGGCACCCGTAGCCACATCGCGAAAGACCGGGGTCTATACCAAGAACGAACACATGTACGACCCTAGTGCCGGTACCCGGCAACGCGTGGGACACGTATCGTGGCAGGCTGTCGGGATGCCGCGGCGAAGGAAACTCGTGTTGACGGCCCTCGCCGTGACCGCGGTTGGGTTCGTGGCCCTCACCCTGAAACTCTTCCGGTATCCATCGACTGGTACGCCCACCGCGGCCGATGCCGTGGTGATGCTCGCCGGCGGTGGCGACCGGGTCGACAAGGCCGTCGAATTGGGAGTCGACCGTGGCCTGGCCCCGATTGTGGTGTTCTCCGCCCAGTACGTGCCCGACCAGCACGTCTGGGCGGCGCGACCATGCAACGAATCGGGTCGACTGGTCATGAAGGACACCGAGGCCCTCTGCTTTCAGCCCGACCCGGCCACCACACGCGGTGAGATAAGGCAGATCGCGCAAATGGCCGACGAACGGGGGTGGGACTCGCTGATAGTCGTCGCCTCCACCGACCAGATCACGCGGGCCCGGATGCTTCTCGGCCGTTGCTGGGATGGCGAGGCCCAGTTCGTCGGAGTGCCCCACTCCCAGCCGTTCATATGGCGGGTGGCGTACGAATGGGGGGCCACCCTGAAAGCCTTGACCATCAAACGGGGATGTTGACCGCTTCAGGCTGACCGTCCGCTGCCGATGATGTGTTGGTGACATCTTCCGTGCCGCTTTCTCCAGCCGTGTCCATGCGTTCCGTCGGCAAGTCATTCGGTGATGTACCCGCACTCCAGAACCTCGACCTGGTCGCCCCGACCGGCAGGATCACCGTCCTGCTCGGACCCAACGGCGCCGGCAAGACCACGGCCGTGCGGGTGATGACCGGGGCAATGACTCCCGACGCCGGTTCGATACGCACTCTCGGCCACGACCCCGAACGCCACGGCGAGGACATCCGGGCCTCGATAGGTGTCGTCTCGGCCAAGCCGGCTCTCTACGACCGCCTGTCCGGCCGCGACAATCTTGTCTACGCGGCTCGACTCCACGGGGTCGTACCGGCATTCATCGACTCGCGCATTGCCGAGTCGGCCGGGCGGTTCGGCATCAGCCACGCGCTCGACAAACAGGTCGGCGGATACTCGACAGGGATGAAAACCCGCTTGGCGCTGGCTCGATCGGTGCTGCACGAGCCGGAGCTTCTTCTGTTCGACGAACCCACATCTGGACTCGACCCGGAGTCGGCCCAGGCGGTGTTGGCGCTGATCCGCGAAATGACCCACGACGGGAGAACCGTCATCATGTGCACCCACCACCTGGTGGAGGCCGAGGGCCTGGCCGATCATGTGGTGGTGCTCGATGCCGGAACCGATCTCGTCGCCGGGGCTCCCGACGCATTGGTTCACCAATACTGGCCCGACGAACTCGTCGACATCTCGGTCGGCGCTGGGGCCGTGTCATCGGCCGGTTTGGAACTGATCAGCGGGGTGAGAGGCGTGCAGCAGACCGCCGATGGGATACGCGTGATGATCGACGACCAGAGCGTCACCCCCGACATCGTGGCTGCCTTGGTTCGATCAGGGGTCAGGGTGGCGCGTGTCTCGCCGCGTGAGCCGAGCCTCGAGGAGCTCTACTTCGCGGTACGCCGAACGGCGCGCGAACTCGGGGAGAGTCGCTTGTCATTGTCGGTGTCACGATGAACTGGAACCGTACATTCACCATCGCCAGGACCGATCTTCGACAGCTCGTGCTGGCCCGGGACTTCTGGTTGCCGATGACCATCCTCGGATCGATCTTCTTCGTGATCGTGCCCGCGTTCTTGCTGATCGGCATCTCATCGCTCGGTGACGTCGGGGCCGTACAGCAAATATCGGACACGCTCTCGCTGCTGCCGCAAAAAGCCCAGGACCAGATCCTCGGGGACTCGCCCCAGGGGCGCACCTCGTATGCGCTGGCCGTGTATCTGTTCGCGCCGATGGCAGTGGTCGTTCCACTCACCATCTCGACGGCAGTCGGGGCCGCCACCCTCGTCGGGGAACGCGAACGGGGCACCGGCGAGTTCCTGGCCCACTCCCCCGCGTCCACCCGCGAGATCTACCTGGGCAAGCTCCTGGCCAGTCTGGTTCCCGGATATGTCACCACCATGGTCGGATTCGGCGCCTACTCCTTGATCGTCAACCTGATAGTCGGGCCCCAGGTGGGCGGGTGGTTCTTCCCGACGGCCCAGTGGTGGCTGCTGATGCTGTGGGTGCTTCCGGGATTCCTGCTGGTCGGGCTGTCGCTCGTGCTGCGCATGTCCGGCAAGGTCAAGTCGACCGCGGCCGCGCAGCAGGCGTCGGGGCTGATCACGCTTCCGTTGATCGGAGTTGCCTACGCCCAGGCTTCGGGGGCCATCTACGGATCGGCGTCGACCACGATCATCATCGGGGCCATCACCTGGACCATCGGTCTGCTGTCGACCGCTCGTGGCATGAGCGGCGTGAAGCGCCAGCGGCTGCTGGGGGTGGCCGACGGCGTCTGACCTTCAGCCGATGCTCAGGCTGTGGTCTCGAACACGCCCATCATGCCCTGGTCCTCGTGGTCGAGGATGTGGCAGTGGTAGACGGCCTTGCCGGGGTAATTGACGATGTCGAGCACGAACTTGACCCACCCACCGGCCGGCACGTTCACCGTGTCCTTGAGTCCGGGGGAGATCAGGCTCTTGTCGCTGGCGTCCACCACATGGAACTGCCAGATGTGGATGTGGAACGGGTGGTCCATCTCCGACACGTTGGTGACGGTCCACTCCTCGGTGTCTCCGAGGGTCAGCCGGTTGTCGATGCGGTCGGGGTCGAAGGTGCGGCCGTCGATCTTGAACGACATACCACCGCCGCCCATGCCGCCACCACCCATCGAGAGCTCGAGTGCCCTGGTACCGTTGGTCCTCGGCACGGGAGGAATCGCCGCCCCGGCCAGGGTTGGCGGCACCACCGCTTCGGAATCAGGACCAGAGGCGTTGAGGGAGACAATGTCGATGTCGCCGGATGATCCGGCGCCCATGCCGGGACCGCCGCGGTCGTAGTGTCGGGACCGCAGGGTGACGAGCCCGGCGGAGGTGACGGGTACCAGCAGCTCGGCTCGCTCGCCGGGAGCCATGAGCAGGGAGTCGATGGCGACCGGGGATCCCATGAGACCGCCGTCGGTGCCGATCAGCACCAGCGGTGCGCCGTCCATCACCAGACTGTAGTAACGCGACGGGCTGGCGTTGACCAGCCGCCATCTCTCCAGCGTGCCGGTGGTGGCCTCGATCATCGGCTGGGCAATGCCGTTGACGGTCACCACGTCGCCTTGTCGGCCCCCCATTCGGTCCATTCGCGAAACGGAGATGACCGAGGAGTCGGATCCGATTCGTGGGTCACTCAGGACCATCACGCGCTCGGTGGCGGCCGCGAGAACCGGATCGTTGTCGGACTCGTCCTCGACGATGATCATTCCGGCCATGCCGCCCGACACCTGGCCGGCGACGAAGCCGTGACGATGTGGGTGATACCAGTAGGTGCCGCCGCGATGGTCGTCGGGCAGTTGTATTTCGTAGAGGAACTCCGAGCCGGGATCGATGCTGACGAACACGTTGTCACTGTTGCCTTCGGGCGAGACATGCAGGCCGTGTGTATGGAGATTGGTGGGGTTGTCGATCTGGTTGACCACCCGGATTCTCAGCAGGTCGCCGGGGCGGGCCCGCAGGGTCGGCCCCGGGGTGGAGCCGCCGTAGGTGTAGGCCCATCTCTCGCCATCGCCGAAGGGAACCATCGCCGCCACCGCGGTGAGCGTGGCCTCCAGAACTCCGTCGACCGACGAGATCACATCGGGCGATCGAAAGGTGCCGGTGTCGCCGAGGGGGGCGGTGGCGTTCGGGGAGGAGGTCACACCCGGCGCATTCGTGGTGGTGACACCGGCCGCGCCGGAGGGGGATGTGGTGGCCGTGGTTTCGGCGGGGGACGACCCGCTGCACCCGGCGAGGGAGACGGCCCCGACGCCGGCCGCCGCTCCGAGATAAAGCTTGAGGAATCGTCTTCTGTCGACACCAGTCATGATGACCTCCGGTAGTACCCTACGGGGGTAATGTACAGTCCCCGGCCGGGGCTTCAGTCATCCTGCCACAGTCTCGACCACCAGATGGTCGACCACCGCCCGCAGGGAGTCCGCGTGCGAGCCACCCGACCCGGCCACCGCGTCCCTCACCGCCAGCTGGCGATCGGCACTGGTGCCCCGGGCAACAATCGTCTTCAGGTGGGCGATCTCGTCCTCACATCCGAGATCCTGCGCGCTGTGGGAGATCAGCTCGCTCACCTCATCGATGAGCTCCGACATGGGCACCAGCACTCCTCGGCCGAAATCCGCCAAGCTGGCCTGCACGCCGTTTCGCTGCGCCAACCATCGGTTCTCGTTGAGCAGCATCGGCAGATACGACCGCCACCGTTGATTGCCGCGGCGCAACCCCCACAGGAAATGCAACCAGCACCGATAAAGCGCCGCCACGGCCACAGCATCGTCGACGTTCGTGCACACGTCGCATATGCGCATCTCGAGGGTGGGGAACTTGGCGCTCGGTCGGATGTCCCACCACAGCATCGTCGACTCTCTCAGCACCCCTGAATCGACGAGAATGTCGACGTGGCGCTGGTATTCGCCCCAGCTCGAAAACGTGGGCGGCAACCCGGTTCGGGGGAGTTCGTCCCACACGGCCAGCCGATACGACTTGAGACCGGTGTCGGCACCTTCCCAGAACGGCGATGAGGTCGTGAGCGCGAGAAGATGCGGCAGCACGTAGGTGGCCTGTGCCATCAGATCCATGCGCAGATCGGCATTCTCGATCCCCACATGCACGTGCATCCCGCAGATCACCAGACGCTCCACCACGGCCTGCAGATCGTCGGCGAGCGTGGCGTAGCGGTCGCGCTCGGTACGCCTCACGTCGAGGTGGGTGCTCAGAGGATGGGTCGACGCGGCGATCGGCGCCAGACCGTAGTCGGCGGCCACCGATGCCACCGCCCGGCGGGCCTCGAGAAGCTCTGATCGAACCTGCGCCATCGAGTCGCACACGCCGGTCATGATCTCGATCTGGCACTGGAGGAACTCGGTGGATACACGGTCGCCGAGGGCATCCTCGCACCGATCGAGAAGCTCCACCGGAACAGTGTTCACCAGCTCACGGCTCTCGAGGTCGACCAGGAGATACTCCTCCTCAACCCCGACCGTGAGAGTTGGCGCATCGATCATGTGTCCCCCTTGTCGGTCGGACACACCGTAGATCAGATCGGCCCGGGCCCTACTCGACTGCTGCCTCCATGAGTTCATCGCTCATGTCGAAGTTGCCGAATACGTCCTGCACGTCGTCGATGTCGTCGAGAACTTCGAGCAGGTGCAGGATCCGCTTGGCGGTACCGGCATCGTCGACCTCGACGGTCGACGACGGCAACATGGTGAGGTCGGCTGACTCGAACGCAATTCCTGCGGCCTCGATGGCATCGCGCACCGCGTTGAAATCGGTTGGCGGGGCGGTGACCTGCCAGTGGTCACCGTCGGCCACCAGATCCTCGGCACCGGCGTCGAGTGCCACCATCATCAGCTCGTCTTCGTCGACGGA
The DNA here is from genome assembly GCA_024276355.1 of Actinomycetes bacterium. Classification (GTDB taxonomy): domain Bacteria; phylum Actinomycetota; class Acidimicrobiia; order Acidimicrobiales; family Aldehydirespiratoraceae; genus SZUA-87. Next base: position 17,815 of record JAJRXJ010000388.1, on the reverse strand, counting down.
CGACGGCACCAGGATCACGCCCTTGCGGTCGAACTGCCAGGCCACCGCGCCCGGCTCGGCGAGAGAGCCGCCGTTCTTGGCGAGGGCGTTGCGCACATCGCCACCGGTGCGGTTGCGGTTGTCGGTGAGGCACTCGATGTAGAGGGCCACCCCACCGGGCGCGTACCCCTCGTAGGTGACGGTCTCGTAGTTGACGCCCTCGAGCTCTCCGGTGCCCCGCTTGACCGCCCGCTCGATGGTGTCGAGCGGCACGGAGGCATCGCGGGCCTTCTGGTACATGGTTCGCAAAGTGGCGTTGGAATCAAGATCGCCTCCGCCGGTGCGGGCCGCCACCTCAACCTGCTTGATCAGCTTGGCGAAAAGCTTGCCGCGTTTCGCGTCAGCCGCGCCCTTCTTGTGTTTGATCGTTGCCCATTTGGAGTGACCCGACATGGGAGGTTCCTCTCAGATTGCAGATGTATCAGACTTGGGGTTGACCGGGACTCGCTCGACGAATGATCGGTGTATTCGGTTGTCGTTCGACAACTCGGGGTGGAACGCGGCCACGGTAACGGAGCCCTGCCGACACAGTACGGGGTGACCGTCGACCATTGCGAGAATCTCGACGCTGTCGCCGGCGCGCTCGACAACAGGCGCACGTATGAACACCGCGCGGAACCCGCTGTCGAATCCGGCGACGGCGATATCGGTCTCGAAGCTGTCGAGCTGGGTCCCGTAGCCGTTCCGGCGCACATCAAGGTCGATTGAGCCAAGGGCGTGCTGATCGGGGCGACCATCGAGGATTCGTGTCGACAACAGGATCAAACCCGCACATGTGCCGAGCACGGGAAGCCCGTCGCGGAGGCGCTCCTCCAGCGGCCCGATCAGCCCGCTGCGATCTAGCAACATCGACATGGTGGTGGACTCGCCACCCGGAATGATCAGGGCATCGACCTGCTGAAGCTGGTCGTGGGTGCGCACCTCAAGATTGGGGACGCCCAGACCGTCGAGGATCTCTGCGTGAGCCGCGAACGCCCCCTGGAGGGCAAGTACGCCGACGAGTGGGCCTACCAACCGCGTTCGGCCAGCTTGGTCTCGAGACCGCCGATTTCGAGACCCTTCATGGCCGCCCCGAGGCCCGTGCTCACCTTGGCGATGATCGACGGATCCTGGAAGTGGGTTGCGGCCTCGACGATCGCCGTGGCCATCTTCGCCGGCTCAGAACTCTTGAAGATGCCCGACCCGACGAACACCGACTGGGCACCGAGCTGCATCACCAGAGAGGCGTCGGACGGGGTGGCGATGCCACCGGCGCAGAACATCGGTACCGGAAGAGTGCCGGTGTCGTGGACTTCCTGCACCAACGGAAGCGGAGCCTGAAGTTGCTTGGCCCACTCGAACAATTCGGCCGAGTCGGCGGTGGTGATCTTGGCGATGTCGCCGAGAATCGAACGGAGGTGACGCACGGCCTCGACGATGTTGCCGGTGCCGGCCTCGCCCTTCGAACGGATCATGCAGGCACCCTCGCTGATGCGACGCAGGGCCTCACCCAGGTTGGTGGCCCCGCAGACGAACGGCGTGGTGAATGCCCACTTGTCGATGTGGTGGGTTTCGTCGGCCGGGGTGAGCACCTCGGACTCGTCGATGTAATCGACACCCAACGACTGCAACACCTGGGCCTCGGCGAAATGACCGATGCGGGCCTTGGCCATAACGGGGATACTCACGGCCGCCTGGATGCCCGAGATCATCTCGGGATCCGACATACGGGCCACCCCGCCGTCGCGGCGGATGTCGGCCGGAACACGCTCAAGTGCCATCACAGCCACGGCACCGGCATCCTCCGCTATGCGGGCCTGGTCGGGGTCGACCACGTCCATGATCACGCCGCCCTTGAGCATCTCGGCCAAACCCCGCTTCACGAGCTGGGTGCCGGTGGCGCGTGAGCCGGATTCTGCGCTGTCGAGTTGTTGTGCCATGTGGGTCATCCTAAGGGCTTCGGGGCCTTACGGCGTAGCCGATTTACGTGCTTCGGTCAGTAGTTTCCGGGCCGACTCGACATCGATCACGCTCACCTTGGCGGTGGCGAATTGCGAGTGGGGGCCGGCCGCCAGCAACACCCATGTGGCCCCGGGGGCCAGAGGGATATCGCCGCCGGACGAGTCGGTGAGGGTCCAGCGCGGCGAATCCGCCGATCGCGACCATGTACCTTCGATCATGCGGCCGCGTGTGAAGACCTTCACCGGGCCCTCCCCGAAGGTCTTGGCCTGCGGAGACACGGCGTCGGCTGCCGAGGTGCCGTAATTGATCTCGACCACGACCACGTTGGCCGGCGCCACCTCAACCTCTGTTCCGTTGACCACCGAGGTCTGGAGCGTGCCGTCCTGCATACGGACCCATCCCGCCGATGCAGGATCCCACACGTGGGTAGACCGGCGGCCGAACTTGGTGGGGTATTCGACGTCGACCCCACCGACCTCGCTGCCCATCGAACCCGGAAGCTCGCCGTAGGTGAACAACGGCTCGGGCACCCCGGCGCTGGTCTCGGGAATCTTCGCCGGGCTCACGTAGAGATTGTCGGGGATGTCGCGATCAGTCGATCTGAAGTATGCGTTCTCGAGCCTCAGCGCACCGACGTCAACCATCACACCGGCGTCGCGCGCCCTGCGGAGCTCGTTGAGCACCGTGGTGTTGGCGCCCGAGTAGCCGAACATCGGCTTGGACAGACCGGCCAGCAGGTCGATGTCGCTGGAGCGCCCCGACCTGATCGGCCCGATGACGTCGGGCACCTGGGTGTTGAACACCGTGAAGAATCGGGTTTTCAGGCCCTCCACCAGCTCTTCGTAAACAAGGTCGGCCTCGAGCAGACCTGTTTGGGGACGCGACTTGGCGTCGTTGTTTCCGATCTTCATGACGAGCGCCGGGGAGTCGACCCGGTCGGCGGCGATGGGCACACCGGTAAGGGGTCCCAGGGGCCCGTTGTAGGCCTCGACCGTGGTTGTGGTCGGCAACCGAGCAGTGGTCGGCATGACGATGGTGGTGGTCGTGGTGGTCGACGCCGGTTCCTCGGCTCCGTCGCCACCCCCGCTGCAAGCCGACACGAGCGTAAGCGCGGCCACGAGTACGGCAGCCATGCGGCCGCCATTGGAAGTCATCATCACAATTCCTGAAGGGTGTCGATTCGTTGATCGAGAGGGGGCCGGTCGTTGCTCCCACCTGATATAGGTCCGAACAGCCACAGATGGTCGGTTGTACGGTGGGTGGGGACCCCGCCGACAGCGGCGGCACGAGCCATGACGTTGGCGAGCGCCGGCGGATACCGCGTGAGCCGTACGCTCGCGAAATCGGCGAGTACGACCGCCTCGGGGGCCAGATGCCGGCTGATGTATCTGCCGGCCAGCGACCCGCGACCCAGCAGTCGGCCCGCGGCGCAGAGCAGGGTCGGGGTCTCGATCCCACTGTCGATCATGCACAGAGCCCGAGCGAGCAGGGCCTCGAGTTCGAGTCGGGGAAGGTCGTCGGCCGCGGCCGAGGTGACCACCAGAACGGCCTCATCAGCATTGCGCCCCAACACCGCCGCGTCGGGCGACGAATGGTCGGCGATGTGGACCGCGGGTGGCGTGTTGCCGCTGCTTAGGCACAGGCCCTCGAGCACATTGTCGACCCTGTGTCGTCGATCGGGGGGAGCCGGTTTCGCACCCAGCTCGTGAAGCGCTATCGACAAGGCGGTACGGCGGACGGTGACGAATGCGATGACTCCCACAACCAGCCCGACAATCACCGCCACGACGACGGGTACGGCGATGGCCAGCAGCAGACCCACGATCAGGGCCAGTGCCACCGATGGGTAGCCGACGATCGCGGTGGGTGAGGTGGAACTCATTGGGGCTCGGGTCGGGCTCAGAACTCGACGGACACGTTGCCGCGTGACTCATCGTCGGCCTCGAAGTATTCGCGAGCCGCGAATCCCATCGGACCGGCCATGACCACGCCGGGGAAGGTCTGGATCGAGTTGTTGTATTTCAGGACGGTGTCGTTGTAGAGCTGACGGGCGTAGGCGATGCGGCCCTCGGTGGCGGTGAGCTCCTCCTGGAGATCCCGGAAATTGTCGTTGGCCTTCAGCTCGGGGTAGGCCTCGGACACGGCGAAGAGTTGACGCAGGGCGCCGGTGAGCATGTTTTCGCTCTGGGCCTGGGCAGCCGGACCTTGGGCGGTGGTGGCCGCGTTCCTGGCCGCGATCACAGCCTCGAGGGTTTCACGCTCGTGGGACGCGTATCCCTTGACGGTCTCGACCAGATTGGGGATGAGATCACACCGACGTTTGAGCTGCACGTCGATCTGGGCCCACGCATTCTCGATGCGGTTCCTGAACCTGACCATCTTGTTGTAGATGCTGATGACAAAGACGGCCACGAGCACCAGTACCACGATAAGAATGATGACGACGATCATTACTTCCTCCGGACAGGCACCAATTGGTGCCGGGACCTGATCAGGCTATCGCCCCGGTTGCCCGAGGACCGACAGTGGCGATCAGCCATTCGTAGCGTTTGAGGTAGAACTCGGCCAAACGGCTCATGGAGAACATCTCGGCACGCTCACGGCCCGACATCACGAGTTCGTGTCGCGCGTCGGTGTCGTTCATGAGATCCTTGAGGGTCTCCGCCAGCGCCGAACTGTCGCCCGGTGGCACCAACTTGGCGTCCCGGCCGTTGCGAACGACGTTGGCGTATCCGGGGATGTCGGCGGCCACCACCGCCGTCGATGCCGCCATGGCCTCAAGGAGCACGATGCCGAATGACTCGCCACGCAACGACGGCGCACAGAAGATGTCGGCGCCGCGCAACCTGGCGGTCTTCTCCGACTCGTTGATCATGCCCAGCCACTCAATCCTCGGATCTCCGGCGAACCTGGCCTTGAGGTCCTCCGTTTCTGGACCTTCGCCGGCCACCCAGAGAGTGGCATTCGCCGGAAGGCCCGACATGGCGTCGAGCAGGACCCGCAGCCCCTTGCGGGGCTCATGTCGGCCGAGAAACAGGATGGTGCGGCCACTGCCCTCGATCACCGGACCTTCGGCGTAGCGTTTGATCTCGACCCCGTTGAACGCCTTGTCGTAGGTGCCACCGAGGGCCTCGGATGCCATCTTCTCGGCGTCGTCCGACACCACCACACGGTCGTCGAGACGTCGGGCCAGGAATTTCACCGCCCGGGGCATCAGGTCGTAGGCCAAGGATCCGCCGGCGGCGTGGAATGTTCCGATGAGGGGCGCCGGGTGGGTGAGCAGCGCGGTGGTGGTGGGTCCGGGAGCGAGCGGCTCATGGAGATGGATCACGTCGAAGTCCTCGTCGCGCATGGCTCGGATCGTGCGGAGTTGACAAGCCGGATCGGGAGCAACGGGGGCCACTGATCCGTTGGCTGCTGTGGGCAGACTCAGGCCAAGTGGGGTGACCCCGGCATCCGGGGGAGGCCCGTCACATGGGGCGAGCACCCTCACGGCGTGTCCCTTGCGACGCAGCGCTCGCGCCAAGCCGAGCACTTGCATCTGGACTCCGCCGGGGATGGTGAGGCTGTATGGGCAGATGATCCCGATCCGCATCAGTCGAGGTCCTTCAGGTGATCGGGTGGTTCCAGACCGAGAAGACGATAGTCACTTGGCCAATTGGGGCTCAACATGTGCCACTGCTCGGGGGCCTTCCTGATCAGGACCTCGAACTCGTGGGCCAGCGCCTGGGTGATCCGCACGATGTCCTCTCTGAGTCGGCCCCGACGCTCCACCGCCAGAGGAGGTCTCACCTCGCCGAAACGGGTACCGTCACGCCAGTAGATGGCGGTGGGCAGTAACGCGGCTCCGGTTCGCAATGCCAGGGTGGCCGGACCGGCCGGGAGCGTGGTCCGCTCACCGAAGAAATCAACGGCAACTCCGTTGCCGGCGATGTCGCGATCTGATGGCAGGCACAGAACCTCACCCCTGCGAAGCGCCGCCATGGCTTCCCTGCCGGCGTCCTGGTCGGCAGGGATCACGTTCATGCCGAGGGACTTTCGCAGCCCGAGGAACCACTCGAACAGTTCAGGGGGCTGCAGAGGCTCGACGACCGCGCTGATGGGCAAGCGGGCCACGCTCGAAACCCAGAATGCCGCCCACTCCCAGCCGCCGAGATGTGGCAAGGCGATGATGGCCCCCCGCCCGGCCGCGGTCGCCTCTTCGATCCCCCCGAAACCCGAGTAGCTGAACCCCTGATCAACCTCGGCCGTGGAAAGGCTGGGTAGCCGGAAGCTCTCGAGGTAATACTGCGAATACCACTCGTAGACCTCAGCCACCTTGCGTCGTCGCTCGATGCCGTTCAGCTCGCGTCCGAGCACACGTTCGAGGTTGTGGGCCACGAGCCGGCTCTTGTCGCCGGACAGCGACACGGCCGCGGCCGCTGTACGCGCCCCGAGCAGCGACATCCGTTCGGGGAGCTTTCTGGCCAGAAACGATCCCGCTTTGTAGGCCGAGACCGAAGCCATTGCGGTCAGTGGTTGCGCAAAGCGCGGCGTTCACGCATCCGCTGGCGCCAGACCGACTCGGAAGTTGTTCGGCGGGGACGACGACGCGGCTGACGGCTGCGGGGCAGCGGACGGTCGACCGAGGCCTGCTTCCAGACCTTCACGAAGCGCTGGACGGCGGTGATGACCGTGAGAGCGAGCATGACCCACAGGACCCCGATGAGGATCTCGTTGAACAGCAGACCGAATGCCAACACGATGAACCGTTCGGCACGCTCCATGATGCCGCCCTTGGCATCGAAGCCGAGCGATTCTGCCTTGGCCCGCTGGTATGAGACCAGCATTGCGGCGGCCATGATGGCCACCGGCAGCATCGATATGCGACCGGGTTCGTTGCTGGCCAGGTACCAAGCCACGCCACCGAACATGAGGGCATCGGTGAGACGGTCGGAGACCGAGTCGAGATAGGCGCCGCGGGTGGAGCCGGTGCCCGATGCGCGGGCAACCGCACCATCGAGAGCATCGGGTACGCCGGTGAGGACGATGAAGAGAAACCCGAGCCGGAGGTAGCCGGAACCAATCGTGTAGGCGGCCAACCCGGCCATTGCTATTCCGGTCAGGGTGATCACATCGGCCGAGATACCGGTGCGACGCAGACTCTGACCGATCGGGGTAAGACCCTTGTCGACCGTCGTGCGCCAGTTGCCATCGAACATCTACGTACTCCAGTCGGAATTTCCGGCCGTAAGGGTACCAGCGCAGCACGCTCCCCTGACCGTTCCCGTGATTGAGGTAGTTGCGTGACGAAACCGGGAGGGCCCGGGGTCAATTCCCGTAGGCCGTCCAGTCTTCGGGATTGTCCTCCACGAAACGGTCGATGATCTCGCCGTTGATGCCATCGACCAGCACCAAGCCGCGCTGTGTCGGTGAGGGCTCGTTGGAGTAGAGAAGGATGCGCCAGGTCGGTCGGCTGCGCAGGCCGCGCCACCCGAGTTGGGCCGATGCGTGACCCACCGGAAACCCCACCTCGCGGGTGGCAGCACCGAGGGCGTGCTGTTCGTCGAAGGAGAGATCCCAACCGGCTTGCCAGTGGTAGAGACCGATCACGATGAGCGCCATGCCGGCGATCAGGAACCCGTCGTTGACCAACACGGCGTCGGATCCGGTTGCGGCCCACAGGGCAATGCAGCCCGCCCCCATGACCGTGTAGATCACTGCCGGTATGCGCCGCCTGCTGTTGTTGGGGAACATGTAGGTGGCGGTTAGCGCCGACGGATCGAGATCGGCCGGGAGAGAGTCGCGGACCTCGTCGTCGGGGATCTGGGATTCGTCGTTGCCGGTATCGCTGGTCATCGCAATCAGGCTATTGGGCAACGTGGGCTTCGCCGCCGATCAGGCGACCTGTTCGACGATGAGCCACGCGGCGATGGAGACGTATACCCCGGCCGCGACTCGATCGAGTGTGGATGCGGCGTTCGGCCGGCCGATGAACAGTCGCCGGGCCGAACCCGCCATCGTCCCGACCAGCAGATCCACCAAGAGCCCCATCAATTGGAAGCTGAAGGCGAAGATGAGGAATTGGGCGGTGGTGTTGCCCAGGTCCGGCCTCACGAAATGGGGAATGAATGCAGCGATGAAGATGGCGACCTTGGGGTTGGTGATGTTGACCATGAATCCCCGGCGGAAGATCCCCGCGAGCCCCGGGGAGTCGACCGGGGAGTCCGGTGTCGTTGATCCGTTGCCCTGCCAGGCCGTCCATGCCAAGCGGACCAGGTAGGCGGCCCCGAGCAGACGCACAATGTCGAGTAGTCGGGGCATCCGTTCGAGCAAGGCAGCCAGGCCGACCGCCGACCCGACCACGTAGATCGTGACCCCGGCCGTTACACCGAATGCGGCCGCCACCGCGCCCCGCCGACCTGCCGACATTCCGGTGCCAATCATGAACATCATGTCGGGTCCGGGGGCAACGAGGATTGCCATGGTGGTCACCGCGAATGCAGGAATCGTTGACGGCTCGATGATCACGATGCGTCAGCGGTTCTGTTCGGAGCTGGCCCTGTGACGTGCCCGCCACCGGGCGGCCCGGGCCTTGTTGTTGCAGCGAGCAGAGCAGTAGCGGCGGCTGTGCGCCTGCGACGTGTCGATGTAGACGTCGACGCAGTTGTCGGCCGCGCAGACCCCGAGCACGGTCGTGCCGTGTGCGCTGACGAAGTCGATGATGCCGGCGAGCGCCGCACATTCCAGGCTGTCGGCGTGGGCCGGACGAGTCCAGCGGAGCCGACCGTCGGGGCCAAGGCGATGTTTCAACCCGATGGCATCGGCCATCCGATTGAGCCGATCGATGGCCCGGTCGGAATCGGCGAATACCGGGTGCAGGTGGTTGGCCGTAGCCACCAGCTCTGGCCGACTTGCCGTGGCCGCCACGGAAATCGCGAGTTCCGGATAGTTGTCCATGGACTCGCCCGCGGCGCTACGGGTGATGTCGGCATACTCGTTGACCAGGACCACCAGGTCTTCGATTGGGAGGTCGACGACCGTTTCGTCCACGAGATCCACGATAACGGGTTGAAAGCTTCCAACCTGTTATTGCGGCGAGAGGCTCATCGCCCGGCCGGCATCCAGTTCGGGCCGGCGGTTTCGTCGATCCTGGCCATCAGAGTCGGGCCGGCCTCGTCCATGAGCGACTGAAGCTCCGCGGTGCGGTTGACGCCGAGTCGTCGCCACGACTCGATGGTGAGCGTGTCGAGACGGTCTTCGAGACTCTGGCGATACGCCACCCCGGCCTCGTTGACCCTCCCGTCGGTGACGAAACCGAGGCCGTCAAGTTCATCCATCGCCGCCTCGAGGTCGGAGTCGTCGGCACCGCGGCTGCGGGGAAGCCAGTCGGGGTCGTCGTAGTTGCGCCAAGCCCCGTCGAGACAACCCGCGGCGGTGCCGGATATGCCTTCGGCAATCTGGATCGCCCAGTGGATGTCGCCGCGCCATTCACGGATGCAGTTCACAGCGAGCCATGCCGATACGAGCGGATCATCGGGGCGCGGCCATTCGCGGTGGGCAGCGAACAGCACCTTGCCCGACGGGCTCAGGGCGTCGGCCACCTCCCAGAGCGGTTCCGCGAGGGCGGCCAGGCCATCACAGATCCGGGGCACGTAGTCGCGCAGGCCCTCTCCGACGGCGTCGTTGCGGATGTTGGTGATCTGCTCGAACGTGGCGTGCTCGCGGGCCAGATCGAGCATCAGAGAAATACCGGCAGCGGTGATCGAGTAGAAGGCCGCTGTGACCGCCTGATTCCCGGCGGCGGCCAGGGGAGCGCCCCGGCTGGCCAGGTAATAGCCCGCTCCCCCACCCGGTATCCCGGCGGCCTCGTAGGCGGCGATGGCTCGTGGTTCCCAGAAGATCCAGCCGACGAGCCGGTGCGAGCCGAACGCCGCCCGGCGGCTGATGTCGACCCAGTCGGTGCCGCCGTCTTGTGCTGCGGCGCCCATGGCAATCATTTCCCTCGTAGCTGTTTGGTGATCGTCTGCCTGTCCCAATAGACACGCTCGCACACGATGCGATCGCCTTCGAATTCGAACACTGCGGCCAGACGGGCTTCGAACGACCCGCCGGTAGGCCTCGGTCCGCCGCTGTGGGTTCCGCGCAGCCAGAACTCGGTTATGACCGCATCGTCGGAATGGTGCATCGAGATCAGCTCGTTTCGCTGATCGGGAATCTGCTCACGACCGCTGCGCCAGTATTCGTAGACCGCTTCCTCGCCCTCGAACACCTCACCGGTGGCGATCAGTTCGTAGCGGGCGCGGCCGGGGGCGAAGGTGGCCATCACGTCGTGCCAGCGATGTTCGTTCTCACCCTCCATGTGCTGGATCAGCACGGCTTCTCGCCTGGTGCGCAGCTCCTCGTCCATCGGTTGTCTCCTCCAATGTGGTCGGGGCAGCACGTTAGATCGGTGGCTCCCGGCCAACCCATTCTGTTGGGTGGGCTATCCGTCGCGGGGTTGTTGCCAGTGGGTGGTGTGGGTGGGGACGGTGGCGCCGTCGGGGCGGATGATGGTGATTGTTCCATCGGGGCCGCGGCTGACCTGGTAGCCGTGTTCTTTGGTGAGGTTGTGGCCGTTGCAGGCGGACCGACCATTGGCGGTGCTGGTCTGGCCACCGTTCCGGAATGGAGTGAGATGATCGACTTGGCATTGGGTGGCCGGCCGGGTGCATCCGTGCCAGTAGCAGCGGGTTGCTTGCATGATGGCTGCGAGTCTTGGCGATCCTGTGAACAGGCGTTGGGTACGGCCGACGTCGATCACCACACTGGGGCTTTCAACAACGACACGGCGGATCCGGTCGGTGAGAGCCCGGGCGGCCACCTCGGCGGGGTTGACGAACACGCCATTGATGGTGCGGCTGAATCTGGTGCCGGCGATGAGCGCTTCGGCGATCTCTCGGGGGATCACCGGCGCCGGTTCCGCTCCGACGAGCTCGCCGAGTTGCCGCTCGAAAGTGTCCTGATCGATGACCACGTTGACGATCACTTCCGCCGATCGCGAATCGGGAGCAACCGCGCCACGGCGTACCAGGATCATGAACGCGTCGTAACGCAACTGCGGGGTGGTGCGCGGCATGTGTTGACGCCAGTCGTCGCCGTATTCGGCCTTGGCGGCTTCCATGTCGGCTTCGCGCAACGTGGAAACCAGGCCCGACAGGATCTCATCGAACTCGGCACCGTCGAGCGACATCAAACGACCATTGAGGCCCCAGGTGCCGTTGAAATCCTGGCTGGCTTTCACATCACGACGCCGCCAACGACGTTCGGCCGGGTCGTGGCCGCCATCGACATCAACGGCTTGTTCCCACTGTTGGCAGAACCTGTCGAAGTCGAGAAATTCCATCTTGGTGGCCGCCATTATGAGTTCAGCTTCACAAAGCTCCATGAAGCCACGCACCCGAGGGTTGGACCACACCCTCGCCAACCTGCGGACCTGATCAGTGCCAACCCCACCGGCGGCATACAACGAGGCGACACCGCGAAGTATCGCGAGCATCGCCGACACCCTCTGACGCTGCGACGCCTCCGGACCAGAAAGCTGCCCGTGATGGCGCACCATGACCCGTGCCGAGAAATGACCATCGGCGCAGTACGCCCGCGAGGTCTCCACCGCCGCGAACAGCTTGACCTGAGTCGCCTGCAAACGACGGACCTGGCGCTCCAACCCCGCAATCGCCGCCGCGGCACCATCAGCGGTCAACCCCACCGGCGAAATCGACCCCAAGACGCCATCGATCTCCCCGGCCAACCCATCCAACGCATCGCCCAACACCGGACCGTCCGACGCCGCTTCTCTCCCGGCGTCAACCTGACGTGTCTCACCCCCAGCAACCTCTACGAACATACGTTCGACTATAGACATGGGGTGTGACACCGCGATGGGCGTGGGCAACACCGCAGACGCCTACCCCGGCCATGCCTCCCGCAGCCGCTGCCATGAATCCACGAGGGCCTCGGGCAGCACCCGGGCATCGGCGACGGCGGTCATGAAGTTCGTGTCGCCGGCCCATCTCGGCACGATGTGGACGTGGAGATGGTCGGGCACCCCGGCCCCGGCGCCACGGCCCAGGTTGAGGCCCACGTTGACACCGTCGGGCTGATACGCCGACTTCACCGCGGCCACGCCGCTGCGCACCGACTCCCACAGCTCGGCGTATTCGTCGGCGGTGAGGTCCTCAAGGGCCGGAACACCACGCTTCGGCAACACCATGAGATGCCCCGAGGTGTAGGGGTAGGCATTGAGAATGGCGAAGCAGGTGGCGCCGCGCCACACGATGTAGGTCTCCTGATCGGGCCGGCCCGAATTCAGGATCGATTCGAACAGCGTGGACCCCTCCGACGACGGCGAGCCGGCGTCGGCATCACGGATATAGGGCATCCGCCATCCTGCCCACAGATGCTCGACCATGGTTGCGAAACCCGCTCAGGCCCGGGCCGCCACCTCGGCGGCCACACGGTCAATGAACTCCGACACGCCCACGTCGCGCTGCGGTTTGCCCTCACCACGCTTGTTGACCCCGACGGTGTCGTTGGCCTGGTCGTCGTCGCCGACGACCAGCACGTAGGGCAGCTTCTGGACCTTGCCGTTTCGCACCCGCTTGCCGAGCGGTTCGGTGGCCGCGGCCACGCTCACCCGAAGACCGGCGGCCCGAAGGCGATCCGCCACACCGTCGGCGTAGTCGTGATGGACCTCGGCCACCGGCAGGACCCTCACCTGCTCGGGGGCCAGCCACGCCGGGAACGCCCCCGCGTAGTGCTCCAACAGCACGCCGAAGAATCGCTCCACCGACCCGAACAGGGCCCGATGGATCATCACCGGTCGTTTGCGGGAGCCGTCGTCGGACACGTATTCGAGATCGAACCGCTCCGGGAGGTTGAAATCGAGCTGGATGGTGGAGAGCTGCCAGGCACGGCCGATCGCGTCGCGTACGTCGACATCGATCTTCGGCCCGTAGAACGCGCCACCGCCCTCGTCGACCACGTAATCAAGACCGGCGGAATCGAGCGCCTCACGCAGGCCATCTGTGGCCTGATCCCACAGCTCATCCTCCCCCACCGACTTCTCGGGCGGACGGGTTGAAAGCTTGGCCTGGAAATCCTCGAAACCGAATGCCCTCAACACGTCGAGCACAAACGCCAGCAGAGACGAAAGCTCACCGGAGATGTCTTCGCGGGTGCAGAAAATGTGGCTGTCGTCCTGGGTGAACCCGCGGCTGCGCAGCAGACCGTGGACCGCGCCGGAAAGCTCGTAGCGATACACCGCACCGAGCTCAAACAGCCTGAGCGGGAGCTCCCGGTAGCTGCGCTGGCTCGACTTGTAGATCATCACGTGGAACGGACAGTTCATGGGCTTCGGGTAGTAGCTGGCGCCGTCCATCTCCATGGCCGGGTACATGCTGTCGGCGTAGAAATCGAGATGACCCGAGGTCTCCCACAACACCGACTTGGCTATGTGTGGTGAGAACACGAACTCGTAGCCACCGTGCTCGTGGCGGTCACGCGAGTAGTCCTCCATGATCTTGCGCACGAGCGCACCCTTGGGATGCCACACCGCCAGACCCGGTCCGAGCTCCTCGGGCCACGACACCAGATCCAGTTCCTTGGCCAGACGCCGGTGGTCGCGTTTCTCGGCCTCGGCCAGGTGTTGGAGGTGGGTCTTGAGGTCCTTCTTCGACGCCCACGCGGTGCCGTAGATGCGTTGCAGCATCGGGCGGCTCACATCACCACGCCAGTAGGCGCCGGCCACCGACTGGAGCTTGAAGTGTCCGAGCCGACCGGTGGACGGCACGTGGGGGCCCGTGCACATGTCTCGGAAAGTCTCAGCTCGGAACGTGTCGCAGTTGGAGTAGTAGCTGATGGTGTCGGCCGCGGCGACCTCGCCGGCGACCTCGGCATCGGCCTCGCCGCTGCTGACACGCTCGATGATCTCCACCTTGAACGGACAGTCGGCGAAGAACTCCAGGGCCTCCTCGACCGGCAGCTCATGGCGCACGAACGGTTGGTCCGCGGCCACGATCTCGCGCATGCGCTCCTCGAGTCGCTCGAGATCGTCGTCGCTGATGGTGGCGCCGTCGGGAAGCTCCACGTCGTAGTAGAACCCGTTGTCGATCGGCGGGCCTATGGCCAACTGCGTGCCCGGGAACTCCTCGAGAAGAGCCTGGGCGAGAACATGGGCCGTGGAGTGGCGGATGGTGTGGAGACCGCGAGGGGTCTCGGCGGTGACGATCTCCACCGAGGCGCCGTCGGGGAGCACATCCCCGAGGTCGTGCTCCTCGCCGTCGACCACGGTGATGACCGCCGCCGCGGCCAACCTTGAGCCGATCGACGCCGCCAGGTCGGCACCGGTGGAGCCGGCCTCGAGTTCGCGTTTGGAGCCATCGGGCAGAGTTACCGAAATGAGATCTGACATACGGGTGCGAGGCTAGCGTCGACCTGCGCTGGTGGCAGGGAGTTGTCGACCCCGGTCAGATCGCCCTGGGCCTGAGCACATCGGCCGACGACCTGCGGGCCGGCATCTCGGGATCGACACTGGTCTGAAGCGTGGTGGTCGCCGGTTGTCGGCCCTTGGTGGCGTAGGTGTTCACGTAGTCCTGACCGGTGAGGGCCCGGATCTCGAACATCAGCTCATCGGTCATCTGGCGGAACCGCAGCCGTGAGTCCGAGATCCGCTCCGACTCGGTCGGATGTATGGGTTTGCCGAACCTGATCTCCGCGGGCATGAACGGCCGCGGGAATTTGGCGTCGGGCGGCTGAATCCGTCTGGTGCCGAGAATACCGACCGGCACTATCGGCGCTCCGGTGCGCACCGACAACCGGGCCGCGCCGGTGTGGCCCTTGTGGAGGAACCCGGTGCGAGAACGGGTGCCCTCGGGATAGATGCCGAACAGCTCACCCCTCTCGAGCAGGTCGGCCGCCGCGTCGAGGGCCCGTTGGGCCGAATCACCTCCGCTGCGATCGATCGGGATCATGCCCAGTGCCGGGAACAACTTGCGGGTCTTCCAGTCGTCGAGATACTCGGCCTTGCCGACGAAGGTGACACAGCGGGGCAACACCGCCGGGAGGAAGAACGAGTCGATCACCGAAGTGTGGTTGGGGGTCAGGATCGCCGGCCCCTCGGAGGGGATGTTGTCGAGCCCCACGACCTTGATCCGCCAGAGCGCCTTGAACACGGGTCTCATCACCGATACTGCCACTTCTTGCAGTTTTCGATCGTCGGTCGCCACTTCGTCTCCCTGGAGGTGAGCTACATCATGGCGCAACAATCGTCGCTCCACAGACCGTGAAGGTCAACATTGCGTTACAACCGGGAAAACTCTTCACAACCTGACACCGATCAGTGCCGCCGAGGCGGTCACATCGACCGATTCCGACGCGGCATCATCGATCAGCGCCACTGCGCCGGGCACATCCAGATCGTCGTCGACACACATCCGCACGCCCTGGAGAAGCGCATCCGGGGAAGTGCCGGAGGCGATGCGCGGTGACGAGGCCGCGACCCGCCAACGCGAGAGCCGCTCCTCGGCATCGACCAGGAGACGGTTGTCCCACTGCCACGGCCGACGGTAGTGATGAACGGACAGGGCGAGCCTGATCACGGCGGGCTCAACCCGCTCACTCAGCTCGTGGACGAACACTAGGTTGCCCAGCGACTTCGACATCTTCCGGCCGTCGAGATGAACCATCGCGTGATGCAGCCAATGCCTCACGAACGGCACCCCGGTGACCGCCTCGCATTGCGCACGCACGCATTCGTGGTGGGGATACAGCAGATCGACACCGCCACCGTGAAGGTCGATCGTGGGCCCGAGTTCCCGCATGGCCAGAGCGCTGCATTCGACGTGCCAGCCCGGTCGTCCCGCCCCCCAGCGCGACTCCCATCTGGGCTCGCCGTCGGCGGACGGGCGCCACAACACGAAGTCGAGCGGGTTCCGCTTGGCGGGGTCCGACGGATTCTCGCCCCACTCGGCGGCAAGCTTGCGCATGCGCTCGGTTCCGACGCCGGACAGATCCCCGAAACTGTCCACCGACGACGAATCGAAGTAGACCGACCCGCCGGACACGTAGGCGTGTCCGGCCTTGATCGAGGCATCGATCAGACCCCGAATCTCGGGGATCGCCCCGGTGGCCCGAGGTTCTGACCACGGCGGCAGCGTGTTGAGCGACTCCATGTCGTGGTCGAATCGGGCCTTCTCGCCGAATGCCAGATCCAGATAGTGGACACCTCGACTACGGGCCGCCGCGAGGATGCTGTCGTCGACATCGGTGATGTTTCTGACATACCTCACACGATGGCCGAGATCGACAAGGCGACGATGCAGCACGTCGTAGGTGACATAGGTGGCGGCGTGACCCAGGTGGGTGGCGTCGTAGGGGGTGATGCCGCACACGTACATCGACACTTCGGTGCCCGGTGAGAACTCCGTTACCCGCCCGACGGCGGTGTCGTACAACCTGATGGCCACGGAACGCGACGATATGCCACCCAGATGACGGCAGCGGGCACTCTCAGGCCGTATCGTCGGGGGGTCAATGCCGGCCTCGCCCGGCCCGGGTCGCCAAGCGGCCCCGAACATGGAGGAAACGTGGGTCTGCTCGACGGCAAACGAATCGTGATCACCGGGGTGCTCACCGACGCATCGCTCGCATTCGGCATCGCCAAGCTCGCCGAGGAGGAAGGCGCCGAGCTGGTGCTCACCGGCGCCGGCCGCGGCATTCGTCTCACTCGGCGCACGGCCCGCAAGTTCAACACCGAACCCGAGGTGATCGAGTTCGACGTGTCCGACCCGTCCCACGCCGACTCGTTGCGAGAGCGACTCACCGAGAAATGGGGTCGGGTCGACGGCGCTCTCCACGCCATCGGATTCGCTCCCGAGGCTTGTCTGGGCGACAACCTGATGGGCGCCACCTGGGACGACGTGAAGATCGCCGTCGAGATCTCGGCGTTCTCGTTGAAGCTGCTTGCCGATGCGGTCGCGCCGCTCATGACCGACGGTGGTTCGATCGTGGGCCTCGACTTCGACGCCACCGTCGCCTGGCCGGCCTACAACTGGATGGGTGTGGCCAAGGCCGCTCTCGAATCCACCAACAGGTACCTGGCCCGTGAGCTGGGCTCGCAACAGGTGCGCTGCAACCTGATCGCAGCCGGGCCGATCAAGACCGTCGCCGCCAAGTCGATTCCCGGGTTCGAGAAATTCGAGGACGCCTGGGCCGACCGCGCCCCGCTGGGTTGGGATGTGAAGGATTCGTCGGTGGTCGCCCGCTCCACGGTGGCCATGCTGTCTGACTGGTTCCCGTCCACCACCGGCGAGATCATCCACGTCGACGGCGGTTTCCACTTCACCGGGGCCTGATCCGGAGTGCCAAGGCCCGACCTCCTAATTTTCGGGGGTACGGGCCTGCTCGGTTCTGCGCTCATCGACACCGCCTCCCGGGCCGGGCTCACCGTCGCGGCCACAACGCATCGGCAGGAACCCGACCCCGAAGCAGCCGTTGCCCGGTGGGTTCCGGTCGAACTGTCCCGGGCGGGCGAATCAGCCCGGCTCATCGGCTCGCTGCGGCCCCGGGCGGCCATCAACGCGGCCTACGTGCCGTCGGGCCCCGATCTCGAGCGTGTGACCGCCGAGGCCCCCGGTGAGATGGCCGCTTCCTGTCGCCTCGAGGGCGTTCGGTTCGTCCATGTCTCATCCGACATCGTCTTCGATGGCACCTCGGCAAGGCCCTACGTCGAGTCCGATCCCGTGTGTCCGCTCCACGACTACGGCCGGGCCAAGGCCCGATCGGAGCAACTCGTGGCCGCCGCCGATCCGGACGCGAC
>JAJRXJ010000387.1 GCA_024276355.1 Actinomycetes bacterium | reverse complement strand
GATGCTCAGTCCGGTAAGCACCACGGTCATGGCGGCTGCGATTGACAGGACGATGCCGACGAAGATCGTCGCCAGGTCGATACTGCGCACCGCCGAGGCTCCGAGCGAGTCGGTCAGCGGCTGATAGAAGTCCTCCTCCAAGATGTCGAGGTGATGCCGCATCCTCTCGAACTCGGCCTTCGACCTCTCGAGGTCCATGTTGCGATCGGGCCCGGGGGCGGCCGCCATCACGGCGGCTACAGTTGCGAGCCATTGGTCGCGGTCGGCTCGGAATCGGGCCACGTGCTGGGTCTCGCCAGGAAGCAGTGGGGCGATGGCCGTTCCAATGGCTCGGAACTCGGTCCACCGGTCGCCTGTCAGTTGGGCCACGTTCTCGGCCTGGAAGTCGCGTTCGGGGCCGGCGTCGATCCCGGCCCCTTCGAGTTGCACGACCCGTTCCAGGAAGAGCTGCGCCTGGTAGGCATCGCGATCGAGGTTCAGCAGCAGGACCGATGCCGGGGCCGCTCCCCGCGCCAACGTGCTGGTGTCGGACCGCGCCCGTAGATCGACTGTTATCACCGTCCAGCCGCCGGTGACGACTGCCACGAGCAGCAACGCCGCGAGAACGACCCCGATTCGGCCTGAGCGTGCCGCTTCCATCGCTGAATCTTCGGCACGGCGGGGACGCGTCGTAAGATCGTTGATTCGGCGGGCCCATCGGGAAATGACCCCGATGGGGTCTTCAGCCCCTGTGGGCTTGGGCCGCCACTTCAGCGGCCCCGGCCGCGGCGGCTTCAGGATCGAGGGCTCTTTCGAGGGGGTGCTTCGCTTCGGTGGGAGCCATGTCGGAGCCGAGTTCGTAGAGCAGGGGCATGCCGGTGGGGATGTTGAGCGACGGGATTTCGTCGTCGGGGATCGAGTCGAGGTGCTTGACGAGAGCCCGCAGGCTGTTGCCGTGGGCTACCACCAGCACGGTGTGGCCCAAGCGAAGATCGGGTACCAGGGAGTCGTACCAGTAGGGCAGCAGCCGGTCGACCACATCGGCCAGGCATTCGGTGCGTGGGAGCAGTTCGGGTGGGAGAGACGAGTAGGCCGCCGATGTGTTGGGGTTGAAGGGATTGTCGTCCCGGATCGGTGGCGGGGGAGAGTCGTAGCTGCGGCGCCAGATCTGCAACTGCTCGGCTCCGTGCCTGGCGAGCGTTTCGGCCTTGTCGAGGCCGGTTAGGTCGCCGTAGTGGCGTTCGTTGAGCCGCCAGCTTCGGTGGACGGGTATCCAACGCCGGTCGACGCCGGCGAGAACTATTTCGGCGGTTTCGATGGCTCGTTGCTGCAATGACGTATGGACCACGTCGGGGAGGAGCCCGGCGCTGATCATCAGCGGTGCGGCCGCACGGGCCTCGTCGCGGCCCTTGTCGATGAGCGGGCAGTCGTACCATCCGGTGAAGAGGTTCTTTTCGTTCCATTCGCTGCGCCCGTGTCTAACCAGGATCAATCTGCTCATGGTCGAGACGGTAGCGGATCGTGGCCGCGGCGGTGTCTGCCGGCAACAGTGGCGGATGATCCATGCAGCAGGTAGAAAGTTCGCATGCGATCAAGGGCGGTGACGGTCCCAGCAATGATGGTCACGGTGTCGTTGCTGGCCACGGCTTGTGGCGGTCAGGGGGTGATCGACCGAGTGCTGGCCACCACCACCACCACTACCACCACCGTGGCGCCGCCCACCACGACCGTCCCCCCTACCACCACCGTTGCGGTCGCGTCCGACACGGCCGTGTTCCTGGCCGATTTCAGCGATTCGCTGGTGATGATCATGAAAATGTCGGACGAACTGGCCGACGATCCCGACCCTCTGGCTTCTCTCGCCGGTGTCTGGGGTGATGCAGTGGGGATTGTTTCGGCGTTGGACCCGACACCGGTGGTGGCGGATCTGCGACACGACTGGTTGCTGATCGCGTCCGATTTCGAGGACGTGCTCAACGCCTACGGCCCTTCGATCGGAGATCCGAATCCCGAGATCTCCCAGTTGGCCAGCGAACGTCTCAGCGCGCGGTTCGCGCGTCTTCAGACGAGATCATTGGAGATCGACGAGACGATGATCGGGCTCATCCGCGACGAACTCGAGCTGCGGACCGACGAATCGGCGGCCTATGTGTTGGATCTGTTGGAGGCCATTGATGGTCTCACCCCCTATGTGGAACAGGCGATCGTCGGGATTCAGCTCATGTCCTCCGATCTGGCCTGGACCGCGAGCAGGCTCCAAGCGGCCGCCGATGGCCTTGTTTCGCGATCCGAGGCCATGTCACAACTCGACCCGCCAGCGAGACTTCGTCAGGGTCATCGTCGCCAAGTTGAGTTCTTTGGTTCCCTGGGGGCGCTGATGACGGATATCGCGGAGGCCAGGGCGGCGGGCCGCGACTCCAAGGACCTTGTTGTGAGGATCCAAGAGGTGTTCGGAAAGTCCACCGCGACCTCCATGGGCCGGGTGCAGATGGTCGCCGACGTGCTGCGGGATCCGGCGGCCGGCTGACGAGGGACCACCCGGGGGGTCGAGTACGACCCTTGCGAACCACCGCGCGGCAAAGTTGATAATCCAACACTCAACTTTTCGGAGTGAATGGGAATATCACCCGCTACAGTCCGGTTGGCAACTGCGAACGTGAGCCTCGTGCTCCCCGCTCCCCCCAAGCATTCATCCCGTAGAACCAAAGAAGAAGAGGCGTCTCCATGGCCAAAGCAGTCGGTATCGATCTCGGCACCACCAACTCCGTCGTAAGTGTTCTCGAAGGCGGCGATCCCGTTGTGATCGCCAATTCCGAGGGCTCACGCACCACCCCGTCGGTGGTCGCCTTCGCCAAGGACGGCGAAGTCCTCGTCGGTGAGGTCGCCAAACGACAGGCGATCACCAACCCCGACCGCACCATCCGTTCGGTCAAGCGCCACATGGGCACCAACTGGACCGTCGACATCGACGGAAAGGCCTACAACTCCCAGGAGATCTCGGCCCGCACCCTGATGAAGCTCAAGCGCGACGCCGAGGACTACCTGGGCGACACCGTCACCGAGGCGGTCATCACCGTTCCGGCCTACTTCGACGATGCCCAGCGCACCGCCACCAAGGAAGCCGGCCAGATCGCAGGTCTTGAGGTTCTGCGAATCATCAACGAGCCCACGGCAGCTGCCCTCGCCTACGGCCTCGACAAGGAAGACACCGAGCAGACCATCCTCGTGTTCGATCTCGGCGGCGGCACCTTCGACGTGTCGGTCCTCGAGATCGGTGACGGCGTGTTCGAGGTCAAGTCCACCCACGGAGACACCAACCTCGGTGGCGACGACTGGGATCAGAAGATCATCGACTGGCTCGTGGCCTCCTTCAAGGGTGACCACGGAGTCGATCTCAGCGCCGACGCCATGGCCCTCCAGCGCCTCAAGGAGGCCGCTGAGAAGGCCAAGATCGAGCTGTCCCAGACCCAGTCCACGCAGATCAACCTGCCGTTCATCACCGCCACCGATGCCGGCCCGCTCCACCTCGATTACACCCTCTCGCGGGCCAAGTTCCAGGAGCTCACCGCCGATCTCCTGGCCCGGTGCAAGTCACCGTTCGAGCAGGCCATCAAGGACGCCGGCCTCAACAAGGGCGACATCGAACATGTCGTGCTTGTCGGCGGATCCACCCGTATGCCCGCCGTGGCCGACATGGTCTCCAGCCTCACGGGCAAGGAGCCCAACAAGACCGTCAACCCGGATGAAGTGGTGGCCATCGGTGCCGCGGTCCAGGCCGGCGTTCTCAAGGGTGAGGTCAAGGATGTGCTTCTGCTCGACGTCACCCCGCTGTCGCTCGGTATCGAGACCAAGGGCGGTGTCATGACCACCCTCATCGAGCGCAACACCACCATCCCCACCCGCAAGAGCCAGACCTTCTCCACTGCCGACGACAACCAGCCGTCGGTCGAGATCCACGTCCTCCAGGGCGAGCGCGAGATGGCGGCCTACAACAAGACACTCGGCAAGTTCCAGCTCGTCGACCTGCCGCCCGCTCCTCGTGGCGTGCCCCAGATCGAGGTCACCTTCGACATCGATGCCAATGGCATAGTGCATGTCTCCGCGGTCGATCAGGCCACCAAGAAGGAGCAGTCGATGACCATCACCGGTCAGTCGTCTCTCGACAAAGAGGCCATCGACAAGATGATCAAGGACGCCGAGGCCCACGCCGAGGAAGATCGACGCCGCAAGGAGGAAGTCGAGATCCGCAACAACGCCGACAGCCTCGTCTACCAGACCGAGGACCTGCTCAAGAAGCAGGCCGAGCTGGTGTCAG
>JAJRXJ010000015.1 GCA_024276355.1 Actinomycetes bacterium | reverse complement strand
TACGAACCCGTCGAGATCGAGCCGGCCCTGCTTGTAGAGATCGATGAGCATCGGGAAGTCACGCGAGGGGAGACAGTCTCCGTACCAGCTCGACTTGAGCGACCCGCCCCGACCGAACACGTCGAGGAACGGCAGTTCGATCGTCATTTCGGGGCGGGGCACGCCCACCAGGACCACCGTGCCCGCGAGGTCGCGGGCCTCGAAACACTGGCGGTAGACCTCGGGCAGCCCGATGGCGTCGATGGCAACGTCGACACCGTTGCCGTCGGTGAGCGCCCGGATGGCCTCGACCGGATCCGTGGTGGTCGAGTTGATGGTGTGGGTGGCACCGAACTGCCTGGCCCATTTGAGCTTCTTGTCGTCGATGTCGACGGCGACGATCGTGGACGCGCCCGCAAGTTGAGCTCCCGCGATGGCAGCATTTCCGACTCCGCCGCAGCCGAATACCGCCACGCTGTCGCCGCGCCCGACCTCGCCGGTGTTCATCGCTGCCCCGAGCCCCGCCATAACCCCACATCCGAGCAGACCGGCGGCGGCGGGTGATGCCGTGGGGTCGACCTTGGTGCACTGCCCGGCGTGGACGAGGGTCTTGTCGGCGAACGCCCCTATGCCGAGAGCCGGCGTGAGTTCGGTGCCGTCGGTGAGGGTCATCTTCTGACTGGCATTGTGGGTGTTGAAGCAGTATTGCGGCTTGCCCTTCCGGCACGATCGACACTGCCCGCACACCGCCCTCCAGTTGAGGATCACGAAATCACCCGGTGCCACGTCGGACACCCCTTGGCCGACGGTCTCCACGAGGCCTGCGGCTTCATGGCCGAGAAGAAACGGGAAGTCGTCCGAGATGCCTCCCTCCCGGTAGTGGAGGTCGGTGTGGCAAACCCCGCAGGCCTGGATGTCGACGACCACCTCGCCGGGCCCGGGATCTGGGATGACGATCTCTTCGATGGCGACGGGTGCGCCCATGCTGCGGGCGACGACTCCTCTGACGGTTTGCGACACGACTACTCCTTGGATTTTGTGCTTCATATTGGTACCTCGACGTCAGGGGAGGACGACGGAGGGGTCGGGAACCAGGTCACGGGCCAGCCACTGGAACGCCCTCCAACCGACATCGGCGGCGCCCAGCGATTCGGCCACCCTGCGCGCCGCCTCGTCTCCGACCGGCTTCGGGTCGGTGGCCTTCACATGCACCTCGGCCACCCGCTCCGACAGGACGAACAGCCCGACGGCCTCTCCGGGGGAACGGCCGCCGGTGAGCAGGCCGTGGTTTCGCAGGATGCACATGCTGGTGTCGCCCATGGCCGCGGCGATGGCCTTACCGCCGGCGAGATCGGCTATCTCGAGATCGTCGCCCCGGTAGATCGACTGGTCGAACACGAACACGCACGACTCCTGGCTGATGGCCCGGAATGGCTCGACGTTGGCCGACCAGGGAGTGCCGAAGCGGGTGTGGGTGTGGGCCGCCGATACCAGGTCGGGCCGGGTGGCGAGGACCGGCCAGTGGATGTTGTGGGCCGCGTAGTTGATTCCTCCGGCGTCGGGGCCTTCGACGACCCGCCCGTCGGGGCCGACGAGGGCGAGGTTGTCGACCGTGGCCGCCCGGAACGGAATTCCGTGGGCCAACACCCAGAAGTGATCCGTGCGTTCGGGGTCGCGTGCGGATATGTGGCCGTCTCCGAGCTGCCCCCAACCCAGCTTGGAAAAGATCCGATACCCGATGGCCACCTCCCACTTGCGCTGAAGGCGCGACCGCACTGGGTCTGCGATCACAGGCATTCGGGTGTGGTACTCGAGATTCGGATACCTGCACAGGCCGTCCCGGTCGGCCACGAAGTCATCGAAGGTCAGATCGGCCACCGACTCGACCACCTCGCCGAAGCGCTCGTGGAGGACATTGTTGGATGGGTCGAGACCGGTGATGATCGCCATGCCGGTCGGGGCCACGTCGACGGTTCGGATCGTGAGATCCGGTCGGAACCGGCGCAACGCCACGATCGCCTTCCAGACATCACCGGACCACACCATGGTGGTGCGCTCGCGTGCCGAGGTGACCGCATCGATCGGCAGGCAGTCGTGGATGAGGATGGTTGCGTCGCTCGAAGACAACCGCTCGGTGTTGGCGAAGTCGCGCAGGGTCTGGTCGTAGTGGTGAAGGCCGTCGATGAAGGCCAGATCAACCGGCCCTCCGAGGATCTCGGCGACATCGGGTCGGGCGAAGAAGTCGTCGCTGGTGGCGGGCACCACATTGATGTTGGCGGGAAGTGAACCGACCTTCGGTTCCGGGTCGACCCAGACCGCCCGAGTGTCGGGTCCGACGAACGCCAGTGAATGCCCCTCGTGGACACCGATCTCCAGATAGATGGACGGCCCGAGGTCGTGGTGTACCTGCCGAAGCAGCTCGTAGTAGTTGTCGTGATGGGTCATCGGCTGCGCCTCCAGTGAACGCCGGTCCAGTCGACGGCGGTGATCTCGTCGGTTATCCCGTGGGCGGCGCGGTAGTCGTCGACGGCGCGTCGGCACGGCTCCCAGGCGCCGTAATCGTCGACTATCACGTAACCGCCGATACTCAGCTTGGGATAGAGGGCGGAAAGTGCGTCGAT
This sequence comes from Actinomycetes bacterium, assembly GCA_024276355.1. Taxonomy (GTDB): domain Bacteria; phylum Actinomycetota; class Acidimicrobiia; order Acidimicrobiales; family Aldehydirespiratoraceae; genus SZUA-87. The sequence continues at coordinate 2,116 of JAJRXJ010000015.1, read as the reverse complement.
GGTGGATTCGTAGAGGTCACCGTCGAGGCGGAGCACGGCGAGTTTCTCGACCGGTGCCGATGGGAGGGTGTCGCGGAACCAGCCCTCGATGAAGTGCACCCGTTCGTCGAGCAGGTCGTAGCGCTCGAACGCGGCGCGAACCTGATCGGCAGACACCGCCAGGGTGTCGACGTGGGAGAGGTCGTGGCCGGCGTCGGCCGGATAGCTCGCAACATCGGGTACCGGCAGACCCTCGAAGCTGTCGGCCACCCAAACTGATCGTTCGGCATCGCCCCATGCTGCGAGAATGCCGCGCATCAATATGGTGACCCCACCGCGCCACACGCCGGTCTCGATGAGGTCGCCGGGCACATCGTCGGCCAGGACCGACTCCACGCAGGAACGCACCTGTTCGAGCCGAAGTCGCCCCACCATGGTCTCGGCGGTGGGAGGCCAGTCGTTGCCATCCGCGCGCAGAGCCGGGTCGCCGCCTCGTTTGGTGAGGCGCCAACCCTCGGTCTTGAGGGTGGCTCTCAACTCGGGTGAAGCCTTGCTGAGGTCGACATCGTGGACCTCCTCGTCAAGAAACAGTTCGCGCGTCAGACAGCCCATCAGCAGATCGATGTATCGATCACGGGCCGCTCCCGCCGCGGCTTCGAGGGTGGGACCGCTGCTCACTCAGGGCCTCCGGTGGTGGGCTCCCGCGGCTTCAGACGACCGGCATCGAGAACGGCGCGCCGTAGCAGAAACTCGATCTGGCCGTTGACGCTGCGCAGTTCGTCGGCCGCCCAGCGTTCGAGGGTGGCGTGGAGGTCGGGATCGATGCGGAGCAGGAAGCTCTTGCGTTGTCGGGCCACTCGGGTCCCTAGTAGATCGTGCCGGCGTTGACGATCGGTGTGGTCTGCTGCTCGCTGGTGAGCACCACCAGCAGGTTGGACACCATCGCGGCCTTGCGCTCCTCGTCGAGCTCCACGATCCGGCGCTCTCCGAGCATCTCGAGGGCATCCTCGACCATGCCGACCGCGCCTTCCACGATGGTACGGCGGGCGGCGACGATGGCCGATGCCTGCTGGCGTCGCAGCATGGCTTCCGCGATCTCGGTGGCGTAGGCCAAATGGGTGAGACGGGTCTCGACGACCTCGACACCGGCGGCATCGAGTCGGTTCTGCAGCTCCTGGTGGAGGGATCCGGCCACGACATCGGGGTTGGCACGCAACGAGATGCGGTCACCCTGGAAGTCGTCGTAGGGGTATTCGGTGCCCAGATGTCGAATCGCGGTCTCGCTCTGGACAACCACGAAATCTTCGTAGTCGTCCACCTCGAACTTGGCCTTGGCCGTGTCGACCACCTTCCAGACGACCACCGCAGCGATCTCGATCGGGTTGCCCTCGGCGTCGTTGATCTTGGTGATGTCGGTGGTGAAGTTGCGGACCCGCAATGTGATCTTGCGTGACCAGAAGCTGGTGAACGGATTGGCCCAGAACCATCCCGGCCGGTCGATGGTGCCGATGTAACGGCCGAAGAAGATCAACACCACGGCTTCGTTGGGCTGGATCACGTAGTGCCCCATGAGGGTCATGGGCAGAAGCAGTGATGACAGGACGATCAGTGGAGTGAAGCCGGGGCTGACCGCGGCGGTGAGGGTGATGGAGAAGATCAGCACGACGATCGAGGCGAAGAACGCGGCCATGCCCACGTATCCGGGTTGGACACGGGCCCGGCGTTCGGCGACGGGGACGCGATCCGTTCGTGGGTGGGGGATTGCTGTATCGGTATCAGACATAGATCAAAGTGATATCACACGGGGGTGTTCACATCAATCACGATCCGACCCCTCACCTGTCCGGCGAGGATCTCACCAGCCAGCTCCGGGAGCCGTCCGAACGGCTCAACCGTGGTCATCGAGTCGAGCAGGTCGAGATCGAGATCCGATGCCAGACGACGCCAGGCGAGGTCTCTTCTGGCCGCGGGCTGGGACACCGAATTGATTCCGGCGAGGGTGATGCCCCGGAGAATGAACGGATGAACCGAGGTCGGCAGATCGGCGCCGCCGGCGAGACCACAGGCAGCCACGCAGCCATTGTCGCGGGTCGTTGCCAACACGTTCGCCAGTGTTGTCGACCCCACAGCGTCGACT
>JAJRXJ010000386.1 GCA_024276355.1 Actinomycetes bacterium | reverse complement strand
TGACCGCCACGCCGGCGATCTCCAGCGGGGTACGCCTCCGTTCGGATATGCGACGAACGGTGCGCAATATCTGGCCCACTCCGTCGGATGCCCACGCGCCCGGTTCGGTGACCACCAAGGCCCGGTCGGCCGCGAACAGTCCGTTGACGGTGAGCAGGCCGAGTGAGGGTGGGCAGTCGATGATCACCACATCGTGATGGACCCCCTCGAGGGCGATCGCGAGCCGATCGTTGGCTCCGATCGGATCGGTGAGCAGTTGGGGCTCGCGTGCCGACAACGCCGCGGTTGCGGGGACAACCGACGGGGGGCGGCCCCCGTCGTCGGGCCATCCCGAAGCCACACGAAGCCCCGCTATGGACCCGGGCCGCTCCTCGGCCAGGGCCTGATCGACGCTGAACGGTGGATCCCATACTCCCAGCCCGGTGGTGGCGTTTGCTTGGGGGTCAAGATCGATGACAAGACAGTCGACGCCGCGTGACCAGGCAGTGGCGGCAAGCCCGAGTGCGACGGTGGTCTTGCCGACCCCACCCTTTTGGTTGACGACAGCGATCGTAGGCACGGTGCCAAGCTAGCGAACACAGAACCCTGAGGTGGACCCGAGCGTACGAGAATCGCGGTGGGGCTCGCTGAAGATCAGGCCGCGACTTGCCGCGTGGCGACTCGGACGATGTCGTCGAGCGAGTCGATCAGGCAGGGATTGGCGCGAAACAGCGAGTCGACCTCGGGTCGGTTCCATGTCTGGCCCAGCAGATCCGGATCGATGCCCGCCTCGATCCACGCGGCGGCGATGCGACGGATAGCGGTGTCGACGCTGGGCTCGGCGGCGGCCACCGTGGCCCCGGCCATTTGCTCGAGTTGGGCGGGATCAGGGTCGATCATCGGGTTGCGCACGAGGTCGAGCCGGTATCGGATCGCCTCGGCAGCTATCCGAGTGTGGTTCACCTCTGATCGTCTCCTGGTGTGTCGACCCATACCGGCACTGGAAATCAGCGTGGCATCAGGCTAGAAACCGGCGCGCGTCCAGTGGTGGATGCCACGCGAACGGCGCTCGCCGGACCGGGAGTCAGCGCGGTGTGCAGCAGCCCGTGGGACACGTGTCGGGTCGTGTGGCCAGGCCTGAGAGACCGATGCGATCGCGGGCGGGATCGAGACGTTCCTCGACGAGAGATCGCAACATGCCCACAAAGCGGGGGTCGGGTGCGGTGCCCGGAGTGGCGGCACGTTCAAATGCCATTCCCAGACGAGCGGCAGTGTGGGCGGCCTCGGTGTCCAGATCGAATACGACTTCCATGTGGTCGGAAACGAATCCGATGGGCACCACAACCACAGCCTGAACACCCGAGCCGGCCAGATCATCGAGATGGTCGTTGATGTCCGGCCCTAGCCACGGAACGGTTGGAGGCCCGGATCGGCTTTGCCAGGCCATCGACCACGGGTGCGCGGATGTCAGCCCGCCGGCGACCAGCCGGGCGACCTCATCGAGTTGAGCCCGGTAGTCGCATCGGTCGGCCATTGCGTCGGGAATCGAGTGGGCGGTGAACACAATGTGGGTGTCGGACAGACCTTCGAACCGGGCCAGCGATGCCTCGGTGGATTCGATGAACGGGGCCACGAATCCGGGATGGTCGAAATAGGCGCGCACCTTGTCGACCCTTGGGGCATCGTGACCGACGCTGAGCCGGGCAGCTTCTATGTCGTCGAGGTACTGCCGGCAGCCGGAATACGAGCTGTACGCAGATGTTGCGATGGCCAAGGCACGCTCGACCCCGTCGTCGGCCATGGACCGGACCGTATCAGCGAGCATTGGATGCCAGTTGCGGTTCCCCCAGTAGACGGGAAGGTCGATGCCGTGCCCGGCAAGCTCGTCCTCGAGCGCGGAGACGAGCCTTCTGCATTGGGCGTTGATCGGGCTCACCCCGCCCATGCCGATGTATCGGTCTGCCACCTCCGCCAACCGGCTGCGCGGAATTGAACGTCCCCTGGTGACGTTTTCCAGAAACGGCAACACCTCGTCGGGGCCCTCCGGACCGCCGAACGACACAATGAGTACGGCGTCGTAATCAGTCATGGCCCGGCGATGCTATCGGCCACCGGGGCTCAGGGCCGGACCGGCATGTGTCATGTCCCGGGATCAGCCGCCGAGCATTCGGCGAACCGCCGACTTGCGACGGGGCGCACGCGGCTGCCATCCCTCGGGCAGGAGCTGTGGTGCCTCCTCCGACACGAGTGCGAGAACCTGATCGGCCGACGGGTTGACCAGGGCTGAATCGCCGATCACAACGGTGGGGACGGTCTCGTTGCCGCGCGCGTGCCGGCGCACAGTGGCGGCATCGGCCGGGTTGTCCCAGATGTTGTGCTTCTTCAGTTTCACACCGGCCTTGGAGAGGTTGCGGTCGAGCATCATGCAGAATCCACATCCCGGCCGCCAGTAGAAATCGATCGCGCTCGCTTCGCGGTTGTTCATCAGCTCTCCTGTTGCGTCGGCTCTATTCAACCCACGGTCGGGCCCGGATCTTCCCGGAATGTGGTTTGGATACGGTACGGGACCCGGCTGAGGGTCAGCTGCCGTCGACGGAGAACGATTCGAGGTCGGCCGACAACCCGCTGAGGATCGCGTCGATGGTTGCCCCGCGCGCGTTGGTTCGGGTGATCCCGAACCCACGCCGATGGAGTGACCGGCCGACCTGGGTGGCCAAGGTGATCACTCGCTCTTCAAGGTCGACCGGGGACACGACCTCGTCGAGGAAGCCGGCCTCGACCGCTTCGACCGGGGAATAGATCGTTGCGAGCATGGTTGCTCGGGTGAACTCACGCGGCGTCAGACGATCGCGCGCCAGCTCCACACCGAACCTCGGCAGCGGCATGCCGATTCCCACCTCCGGAAGTCCGATCTTGACATCGGTGTCGACTCCCACGCGAGCGTCGCAGGAGAGCAGCAGAAGTGCCCCGGCAGCGAGTGCATGCCCGGTGCAGCCGGCGATCACCGGTCGGGGAAAGCCGTAGATGCGCATGAGCAGCTGGGCACCGCGCTCGACCAGGCGTTGAGCGGTGGCTGCGCCCTCCTTCATCACAGCAAGATCGAATCCGGCGCTGAAACGGCCTGGTCTGCCGATCAACGCCACCGCGTCGGCGTCGGCCTCGGCGCGGTCGAGGGCATCGAAAAGCGCGTCGATGGTGACATGGCCCAGTGCGTTGGCCTTGCCGTCGTCGAGACGCAGGACAGCCACACCGTCGGAGAAGGTCGTTTGAATCGGAGATGCCATGCTGGCACGCTAGCCAGCAGTCAATGGAGAGGTGAACTTGATACGGGCAAGCGCGTTGACCAGACGGTTCGGCGACAACACGGCCGTCGATTCTGTCGACATATCGGTGGAGCCCGCGGAGATCTACGGCTTTCTCGGACCCAATGGCGCCGGAAAGTCGACCATGGTTCGCATGCTGTGCACTCTCCTCCAGCCGACATCGGGCACTGCCACCATCGATGGTCTCGACATACTAAAAAATCCCGGCCCGGTCCGGCTGAAGATCGGTGTGGCGCTGCAGGACGCATCGCTCGACCCCAAGATGACCGGACGGGAACTGGTGACCACCCAAGGTCGGCTCTTCGGGCTGAGACCAGGGGAGATCCGCCGGCGGATCGAAGAACTGGCCCCGCTTCTCGATATGACCGCATTCGATGATCTGGTGGGAACCTACTCGGGCGGAATGCGCCGTCGACTCGACCTGGCGGCCTCGCTGGTCCACAACCCGACGGTGTTGTTCCTCGACGAGCCCACCACCGGGCTCGATCCGCCGGGTCGTCTGCTGGTTTGGGAGGAGATACGTCGGCTCAACAGGGAGCTCGGGATGACCGTGTTTCTAACCACCCAGTATCTCGATGAGGCCGATGAGCTCGCCGATCGAGTCGGGATAATCGACCACGGGCGCATAGTTGCAGAGGGCCCGCCATCGGAGCTGAAGCGATCGGTCGGCAACGACGTCGTTGTCATTCGAACCAACGGTCGGCGAGACGAGGTCGAGGCGGCGTTGACCGAGCTCGATGTCGTCGATCGGGTCGACAGCTTCGATCATGAGATCAGGGCGGTCACCGGAAACGGCGCCCGGGCGCTCAGCCCCATTGCGGTTGCTCTCGACCAAGCCGGCATCGCGGTCAGCGAGTTGGCACTGCGTACCCCGACGCTCGACGACGTGTTTCTCGAGGTCACCGGGTCCCATCTCGAATCCGAGGAACCATGAGCGCCCCCATTTCGGCCCGTCCGGCCGGGTTCTTCCGTGACGTCCAATCGGTCGCGATCAGAGCATTGAAGCAGCTGCCCCGCGATCTCGAGTTCGTGATCCCGGCGCTGGCCGTGCCCACGTTCTTCCTCATCGTCAACATCGGCGCGCTGCAGGATGTCGCCAACTTCACCAGTATCGAAATTGACTACAAGGCGTTCCAGCTTCCGGTGGGGATCGTTTTCGCGGTTACGGGCATATCCAGGGCTTCGGCTCTCGTGCTCGACATCCAAGACGGCTACTTCGATCGTCTGCTGCTCACGCCCGTATCGCGGAGGGCTCTGCTGATCGGCCTGATGGTGTCCGACTTCACCTTGGTGCTGGGCCTCACAATTCCGGTCACCGCACTCGGATTCGCCATGGGGGTGAGGTTCCCGACCGGTCCTCTGGGAGTGCTGATGTTCATGTTCATGGGGGCGGCGTGGGGCGTGGCATTCACGGGGTTCCCGTACGCCATAGCGCTTCGCACAGGCAACCCCAGTGCGGTCAACGCCAGCTTCATCCTGTTCTTTCCATTCGCGTTCATGACCACCACGTTTCTTCCGCTCGAATCCATGACCGGGTGGCTCGGGGAGGTGGCCCGCTACAACCCGGTCACCTATCTTCTGGCCGGACTCCGCTCACTGTTCGTCGGCTGGGAGGCCGGAGAACTGGTCAAGGGAATGGCCGCGATCCTGGGTGTGGCCATCGTGAGCCAAGCGCTGGCCTTCTCCGCGCTCCGTGGCCGGGTGCGTCAGAAGTAGGACTTCAACCGCCGATCGGGTAATCGACCGTGGTGGTCCCGGCCACCTCGACTTCGTTGATCACGTCGAGCGTGTTGCCGTCGCAGTCAGTGACGAGGATGTCCCATCGCCCGGTGGTGATCGGCAGGGTCATTGAGCCGGCCGGCAGGATGCTTTGGTCGATGAACAGCTCGTTGAGACCCCAGTCGGCGGCCGAACTTGGAGTTGCGAACACCCCGCAGACCTCAGTCTGAGACTTGTTGTTGAACACGAGGTCGGTGGGCACATGGTCGTCGCCGACGTAGATGGCATCGTTGGCGAGGAGTTTGCCTTCCACCTGAAACTCGAACTCGACCGCGTGCGAGCCGATGCCATCGGGGGAGGTCATGCACGCCCACCAACTTCCCGTGACGCCACCCGCCCAGTTCGTGTCGAAGTAACTCACGTTCTCGTTCACCGAGCCGTCGATGAGCCACACCGCGTCGTAACTGGCCCCGTCGACCATGCCGTCGTAGTCCCAGAATGCACAGACCTGTGTGGCATCACTGGGAAGGCTGAGCACCACCTCGGATGGGGTGTCATCGGCCAGAACATCCGGTGAGAAAACGATGTTGAAGGCATCGGCCGTGTCGAGCACCGCCGATGGATCGGTGACGGTATTCGAATTCCATTCGAAGCTGACCTCGCCATTGCGAGCGGATGCGATCACGTCGGTGGCGAGCTTGACGGGACGGAGGCCATTGAGGAATCCGCCGATCGGCACGCAGTTGTCGCTGCCGTCGACAACGCCGTCGCCGTTGGTGTCTTCGAGGACCCTGCAGTCGACGGTGAGCTCGCCGCGTATTCCGGCAGTGGTGGGCACACCGATGAGTCGACCGGAGGAGTCGGTGGCTGCTCCGCCGCTGTTGCCACCGGAGATGGTGGCATCGGTCTTGATCCATGCACGGTTGTCGGTGACTCCCGGCTCGCCGGCGAATCCCGAGATGATGCCCTCGGTGACGGTCACGGTGTCGCCACCGATTGCCGGATAGCCGACCATGGTGATCTTGTCGCCCACCTCGAGCGAGTCGGAGTCCCCGATCTCCAGAAACGGCAGGTCGGAGAGTTCGACCGGGTTTCCGTCGAGGTCGCTGACGATTCTCACGGTGGCCAGATCAAGGGAGGGGTCGT
>JAJRXJ010000385.1 GCA_024276355.1 Actinomycetes bacterium | reverse complement strand
CTGACCCGATTGAACGACGAAGGGGGCGTGGAGGCAGGCCTCGCCGAGCGATGGTTCATCAGCGATGACCGGCTCACCTGGACGTTCGTTCTCCCTCAGGGGCTCACCGACGGTACCGGCGTGCCCTTCACCGCTCGTGATGTGAAGATCTCGCTGGAACGGGTCGCGCTTCGCGGACCGGCCGATCAGGCCGCGACGGCGCTGCGATCCGTGACGGGGTGGGAGGACTTGATGAACGGGCGTACCGGGGGAGCGGCCGGCATCGTGGCGCCCGATCCGACCACTCTCGTCATCGGTCTCGACTCGCCGTTCGAGTTGCTCCCGTACGTCCTCGCCGCGCCCGCCTACGGGGTGACGGGTGAGAACGCCGACGGTTCGTTGCGCACGACCGGCGAGTACCGGACCACCGACCGTCCTGATGTGTTGCGGGCGGTCGACGGCACGAGCCCGGTCGCCACCATCGAACTGGTCGTGAACGCCGACGGGCCGGCGGCGGTGGCGTCGGGGGATGCCGATTGGGCTGTCCTCGCGGCGGACGACAGCACGGTCGGGCTTGGCGCCGACGTCATCCGTCAGCCGCTCGATCTCGAGGTGGCGGTCGTCGCCCGCGTCGCATCGAAGGAGGAACGACTCGGTGTGCTCGGCGCGTTGGAACCGCTTCTTCTCGCCGATGCGGTCGATGCGGTCACTGCTCGGGCCGTTTCCGGCGCCAGCGACCCGGGCGTCATCCCTGCGGCGGTGCTGCTCGACGTCCCCGCGGGGACGTTCGAGCCGCTTGGCCGCGCCATCACCGATCAGCTCGAAGCAGCGGGCATCGAGGTCGTCGCCGTCACCAGCGAGCCCGGAGATTTCGCGGCCCGACTGGCTGACGGCGACGCCCTCGTCTTCCCGGTCGTGATCGCCGGCGGCATCGGGCCCTCCGGCGGCATCCTTCGGCTCGCCACACCCGGAGGCGTCGACGACGCCTTCGGCTCGACATCGGCCGCACGGACCGAACTGGCAACTGCGGTTGCAACCGAACGCGATCCCGAACAGCGAGCCCTGTTCGCTGCCGCCCTCGAACGAGTCCTCATCGACGACGGCTATCTGCTACCCGTCGGCCGCTTCGAGGTGAGGGTCGCGATCGGTGAGCGATTCACCGGCCTGCGACATCGGGCCGACGGCACACTGGACCTGCGCTCGGTCCGTCTCGCGGGCTGAGTGGTCCGCCGGGGACGCGGGTGGCGCGGGTGGCGCCCTGCGGCCCACCCGCTACGATTGCGCTTCGCATTCGGCTCGTCCGGATAGCCACGTCGGAGTGGCGGAATTGGCAGACGCGCCAGCTTGAGGGGCTGGTGCCCGCAAGGGCGTGGGGGTTCAAGTCCCCCCTCCGACACAGCAGAAAGACCTGGTCAGAGTGGGTCGACCGGCTCCCAGGTGTGTCGGTTGCAAACGGATTTGCTAACGGGAGCGTCCGGAGCCACATCTTGTACGTCGGCAGGCGAGCCTCTTCTGGGGTCAGGAGAGCCTGTGGGGCTCGGGAACTGTGTCGGCGCAGGTCAGGCCGCATTTCGGTACTCGTTGATCAGGCCGTCGCATCGGGTCTTTCGCAGCAGCGTGACGGTCGCCGGTGGCGTGGGCGGAGGGTCGGCGTTCGGGATCGGCGGGCGCTGGCCGAGTGAGCGGTGTGGCCGGTGCTGGTTGTAATGCGAGATGTAGTCGCTGACGAGGCGTTCGAGCTGGCGGCGGTTCCAGATGATGGTTCGGTCGAGGAGTTCTCGGCGGATTGATCCGATCCATCGCTCGGCGAAGGTGTTCGCGACCGGTGTGCGGACCGGGGTCTTGAGGATCTTGAGCCCTTCGGTTCGGAAGATCTCGTCGAAGCTGTCGATGAACTGGCTACCGCGGTCGCGCACGAGGGCCCGGGCGCCGGCGAGTTGGTCGCCGTGACGGAGGAACAGGTTCCGGGCTGCTTGGGTGGTCCAGGCACCGGTCGGGTTGGCGGTCACGCCGGCGAAGAACACCTGTCGGGTCTCGATGTGGATGAAGAAGAGGACGTAGTAGCGGCGCAGGCAGGCGGTGTCGACGGTGAAGAAGTCGCAGGCGACCGCTGCTTGAGAGCGGAGGAACTCGGTCCAGGTCACCGCGGAGCGCTTGGGTGCAGGGTCGATGCCGTGGTCTTTGAGGATCTGCCAAACGGTCGAAGAGGCGATGGTGTGGCCGAGTCCGACGAGTTCGCCCTGGATGCGCCGGTGCCCCCAGGTCGGGTTCTCCTTCGCGATGCGCACGACCAGGAGGCGCAGCTCGATCGCGGTCGGCGGCCGTCCCGGACGCCGGGTCGGGGGTTGGGTCCAGTGGCGGGCGATACGTCGGCGGTGCCAGCGCAGCAGCGTCTCGGGTGTGACGATCCAGTCGTGACGAAGCCGGCGGGGGAGCGCGGCTGCGATGGCGCCGAGCAGGCTGCGGTCGTCATCGTTGAGTTCGGCCCGGTCGATCTGTCGCCGCAACACGTGGAGTTGGTGGCGGAGCACGAGGATCTCGAGATCCTTGGATCGTCCAGAGCGGACGGAGAGGTGGGCGAGGGCTGCCAGGAATCGGTAGAGGATGCGGAACACGATGTGCCAGGGTGGCGGTATCGGGGCTGGTCAGCACCCATGCGCGAGTTTCCGAGCCCCACAGGCTGGTCAGCACCCATGCGCGAGTTTCCGAGCCCCACAGGCAGCACACTTCCGTGCTGCATTGCGTTTCGAATTGCAGCTATCTATGCTGTTTGCATGGCTCAGCTAGTAACCCGAGTAGAGGACGAGCTTGCGGCTGCGGTCGATCAGCTCGTGAAGGCTGGAGTCGTAGCGAGTCGTTCCGCAGCGGTGCGGCTGGCTCTAGAACAGCTTGTCGACCGCTGTCGTCGCGATGAGATCGGGGCGCGAATCGTGCGCGGATATCGAGAGCGTCCGCAAAACGACGTGGAGATCGCGTGGGCGGATGAGTCCTCGGTGCGGATGATTGCCGAGGAACCTTGGTGAACGTGACACCGACCCAGGGCGAGGTCTGGTGGGCCGAAGCCGAGGACAAACGGCGACCGGTGTTGATCGTCACACGCAGCGATGCTGTGCCCGTGCTGACGTGGATCATCGTCGCGCCGGTGACGCGCACTATTCGCCAGATTCCGACGGAGGTTGAGCTCGGGGCGAGCCACGGGCTCCCTGAGGAGTGTGTGGCGTCGTTCGACAACCTGCAGCCGATTCGGCGGTCGTTTCTCGCCCAGCGGGCCGGTGAACTTCAGATCGAGGAACTCGACGAGATCTGCCGAGCACTCCGTGCGCTTGCGGACTGTTGACGACCGGGGAGTCAGGCCAATGCCGACAGTGTGATCAATGGGCCGTGTACCTGCCAGTCGAAACCGGGTTCGGGGCAGCAAAAGGGATGCGCGTTCTGCGTCCGAGGTCGTGATGCCTTCGCATGACAAGGAGTGCAGCACCGCGGATCGGGTTGCGGTCGAAACGGGCGCCCGAGGGCGGGACTCCCCGAACCGGTAGACCAAGAAGCATGGATAGTCAGCTCAACGACAGGATCACCCCAAGCACGGCCGAGATTGTTGCAATGCGGTCCAAGGCGATCGCCGCGCTTGGCATCGAGGATGTCTCGTGGGTGTTGGCCGGGGCGGCGCGTTCGCCACCGATCATCGTCTCTTGTGGTTGACGCTCGCGAGGCAGGAGAGAGCACTGTTAGGGGCCGCGCGGGTAGGTGAGCATCCACCGGTCGTGGTGCTGGCCCGATTTTGATGTCGGGGTTGATCCCAACGCCCAACGACCAAGTGGAGTCTCTGTCATCATGCGCGCGCTCGAACCTGAAGTGGTT
>JAJRXJ010000384.1 GCA_024276355.1 Actinomycetes bacterium | reverse complement strand
CGCCGGAATTGCCCATGAAATCAATACCCCCTTGGGGGCGCTGATCAGCAACCTGGATATTTTCATCCGGGCCATCGGCAAGATGGAGACGCTCCTGGGACAACCGGGAATAGCGGAAAACATTTCTCAAAATGCGGAGCTGAAAAAATATTTCAAGACCATTGAAAGCCTCAATGAAGTGAACAAAACCGCGGCTTCCCGCATCGTGGCCATCATCAAAAGCCTGCGCAAGTTTGCCCGCCTCGATGAAGCCGAAATCGACTCGGTCCCGATAGCTGACCACCGAGAGATTCACGCCCGAGCCGTAGAGCAGGGGGCCGAGCGGGTACATGGCCCTGACCCGGGCCCCACGTATGAACAGATCGAATGATGGACCAGCCACGTTGGAGACAATCAGGTTGAACACCGGCGGTATCCGCTTCTCGAGCCCGGCGAGCGTGACTGCTCTGGCCGCCAGGTTGATGAGCAGAGGTGGAGTGGCGTCGGTGAGGTTGATCGTGTGGAGTTCGGATAGATCAGTCCGCATCTCCTTGGCACTTGCCATCGAGTCCTGGATCGCTTCGAGCCGCTCCAGCGGATCATCGATGTCGGTGCCCAGTGAGGCGAACATTGCGGCCACTTTCGTGCCGACCTCCCTGTCGCCCTCGGCCCGGACCGATGTGGGTACCTGGGCCACCAAGGGGTCTGCGGGCAATTCACCCTTGTCGAGGAGATACGAGCGCAGGGCCCCGCCGCAGGTGGCGAGGATCACGTCGTTGACCGTGGTGCCGGTGGCATTCTTGATGGCCTTGATGGTCGTGAGGCTTCCCACGGCGTGCGCGAACTCGCGAAATCCGGTGAGCTTGCCGTTGATCCGTGATCTCGGGGCCTGGAACGGCTGCTTGGGGGTGATGTCATCGAACGCGTGCCGCACCACGGCCGCGGTCTGCCGGATGGTCTGATCGGCCACCTGTGCCGATCTCAAGGGCCACGTGACCAGTGACCCGGCTAGTTCAGCAGCCATACGGACGCTGGTGGGTGGGGGTTCGGGCCGGTAGGGAGGGGGGTCGGGGTCGGGAGCAGGGTGAGGTTCAAGGTCGTAGAGGATGGTGAGCAGGTCGGTGCCGGTGGAGCCATCGATGATCGAGTGGTGGATCTTCGACAGCAGCGCCACCCCACCGTTGTCGAGTCCCTCGATGAACCACATCTCCCAGAGCGGATGGGACCTGTCGATCTTGAAGCTCACCAACTGGCCGATCAGCGTTCCCAGGATGTGGTCGTCGCCGGGGGCCGGCAGGGCTATGTGGCGGAGATGTCGCTTGAGCGAAAACTCCGGATCGTCGATGAACACGGGACGATCCAGACCTGCAGGTTGGGTCAGGAGTTTCCATCGCAGTTGGGGCACGAGATGAACCCGCCGGGCTATGTGATCGGTGAATTCTGCGAAGCTGGGGGTGTCGGATGTGCTGGTGGGGTCGAGGATGGTCACGGCAGACACGTGAAAGTGCCATTCGGGTCGTTCTCCGTAGAGAAATGCCGTGTCGGGGCCGGCCACCTTCCGCATGATCACCTCCCTTTCCGGGGGCGGCTCTGATGCGTGGGCGTGTCAGACCGCTTTGCCGACACAACCCACGAAAGGAAACTTTCAACCGCATCGACCGCAACCGTGGTTCGGTGGCCAGGGAAGGTGTCGAACGCGTGTTGTGCTCCGGGTACCTCCCAGTGGACCACCTTGCTGCAGGAGGATTCACGCAGCGCGTCGACGAACGCCCGGGTCTCCTCACGCCAGACCAGGACATCGTTTTCCCCCTGGATGACGAAGAACGGCGGTGCCCCTGCGTTGACCCGGGCGATGGGCGACAGCGAGTCCCACAACTCGGGGTGGGAGCCGCGGCTGGCGGGCATGATCAGGCGCGACAGGAAGGGCTCCATCGACGAGAATCGGCCACGTATCTGGTTGCGGTCGGTCAAGTCGGTCGGCGGGTAGAACGGTACGCAGGCGCTGACCGATGTGTCGGTGTCCTCGAATCCGGGTTGGAAGCGATCATCCCCCGGGGTGAGGGCGGCCAGTGCCGTGAGATGACCGCCGGCCGAGCCGCCGGTCAACACGATCGATGAGGGATCGCCGCCGTGTTCGGCGATGTTCGATCTCACCCAGGCAATGGCCCGCTTGAGGTCGACGATCTGGGCCGGCATTCGATGCCGGGGAGCCAGCCGGTAGTTGATCGACACGCACACCCATCCGCGGCGGGCCATCCGCAGCATGAGCGGGAATCCCTGTTGTTGCTTGTGTCCGATGAGCCAGCCGCCGCCATGGACCTGAATCAGTACCGGCGCGTTCTCACAACCGCCCTCGGGTTTGTGAATGTCGAGAAGGTTTCTCTTCGGGTGGTCGCCATAGGAGATGTCGAATTCCGATTCGATCCCGGTCAAACGAAATCGGCCGCTGGGGAGCATGATGACGGGGGCCGGAGTGGTCGACATCAGGCGGATGCGGTCGGGGTCGATGGCTGACCGGTAGTCGGGCCCGAGGCCATCGGTCAGCGCCTCTGATGCGGAGGCCTGCGATCGATGTGACACCGCTCGGGATTCAACCAATCCCACCCAGCCAAGAAGCGCCAACCCCATGGCGATCATTCCGGCGGTCGTGTCGAGAGCGCCCCCCGGTATGAGGACGGCGGCAACCGCGGCCTGGGCCACGAAATGGGCCGCGGGGTGATCGCCGACGAGCCATCCGCTCATCATGATCGGGAAGCTCAGCGGCCCGCTGCGGTGCAGGCGGAACACCGCGCACACCGATCCGAACAACCAGGTCAAGGAGAGGATCAGCAGCGCGGTGGCCATCAGCTGCCGTTCCCGAGTCGGGCGTTCACATCAAGGCAGGCGTTGGTGACCTTTCGACCGAAGTCACGGTTGATGCAGGCGGTGTGGCCGTCGTGGATCCGATTGATGTGGGCATCGCGTATGGCCATTGCCAGCCTCAGTTGCGCTTCGGGGGACACCGCCCGGTCGGTCTCGGTGATGATGACCGAGGTGGGTACATCGATATCCGAAATCCAGTGCTTCGAGCTGTAGGTGGCCAGAGAATGGACGGCCTCGAAAACGACCCGGATCGAGTGGTGGCTCATCTCCTCGCGGGCCCACTTTCCGACGGCGCCCGGGTTGGCTCTCGATACCTCCATGCCGAAGAGGCGTCGCGTGATGAAAGCCGGTGCCCATGAGGCCACGGCCCCGACCTGTGTGGTGCCGGCGGCAACCGAAGCGATCGCCGCCAACGCATAGCGTTCACGATTGCCCGGCACGAACTCGCATCCGGTGGCGATCAGCACCATGCCTTCGACAAGTTCGTGGTGGCGTTTCCACAGAAGCTGTGCGATCGGCCCTCCCATGGAGTAGCCGACAACTATCACCGGGCCGGTCCGGAGCTTGCGCAGCATCGCGGCGGCGTCGTCGGCGCAGTCGGCCAAGCGGAATCTGCGACGAGAACGGATGCCCCGCGCGTGGCCACGCATGTCCGGAGCAATGACGTTGAAATGTTGCTGTAGGGGTTCGAAGCACCTCACCCAGTTGAGCCCGCCGGAAGCCAGCCAGCCGTGGATGAGTAGCACGGTGGGCGCCCCCGGCGGGCCCTCGGCCACCCGAAGGTATGTGGTTCCGCGGCCGGGCAGTCGGAGGTGTTGCCCCTCGGGCAGCCGCATGCCCAAGTCGTGGATGTCGAGTTCTTCGGGCGCGGGGTCAGCGAGTCCCATACGAGCCGACCGTAGTTGTGGTTGACCACATGAGCAGAATCACGCTCCGTCCCTAACATCAGAATCTGGCATGGCCGGTATCTCCGAAGAAGGGACCTAAGTCCCTTCGGCTGGCCATGTTCTCGACTTACTGTGTAACTACCGTCATCGGAAGGGAACGTCAATGGCTGATTTCTTGTCGCAGTACTCGATCCAGAGGTGGCTCGAGATGTGCCCCCAGGGCTATCTGGAGGACACGGTCTACGGTCATTCTCCGGAGCTCAAGGAGCCGGACATCGTCGTCGACAACGAACTGCTCAGGGAAGAGTCCATCCGCACGACGGTTCAGTTGGTGGTCGGGGAGAGGTGCGCGCTGGCAGCCTCCTCGGGCCTCGTGAACGCCGCGCCCGACTTCCCCAGCAAGCGATTCTTGGCCACACAGACCCTTGACGAGGCTCGCCATGTCGAGATCTGCACCCGTCGTTTGTTTGACCTTGGGGTGAAGGAGGAGGACCTCGAATCGACCATCGACGACTTCGTGAACCCCAACTTGGTCAAGTTCGCCGAGGTTCTGCTCGAGAAGGTGAGCGATGGCGACTTCATCGCCGGTGTGGTCGGCCAGAACATTGTGCTGGAAGGAATGGCCTTCAGTGTGTTCGAGATGCTCGAAGCTGTTTCCAAGCAGGGCAACCCCAAGTTCGCCGAGACCCTGAGCGGCACCATTGCTGATGAGCGGCGTCATGTCGGCTTCGGCGAGAATCGGATCGGCAGCCTCATCCGGGAGCATCCGGAACGCAAGGCCGATGTCGAGAAGATGCAAGCTGAAATGACCTACCACATGCTGGCCACCTTCAGTGATTCGTTCCGGGGCAACCGCGCTGCTGTTGAGGAAACCAGGGCGATCGCCGTGGCCGAGGGTGCCGAGGCAGATACCGCGGAGTGGCATGGCACCGATCTTGCGTCTGCCTCACCCGAAGACATGGAGGCCGTGCTGGCAGACACCGTGCTCGGTGAATTCAAGACCAGGCTCAACCGGATTGGCCTCGAGTACCAGTCTCCACCGGTCCCGGCCTGAAACGGACTGATGTCGGAATTCAACCCCCATTCGCTCGATGAGGACGAGTTTCTGGAGGAGGTGCACAGCGTAGATTTCTGGTTCCACGCGGTCGACGGCTACCTGAGAGACCGGACCTACGGTCGCATCGAGGGAGCGAGCCATCCCGACCTTGACGACACCGACCGCGACAACCTGATCACGACGCTGTGCAACTACTGCATCGGGGAAACCGCCGCCTTGGAGGCCTCGAGCGGACTGATATCGATTGCGCCCAATCGGCACTCCAAGATCTTCCTTGCGACCCAGGTGGTCGACGAAGCCCGCCACCTTGAGGTGTTCCTGAGACGACTCCGTGATCTCGGAGTCGAGGATCCTGAGTCGGAGATCTCCGTTCGGGCCAATCCCCATCTGGTGGCTTTCAAGGACCGCCTGATGGAACTGGTCGCCGGCCACGACTGGGACGCCGCGGTGTTCGCCCAGAACGTGGTCCTCGAGACCATGGAATACACGGCATTTCGTGCCCACATGTCCACTGCAGACCCGGCCACGGCGGAGGTCCTCGATGGGGTGGTGAAGGACGAGCGCCGTCACCTCGGGTTTGGGGAGAACGACCTGGGTCGAAGGTTGATGGCAATGCCGGAGAAACGGCAGAGGCTGGCCGAGATTCGACGTGAGCTCGACAATTTGGTGTTGGCCACCTTCGAGGAGGTCCAGGACTCACTCGGTGCCGACCGATCGCGTCGGGTCGATCTGGGGAGCGAGTACCTCGACGCGATTGAGCGGTTGGGGCTCACCTGATGCCGGATTCCGACGAGCCCGGGATGATCGCGAACCGGATCGAAAAGGTCAGAGCCAAGCGAGAGGCAGGGAGCGAACGCCGTCACTTCGAACTGGATGATCGCGGTTTCAACGAGGTGCCCAAGAAGTGGCGCAAGTTCTACCGTCATTGGGAAGGTGATGGAGATACCCTCGGACCCAACGAGATCATCTGTCCTGTGTGCAAGGTCGTGATCAGGTCGGTGAAGGAACTGCGGCCCGGTGATCGGCTGTATTGCATGCCTTGCATGTCTCGATTGCTTGTGGTTGAGGCCGACGACGGAACACTCACCACCGAGGTCGTCTACTGATCACTCACCCCCGGGGTTTTCGGGGGAGACCGCTCAACCCAATTGGGTTCCGACCTTCAGGTCTTTGAAAGGGACCCCCTTGTCGACGCTGATGTCCCGGGGGAGGCCGAGGACGCGATCACCGATGATGTTCTTCTGGATCTCGTTGGTTCCTCCGGCGATGCCGCCCTGAAGCCCGGTCAGGGCCGATCTCGACCAGATGGAGCCGGAATCGTGGTCCCATGCCACAGAGTCGGCGCCCACGATCTCCATGGAAACGTCGCGGGCGAAGTTCATGATCAGCGTTCCGGACAGCTTGCCGATCGAACCGCCGGGGCCGGGTGCCTTGCCGGCTTGAAGGGCGGCTCTGGTTCGCATGGAGACCAATGATTGTGCGGTCTCGAGCGCGTAGAGGCGCATGAGTTTCTGTCGAATGACCGGGTCGGATATCTTGCCCCGCCTCGTGGCCTCCTCTATCAGTTGATCGGCCCGCTCGTGTTGAATCCCACCAGTAGACCCCGATCCGATCGCCACCCGCTCATACATCAACATCGCTGTGGCCATGTTCCAGCCGTTGTTGAGATCACCAAGGAGGTTGTCGAGCGGAATCGACACGTCGGTGAAGAACACCTCGTTGAAATGCATGCCGCCGTCAATTTGGTGAATCGGTCTGATCTCAATTCCCGGGGAGTCCATGGGAACCACGAACATTGAGATCCCGGCATGTTTGGCCACGTTCGGATCAGTGCGTGCGATCACGACGCCGTAGTCGCTCACGTGTGCAAGCGTGGTCCAGACCTTCTGGCCGTTGAGAACCCACGTGTCTCCATCACGAACTGCCTTGGTCTGGAGACTGGCCACGTCGGATCCGGCCCCCGGCTCGGAGAACATCTGGCACCAGACCGTGCGGGCGGCGATGTTGTCAGCGAGGTACTTCGCCTTTTGTTCGTGGGTGCCGAACTGGTTGAGCATCGGCAAACACATTCCGTGGGAGATCACCAACTCGAATGTCATGTTGGGGTATTTCCCGTATTCCTCGCGCCAGATTCGCTCGTGTTCCTTGGTGAGACCCTGCCCGCCGTACTCCTTCGGGTAGGTGAGCCCGGCCAGCCCGGCGTCGGCCAGTGCCTGTTGAAACAACTTGCCGGCCAAGAGCCGCTTTTCTCCCCGCGGGTCGGGGTCGCCACCCAGGTGAATTCCGGTGGCGTGCTCGTCGAGAAACGCTCGACATCGGGCTCGAAACTCTTCGGCCTCTTCGGCTGACATTGATTCGGCGCTCATCGGGCTCCCCAGCTTGTTAGCGATCGTTCACATGATAAGTGCCCCCAGCTCCCCCCAGCGAGTCGACACGCCCCCGACCCGGTTTTGTGAACGTTTGGAGTCCCAAATGGGACTCCAAACGTTCACAAAACCGGGTGGGCGCGACGAGGCCCCGACCTTTGGGGCCGGGGCCTTTCATACGGAGCCTGGTGGAGCTGGAGGGAATCGAACCCTCGTCCGTCAGGTGGCAACCCGACGCGCTACGACCGTTCCCGTGGGTGTGGCTTACGGTTGCCACCTCGCCGGGTCGAGTGGGCACGAGGCCCCTCCGCCGGATCTTTCTCCGATGTCAGCGGTCTTTGCCGGCTGTCAGTGGTCTTTCCCTACTGTCCACCACCGCTTCTGGTGCCAGGCTGCGATGGTCAGGCCCCGCGTGCCATTGCTGGTCGCGATGACTCTCTACTTACTGAACTGAATCAGGCAGCGAGAGCGAGATCGTCAGTGTTGGCGTCTCTGTTGTTGCCCCGTTTAAGGAGTCTGAGCAACTCCGGTCGCACGCCGTAGCTTCCTGGTCCCAACGTCGAAACCGATCAGCCCCGTGTGCCGTCGCTTGTCAAGTAACGGACCCCGTGAGGGGTCTACACATGGTACAGCTTTGGTGTGACGGCGGGTGTCGCGCTCAGGGCCCACAGTTGGTGCAGTGAACGTCGGGCACGTGGTCGCCGTTCACATAGGACGTGAGCCAATTGATGAACGGCACGCCCTCAACAGTGAGTTGATACATCTTGTCCGATCGGAGGATCGTGTGCTTGTCGCCGGGGGCCACGTAGACGTGGAGATCCAACCCGGCGGATTCGATGTCGGTCTCGTTGGTGTCGACCCGGGCCAGGCGGTCGTTGGACCCCACCCCCGCGGCCTTGGTGAAGCTGGCCTGCACTCGATCACGGGCATAGTCGAACCGGGCCATGCGAATAGACGGATCGTGGAGCCCGGATTGTACGTAGAGCCCCGGGAGGCTCCAGTCACGAGGGGTCAGCTCGGCATTCACGTCCCAGTCGGGGACCACGCTCATGGTCCCCCAGAGATCGGCGAGCTGGGCGTTGAGATCCGGAATGTCGGGATACGACCCGGCGCCATCGCCCAACACCGACACGTTGGCATTCGGCAGCAGGTCGGAAACCAGGCCGCCGTAGAGAGGTGCGGCCACACCCCCGGCGCTGCTACCCATGACGAAGACATCTGTTGCGTTGGGGTAGTGCTCGGCGAGATAGTCGAGGCCGTGGCCGGCGTTGGTGAATCCGTTGTGGTTCACCACGAGCCCGGGAGCGTACTCATGAACCGAGTTTCCGATGTGGACGTCCCCGGTGCAGTACGGCATGTAGATGAACGACCAATCGGCGAAGGGATTCGCCGGTCTGGAAGTGTTGAAGATCCCCTTGGCATCGGCGGGGCTTCCCTTCTTGCCGGCGTACACCGAGTAGGTGCCGTCGGTGAAAGAGCAGGTATCCGCCGAGAAGCAGGCACCGCCACCCTCAAGATAGAACACCACCTTGGTCTTACTGGCGTCGCGTGTCCAGAACGTGTAGCCGGTCCCGGACGCACACTTGCAGTCGGATCCCGTCTTGTGTTCGACCCAATCCCGGGTCGGCACGGTTGTGGGTGCTGAGGGCGCGGACGTGGTCGTGGCCGGTATGGCTGTTGTGGTTGCCGGAACGGTGGTGGCCGGGCTCGTTGCTGCTGGGGTCGTTGACGATGACTCTGTCGGGGTGGGTGCAGCGGATCCGCTCGGTTGGCCGGTGCTGCCACACGATGCGGCCAGAAGAGCCACCGTGAGCAGGGCGATCATGGGTCTGGTCATTGCGTACTCCGTGATGGCATTCGATGGGTGATGGAAACCTATTGATTCACCGTCATGGATGCCCCGCTCGGTGATGGGCCCTAACCGATTCCTTCGATACCGATCACATCTTCATCGCAATCGATCCGGTTGAGGCTACGTACGGCGGCGTGACCGAGCCACGGCGCGTTGGGTCTCACGCTGTGAATCGCGCTTGGCGATGTCCTGACGGCGGTCGGCCTTGCTCTTGCCGCGGCCCAGGGCCAGCTTCAACTTGGCCCGGCCGCCGAGGAAGTAGAGGGCCAGAGGCACGATGGCGAGATGTTCACGATCGCAGCGGGATGCCCACCGATCGATCTCGGATCGGTGGGCGAGAAGCTTGCGACGGCGGTCGGGATCGTGGGCGAAGGCGGTGCCGGAATGTGAGTAGGCCGCGATTCGAAGACCCACCAGCCAGAGTTCATGCTGATAGAAGATCGCGTAGGTTTCACTGAGCTGGACCTTGGCCTCCCGGAGCGACTTGACCTCGCTGCCGCGCAGCACCATCCCGACCTCGAGCGTGTCGAGTATTTCGTAGTCGCGAAGGGCGACACGATTGGTGGCGACAGTGATGGCTCCCTCGGGGACATCGCGCCGCTTCTGCGATTTTGCCATGGTCGATCACCGTACCGACTCCGCAGCCGGGTCGCCCCGATCGTCCACCGGGGCAATCACTGGTTAGGTTGTTGTCGTGTTGCAGATGTCAGGGGCCCTACACACGGAAATGATCGGCCATGCGGTGCTCGGCCTGCCCGATGAGGCGTGCGGCCTCTTTGCCGGAAAGTTCGGATCCGACCGCGTCGAGCGCTTCTACCCGATGCGCAATGCGGCCAACTCGAGCCGAATCTACGAGCTCGATGGCCAGGAGATGATGACTGTGGAGCGCGATGCCGACGATTCCGGTCTGGCCATCATCGGCGTGATGCACTCCCATACCCACACCACCAACTACCCGTCGCCGACCGATATCGAGGATGCAGCCCGCTTCGATCCGTTCGGTGCGTGGCGTTTCGTGATCGTGTCGCTCAAGCATCCCGACCCGTCACTGCGGTCGTATCGGATCCTCGATGGTGTGGTTACCGAGGAGCGGGTGGCGATCCTCTGAAGGCAATGGCTATAATTCCGATCACCAAAGTCGGAATTAGCAGCACCATTGAGGGGTTGAACCCGCCGATGACCATTCTCCAATCAGCTCTCGACCTCATCGGCAACACCCCGATGGTCGACGTGAGCCAACTCAGTCCCAATCCCGATGTGCGCATCATTGCGAAGATCGAGAGCCAGAATCCCGCCGGATCGGTGAAAGACCGTATCGCCCTGGCGATGATCGCTGATGCGGAATCCGACGGCACGTTGCGGCCCGGTAAGACCATCATCGAGCCGTCCTCCGGCAACACGGGTATCGCCCTGGCGATGATCGCCCAGATGAAGGGTTACCCGATCAAGATCGTGTTGCCGACCAACGTCTCTCCCGAACGGCGTCAGATGCTCGAGGTGTTCGGTGCCGAAATCATCGACTCCCCTGGCGTCGAGGGTTCCAATGGTGCCGTCCGCATGGCCCAGGCGCTCGCCGATGAACACCCCGAGTGGGTTTTCCTCTACCAATACGCCAACCAGGCCAACCCGCAGGCCCACTACGACACCACCGGCCCCGAGATCTGGGCCGACGTCCCGGAGATCACGCATTTCGTCGCCGGCCTCGGCACCAGCGGCACCCTCATGGGGGTGGGCACGTTCCTCAAGGAGCAAAATCCCGAGGTGAAGATTCTCGCGGTCGAGCCGCCGATAGGGGAGCAGGTTGAGGGGCTGAGAAACCTCGACGAAGGTTTCATTCCGCCGGTCTACGACAAATGGGGTGGGCCCGAACTCCTCGACGGCAAGCGAATCGTGCGACCCCGGGAGTCTCTCGAACACACCCGAAGGCTCGCGCGCATCGGTATCTTCAGCGGTATCAGCGCGGGCGCTGCCCTGGCGGGCGCGTGCCGCACCGCCGAACGGATCGACAGTGGCACGATCGTGTTCATCATCTGCGACGGTGGATGGAAATACCTCTCGACGGGGCTGTGGACCGACGATCTCGATCTCGTCACACAACGCACCAAGGAGATCATCTACTTCTGAGCGATCGGCCACCTGCCGATTGAGCAGTGCGGGCCTCGGCAACTCTCAGTTGACGATGACTACCCGTCCGGTTCGGGTGATGGTGGTGCTGCGGGCTCCCCCCGGAAGGGCCGGAGAGATGATCAAGTCGACACGTAGACTGAGCCGAACCTCGACGGTGATGCGCCCGGTGGCATCGGAACCCACCGCCACCGACTCGACCTTGGCCCGCGGAAGCGGACCCGCCGCCACCGACTGCAGGACGATCACCCGGGCGCGTGCAGGGTTGAGCGAGGGCGGCTGCCCATTGCGCAGGGCAACCACGTCGAGAGACGCCAAGGCGTCATTGGCGGCCGAATCCGCCACTGCCTGCAACTCACGGGCCCGCACCTGGCTCACGCCGACATCCAGAACGATCGCGCCGAGCACGAGCATGATCATGATGGCGGCCGGGAACATCAGTAGAACGGTGCCGCGTGATGACCCGCCATGCATACGACTTTCGGCCGATGGCATCAACACGTTGCCGCCCCTTTGAGCCCGCTGCGGAAGGGGTCGATCAACTCGGTGTGGGTCGAGGTGACCGGCTTCAGGTTTCCGAATCCGCCGATGAACGGAATGGCGATCGCGGGCACGGAGTAGGTGACGGTGACCGATACCCGGGTGCAGCGGGAGAAGCCGCCATTGAGCACGGGACGGCCGATGGAGGCACGGGTGTCATCACGGCCGTAGGACGCCAGCGTCTGCTTGGCCCCGACCCAGGCACCGAGTTCGGCTTGCTGGGCGTTGTCGGCCTCGACATAGGCACGAGTGGCCTCACGGGCCGAGTTGGTCACCGCCAGCTTTGCGTCGATCACCCCCCAGGCGTTGGCAATGAGCAGCGTGATGGCGACGAAGATGAGGAACCCGAAGGGAAGCACTTCAATGCCCCCGACCTGGCCACGGTCGCCCCGGCAGCGTGTCGACGCGGCCCTCATCGTTTGAGCTCGGTTCGTACCTCGATGACCTTGCTCATGTGGGAGAGGCCGAACAGTCCGGACACTGCTTTGGGTAGCATCGTCGGGTGGTCGGCGGTGATTCGAACGATCACTCGTTGGGGATCGTTGCACGTCCAGGTGAGGGTGGCGTGCCCCTCTCGGCCGTATTGCCCGAGGGATTCGATGAACGCTGCTTCTGCAGCGGGCACGGCGGCACACCGGTCGGGGTACGCGTCAAACCCGGCCACCTTCATCGCGGCTTCATGGGCGGCTGTGGTGACCATGGTGTTGGCGTAGAGGTTGAACAGGATCTGGACCGCGGCGAACAGGAGCAGGAGGAACACCAGGAAACCGGCGCTCGTTCCGATCAGCCCCGATCCCCGCTCACCAGAACCCCGGCGAGAGGGTGGTGTCACCCGTTGGCCGAGCCGATTCGGTTGACCTGGCCCTCGATGTTGACCTCGGCGTTGCCCCAGATGCGCTGGAACGCCACCCACATGCCGGCCCCGATGAAGGCCACGATGAGCACGGCTATGGCAGTGCTGATCACTCCCTCCCCGCGGTCGCCGACCAACCGGCCGCTCCGCCGGTTGACGGCGGTGACCATCATCTGGATCTCCATCCAAGTGATCGCTGCAATATCCATTTTCTTTTCTTCCTGTCTGTGTTTGGTTTGTTCTGTGCTGGTTTGTTCTGTGCTGGTTCTGATGGCGTGTTGATGGATCGGGTCGCTCAACCCGCGAACAGCGACAACGCGTCGATGAACGGGACACCCATGAGCAACACGCCCGGAACCAGAGCGGCTACCGTCACCGGCACCCACACCTGCTGATTGCGCCGTTCGATCGACTCGATGAGCTCTCTGTGGGCATCGCGTCTTATGGCCCGGGCCTCCTCGGAAATGAGTCGGCCGAGATCGGCGGTGTCGCGGTCGAGTGACAACACCGCAACAAGCCGGTCGAGAGCGTCGACCCCGGCGAGATCGCTCCACTCGCGTAGAGCGGCATGTTCGGACAGCCCCTGGCGGATGCGCTGCATCACGCGTTCGAGGTCGCTGGCGCATGCACCGCCGCCTCGGTCGGCGGTGCGGGCGAGAGCCGCTCCCAACGACCATCCGGCCGAGATCAACATCCCCAGCTGCTCGGCTATCACCGGCAACTCCAGAAAGACCTCGCGCTGCCACCGTTTGGACGCTGATGCCACGCTCTGCTCGATCAGCAGGAATGCCAGGGCCGGACTACCGAGGACCAACAGGATCGCCATGGGCGCCGGGAGGTTGAGGGCCACTGAGGTCAACGTGCCCATCCCAAAGGCCGCCGAAGTCCAGCCGAGCTGTCGGACACGGAAGGTGGTCACATCAAGATGGGAATGGATCCGCCGCAGCCGTTCCTCGAGTTCATCTCCGGCGCCGAACAGCCTGGACACCCGCTCGCCGATGGACCGGGCCAGCGGCGCGGTCACGTCCCGGAACGACTCGACCGACAGCAGCCCAACCCGGCGGGTCGGACCGGACATCGGTGAGTACGGCGCCAACCGCTCGGCGAGCCTCGGCCTGCGGAACCAGCGCAGCTCCGACAACGTGAGCGTGAGCCCCACGAACAGCGACAATGAGATCAGGATCGTGAGAGCGCTCACTTGTCGAATACCCGTTCGGTTTCGGGCAGGCGCATGACCGCACCCGCCCAGACCCAGCATCCGACCACCAGGGCCAAGGCGATGAGGACCACGACCTGGCCGGTGCCGGCTTGATAGGCGGCCCGGCCATTGCCGATCGACATCCCGGCCAGCGCCATTCCGGCCGGAACGATCAACACGAACAGTCTTGCGAATCGGGCACCAGCTTGACGCGATTGTGCATCCTTGCGCCCCTGGACGTCCTGGCGCCGGTCCTCGGCCAGAGCAGCGAGGCGCGAATCGAGATCGGTGCCGCCCAGCTCGTGGGCGATCAGGAGCGTCTCGCAGGCCATGTCGGCGGTCGGGTCGGCGAGCTGGGTCTTCAGGACCTGAAGCGATCGGGAGAGATCGGTGGTGAGAAGCCATTCCCGGTGGGCGGCTTCGAACGCGGGATGGAGTTCGACGGGGGCGCGGCTGCCGATGTCGAACAGTGCCTGGGGAATGGAACGTCCGAGTGAGCTGGTCTGAACCCTCATCTCCTCGATCATCCGAGGCCAGGCCTCCTGGGCCTTGCGGCGACGGTCCATGCGACGTCTCCTGAACGAATCGATCGGAAACGAAGCCGCGAAGAGCCCCATTGCGAGCGCCGGGAGAATTCCGCCGAACGTCGCGAAGGCCAGCAGCGAACCGACCACGAACAGGGCGGCCACGACCACCACGAATTCTCTCGGGTCGACATCGCCGAGGCCTGCCTGGGTGAGCCAGGTGCGAATGTCGGGTCTCGGGTGCGGGCGCTCGACTGGAGTGCCCGGATGAGCGCCAATCCCCGTCGCACCGAAGGCGACCGAGGTGTAGATCAGCCACGTGCCCACGGCGGCGGCGAAGGCAAGGAGAAGAGGGATCACAGATCGCCCTCCATGGAGAGAATCTCGCGAATGTCGAGGGCGACATCGTTGAAGGCCCGGGTGAGGCGCTGGGGAACGTTGCCCGTCCACGTCAGTGGCAGGTCGCGTGTCGGCCTGGAGAAAACGTCGGTCATCGTGAACTGACCGCTGTCGATCGATGCGCTGAGATCCTCCACGCAGGAGATCGTGGCCACCCGTGGTCCGTCGGGTGTGCGTACGCAGTGGACCACGACATCCACTGCCTCCGAGACAAGATTGTTGAGAGCTGACATGGGTAGTTCGTTGCTCGTGTCGGCCAGCTGGCAGATGAATCGGAGGCGGGTGAGGGCTTGGCGGGCAGACCCGGCGTGGATCGTGGTGAAGCCCTTCACACCGGATGACAGCGTGAGCAGAAGCGGGAGAGCCTCACGATCCCTAACCTCGCCGACGATGGCCACGTCGGGCGCCATACGAAGGAATCCGGCAACCAGCCGGCGCAGATCGACCTCGGGGCGGTCGGCCCTCCCGGCGCGGGTCTGCATGCTGGCCACGTTCGGCAGGGGAATGTCGGACTCGAACACCTCCTCGGCGACGACCACCCGCAGCGACGGGTCGAGCTCGGCGGCGCAACAGTTGAGCATGGTGGTCTTTCCCGATCCGGGAGCGCCGGCAAACACGATTGTCTGCCTCGCGGAGACACATGAGCGGATGAACCGGGCGGCTGCTCCGGTGAGGGTGCCCACTTCAACGAGTTCGTCGAGGGTACGGAAGGTGACGCCGGTGAACTTGCGGATGTTGACCATGAGATGGCCGCCGCGGGCGACGTCTCCATGGACGATGTGTATGCGGGCCCCATCGTCGAGCTGGGCGTCCTGGAGGCCTTCGCTCGGGTCGAGCTTGCGGTGGGCGCTCGACGCGTCGTCGAGAATCTTGGTGAGCGTTCGAAAGACGTGTTCATCGTCGTGGAAAACTTCGTGGTGGTAGCCGCTCGGGCCTCGGTGACGTTTCACGAACACCGCGTCGGGGGCGTTCACCATGATCTCCCAGACGTCGTCATCGGCGAGCAGGGGAGCGAGCGGTCCGTAGCCGGTGAGGTTGCGCATTGCCCTCTCGGACACGGCGTCGAGGTCGTCGATGGGAAACGGACGGCGACCGTGGAGATAGTCGTCGTTCCATGTCCTGATCTCCTCGGTGACTAGGTCGGAGAGCATCTCGGAGGCCCCGGCGCCCGAGAGATCCAGGGATGCGTTCTTGGCGCGCTCTTGAACAACGCGCTCGATTTCCTGAAGCGGAGTGTCGTTGTGGGTGGTGATCATCCGGCCTCCTCCGTCCAGCTTCCGATCGATCCGGGGGCAACACGCTCTGGTTCCAGTCCAACTGGCAGGTCGGCCCGGCTTGGCTGATCTTCCAGGCGGCGTTCGGCTTCGGAGGCCACCGTCATGCCGATCGATTTGGGCAGTCGGACAGCGTCGCGAAGTGCAGCCTCGAGATCCCTGCGGTCGGAAATGAAGACCGGGCCGGAGAGAACTTCGGCGCCGTCGGCCGGCCGCACGAGATTGGCCAGGGCAACCGAGTCATCGGCACGTCCGGACGGGTGTCGGACCGAGCGGTTGATCACCGTGATGAGCCTCTCCGGCTCCACGTGGTTGGCAAGAAGGTCGCGGATCGTGCGGGCGAGTGAGTGGATGCCCTTCAGACCGTGGGTCCCGACGACAACGACGGCATCGGCCCGTTCGATCACTGATCGGGACATGAGGTTCCTGTCGGCGACATCGAGCGAACCGGTTTCCGACTCGCCTTCGAAGTCAGCGGTGATGTCGGCGATCACCAGCCGATACGACCGCAGGAGAGTGTCGAGCGTTGCTTCGAACGACTTGCGACGAAGGGCCGTCCAGTCGCGGTGACGTCTGAGACCGAGGAGCAGATGGTAGCCCCGGTCTCCGGTGTCGAATACCAACGACCGCGTGCGTTCCACGGTCATTCGGCCGCCCCGGTGGGCGTCGACCATCTCCTGAATACCCGGAACCACATCGCGGGCATCGTGGAGCATGGCCAGTTCGGCGTTGAGGGCCAAATCGGCGAGCAGCACCATTCCTGTGTTGCCGGCACGCAAGGCCAGTGTCTGTGCGAGCGCCATGGCGGTGGTTGACGTACCGGCGCCGCCGGGCCCGGTGACCGCAATCAACTGCCCCCGCCATGTGCCGAGTGGTGTCGGGGATTCGGCGACGCGGGCCTCTGCGGTGGCCACGGGTGTGGCGTGTTGTTGCAGTGCGGACACGAGTTCTGATCGGTCGAACGGCGTGTGCAGCACACCGGATACGCCGAGGTCGGTCCAGTCCCGATGGTCGGCGGGATCCACGACGATGACGGCGGTGCCTGCGGATCGCGCCGAATCGACCAGGTCCCGGTCGAGGCCGCTGGCTCGGTCGCCAACGAGCATCGCCGAATGGGCACGGCCGGACGAAAGGCGGACCCGGGCCTCTTGGGCCGACATGCATTTCACGAAATCGATCGGAGCGGCAGCTGAGGTCGCCCACCGGGCGAGCTCACTGAACCAGTCGGCGCGTGGGTGGGCCAACCCGAGGACAACCCATCTCTCGTGGTTCATGGAGCCACCACCGAGGTCGGGTTGGGCACGGACTCATCGACGGTGTAGCTGGCCGGATACGAGTCGGTCAATGCACGAGTGGACCGGATGATGGTGAGTTCACCCTGTTGTGAGAGGTGGGCGGTGGAGACAACGGCGTCGGCGTCGGGTATGGCGAGGGTCAGAACGCCGGTGCCGGTTGATCCGATCTGGTCGGTGCGGGGATCAAAGGAGATGACGACGGCATCCTCCAGCGCCACGACTGTGGTTGGTCTGTCGGCGACCCGAAGAGTCGAGAGGATGGTGACCCGATCACCGCGGACCAATCCGGGGGGCGTGCGATCCAAGGGCACCGGGAAGGCGAGTTCGTGGACCGCCCCGAGGGGTGAGCCGTCGATGGATGGTGAGGAGATCAGGTCATCGAGAGTGAGGATTTCTCCCGGGCGGAGGTCCCGAAGTGCGATGGCGCCCTCGAGTCCGTCGGTGGAGTTGATGGCCGCCCGGGCCACGTCGGGCGGAATGTCCATGGCTTCGAACGAGACTCCGTTGAGGCCGACGGGCTCTCCGGCCGACACCGCGGCCTTCACAACCAGGAACTCGGTGGTGGGGCCACTCGACCCACCAGTGGCGGCCGCGTAAGCCCCGACGGCGGCGATCGAGATCAGCAATGCACCCACCAAAGCGCGGCCGTTGGGCAGAGATTTTCGCGGCGAAATCTCCCGTAGTGCATGAATATTGGCGTCGGCGTGCTCAAGCGCCGGCGAAATTGCCGTCATATCTTTCCCTCCGTCTAAACCCACAGCCCAATTACTCACGCTGGGTGGTTGTCCGTGTGAAACCATACCGAATGGATTGAAAAGATGCTAGAAATACTTTCATGAGTCCTGAAACCACCAAATGGCTTTCCACCAAAGAAGCCGCCGAGATGCTCGGTGTCACTGCTCGAACCGTCTACCGGTTCATCGATGAGGGCAACCTGCCCGCCTACAAATTCGGCCGTGTCATCCGTGTGAAGGCCGTCGACCTTGAGGATTTCGTGGAGGGCTGTCGAGTCGATCCGGGCAGCATTTCTCACCTTTACCCAGAGGGTCACCACTAGATACGGGCCAACCTGGCGTAAATTCGGCTGATGCGACTGCTGGCCGACACCACCCCGCTACGGGAGTCGCGTCAGTTCCGTCTACTGTTCATTGGTCGGACGATTTCGGTGGCTGGTTCGCAGTTCACGGCAGTGGCGGCACCCGTCCAAGTCTTCTCCATCACCGGATCCACGCTGATGGTGGGGTTGCTCGGGCTGGCCCAACTCCCGCCGCTGCTCTTCGCTTCATTCCTGGGAGGCACACTGGCCGACGCCTTCGACCGGAAGCGCATTCTCCTGGTC
Source organism: Actinomycetes bacterium (assembly GCA_024276355.1). Classification (GTDB taxonomy): domain Bacteria; phylum Actinomycetota; class Acidimicrobiia; order Acidimicrobiales; family Aldehydirespiratoraceae; genus SZUA-87. The sequence goes on along the minus strand of JAJRXJ010000384.1, from coordinate 6,689 downwards.
ACCCAGTTCCTCTTGGCTCTCGCCTCGGCCGGTCTTGCCCTGAATGCCACACTTGCCCACCCCCATCTCTGGGTGGTGTTCCTGCTCACCTCGGTGATAGCGGCACTGTCTGGAATCGATGCGCCCACTCGAACCGCATGCACTCCGAGCCTCGTTCCGGCATCGCAGCTCCCCGCGGCGTTGGCGCTCAACCAAATCAGTTTCACCATGTCGATGATCATCGGCCCGGCGGTGGCCGGTGTTGTCATCGCAACGAGTGTTGCCGCGGCGTACTGGCTTGATGTGATCACTTTCGGGGCGGCAATCGTGGCGCTGGCGATGATGGCATCGATGATCCCCAGCGGGGGAGGCACACCACCGGGATGGCGCTCGGCAATGGCCGGATGGAAGTATCTGAGATCGCAACCCGCTGTCGAAGGAGCATTCGTCATTGACTTGGACGCGATGGTGTTCGGAATGCCCCGTGCATTGTTTCCGGAGCTGGCCGGGAGGGTGTTCCACCAGCCCGGAGCGGTGGGTCTGCTGTATGCGGCACCAGCTGCGGGTGCGCTGGTCGGCGCGACCACCTCAGGTTGGATCGGGCGTGTCGACCGTCAGGGCCGGGGAGTACTGCTTGCCGTTGTGCTTTGGGGAGGGTCGATGGCAGCGTTCGGTTTCTCTCCTTGGATTTGGCTGGCGGTGGCGCTGCTCGCACTGGCAGGATGGGCCGACATGGTGTCCGCGGTGATGCGCAACACGATCATCCAACTGTCGGTTCCCGACGAGTTGCGCGGCCGGCTCAGCGCACTCCACATCGCCAATGTCACCGGAGGGCCGCGACTCGGCGATGTTGAGTCGGGGGCGGTGGCAGCAGCAACCAACGTACGCATCTCAGCCTGGAGCGGTGGCCTGGCGTGCATCGTTGGAGTGGGGTTCGTGGCCCGTGCCTACCCATCCCTCAGAGGCTGGCGCCTCTCCGACCACACCGCCGACCCGGACCACCCGGTTTTGTGAACGTGTGGACTCCCAAATGGGAGTCCACACGTTCACAAAACCGGGTGTTGGGGGTGTGAGGGGTGGGGTGACCTGCCCACTTGGTCGGTAGCGGGCCCTGGCGGGTGGAGGGAGTCGAGATGTGGACGCGGTCAAGCGGGGCCGATGACACCGGTGCACCCCGATGGGCTGGTGGCGATTCGACACCCGAGGCCAGAAACATGCTCTGACCTCGGGTTTCGAGTGGAGCGGGTGACGGTAATCGAAACCGCATCATCAGCTTGGAAGGCTGAGGTTCTACCGTTGAACTACACCCGCGGGTGGGCACAGGTTAGCGGACCGTGGGGGAGACGACGCCGTTCAATCGCAACGTGAATGATGGCCGGCCACGGCGGGTACGAGTGTTGGTCCCCGTAGACTCCGACCTCGTGAAGAGCAACGTCGAAACCCTTGAAGACAATCGTGTGAAGGTATCGGTGGAGGTCGACGAGTCGGAGTTTGATACCGCCGTCGATGCCGCGTTCAAGCGCATCGCACGAGAAGTGCGGCTGCCGGGATTCCGTCCGGGCAAGGCCCCGCGTCGGCTCCTCGAAGCGCAGCTGGGCCACATGGTCGGGCGCGAAGAGGCGCTGCGCGAAGCGCTGCCCGACTATTACGCCAAGGCCGTTGTCGAACACGATGTCGATGTCATCTCCTCTCCGGAGATCGAGATCACATCCGGCGAGGAATCAGGGCCGGTGGTCTTCGATGCTGTCGTCCAGATACGCCCGGTTGTCAATGCCGCCGGATATGACGGACTGCGGGTTGAGATTCCCAGCCCGAAGCCCACCGATGAAGAGGTCGATCAGCAGCTCGATGCCATGCGTGGCCAGTTCGCCGAGCTCAAGGTCGTCGAGCGGCCCGCGGCCGAGGGCGACCACGTCACCATCGACATCACCGGCACCCACGAAGGTGAGGAAGTCCCCGGTCTCACCACCACCGACTACGACTACGAGGTCGGCAGCGGCGCGGTCGTGGCCGAGATCGACGAGAATCTCATCGGAGCATCTGCCGGTGATGAAGTCGAGTTTGATGCGGCCCATCCGGATCCCGATGAGGAGGAGCCCCTCCACTTCGTGATCACGGTCAAAGAGGTGAAGGAAGCGGTACTCCCCGAACTGGCCGACTCCTGGGCCGCCGAGGCCAGTGAGTTCGAGACACTCGAAGAGTTGCGTGCCGACCTGGTCACCCGTCTCACAGCCATGAAGATCTCCCAGGCCCGCATGGCGGTTCAGCAGAACACCGCCGAGGCTCTGGCCGCCTTGATCACCGACGATGTGCCCGAAGCCATGATCGAGGGCGAGATCAGCGCCCGAATCCAGGACTTCGTCAATCGCCTCCAGCAGCAGGGCGCAGACGTCGCCGAGTACATGTCGAGCATCGGCCTCACCGCCGAGACTCTCGCCGAGCAGTTCAGGGAGCCGGCCGAGCAGGCTGTGCGTGTCGATCTCGCCCTGCGGGCAGTGGCAGTGGCGGAGGCTCTCGTGCCCGACGACGCTGCCGTCTCCGAGGCCATCTCCGAAATGGCCGAACAGGCAGGCCAGGACGCGGCGGAGCTCGAAAAGCGACTCACCGAATTCGGTCAGATCTCCTCGCTCCGAGCCGACATTGCCAAGCAGAAGGCGCTTGAGTGGCTCACCGAAAATGTCGAACTCACCGACGACAACGGTGTCACGATCGAACGATCTGAGCTGGAGTTCCCGACTACGGACGCCGATGGGGATAGCGTCGGTGGTCCCACCGACGAAACCGAAGACGAAGCCGAAGTCGAAGCAGCCGAAGTTCAGCCCACGGAGGACAGCGAGTAGATGGATATCAACCCCCGCAACTATCTGGTCCCGACAGTTGTCGAGCAGACCAACCGTGGGGAGCGCGCGTACGATCTCTACAGCCGGTTGTTGAAGGAAAACATCATCTTCATCGGCACACCGATCGATGACACGATCGCCAACCTGATCTGCGCCCAGCTGCTTCACCTCGAGTCGGAGAATCCCGACAAGGACATCAATCTCTACATCAACTCGCCGGGTGGCGACATCAACTCGCTGTTCGCCATCTACGACACGATGTCCTACATCAAGCCCGACATCACCACGATCTGTTTCGGCCAGGCCGCGTCGGCCGCAGCCGTCCTGCTGGCCGCCGGCACACCCGGTAAGCGTCTGGCGCTGCCCCACGCCCGGATACTGATCCACCAGCCCTACGCCGGAGCCCAGGGTCAGGCCAGCGACATTGAACTGATAGCAGCCGAGATTGCCAGGATGAAGAGGTCTCTCGAAGAGGTTCTCTCGGCCCACACCGGCCAGACCGTCGAGAAGATCGCATCCGACACCGACCGTGATTTCGTAATGAGCGCGGCCGAGGCCAAGGAGTATGGAATCATCGACGAGGTGATCGAAGTACGTAATCTGGTCGACAACAGTGGCCCGATCAAGGCGATCGGCTAGCAGGGAGAGAGCACCGAGTGGCCAAGTTCGGCGAAGGTGGAGAACTTCTGAAGTGCTCCTTCTGCGGCAAGTCGCAGAAGCAGGTCAAGAAGCTGATCGCGGGCCCCGGGGTCTACATTTGTGATGAATGCATAGATCTCTGCAACGAGATCATTGAAGAAGAACTTTCCGACACCGACGAGCCCACTCTCAGCGAGCTGCCCTCGCCCCGCGACATCTACGACTTCCTCAACGACTACATAGTCGGCCAGGACACCGCCAAGCGCATCCTTTCGGTGGCTGTCTACAACCACTACAAGAGGGTCCAGCTCGGAACCACCATCGACGGTGACGTCGAGTTGTCCAAGTCCAACATCTTGTTGATCGGGCCGACCGGATGCGGCAAGACCCTGATGGCACAGACCCTTGCGCGAATGCTCAACGTGCCATTTGCGATTGCCGACGCCACCGCGCTCACCGAGGCCGGATATGTCGGTGAGGACGTCGAGAACATTCTCCTGAAGCTCATTCAGGCTGCCGATTTCGACATCTCGAAGGCTGAGAAGGGCATCATCTACATCGATGAGATCGACAAGGTCGCCCGCAAGAGCGAAAACCCGTCGATTACCCGAGACGTGTCGGGCGAAGGCGTGCAGCAGGCCCTTCTCAAGATTCTCGAGGGCACCTCGGCGGCTGTACCCCCACAAGGCGGCCGCAAGCATCCCCACCAGGAATTCATACAGATCGACACCACCAACATCCTCTTCATCTGCGGTGGAGCCTTCGCCGGCATCGAAAAGATCGTCGAAGAGCGGTCCGGGAGCCGGGGCGTGGGATTCGGGGCCGACATCCGCCGTCCCGAAGACAAGGACCTGGGTGCGTTGTTCAGCGAGGTTCTTCCCGAGGACCTCACCAAGTTCGGTTTGATTCCCGAGTTCGTCGGCCGCCTCCCGGTGGTGGGCGCGGTGAGCAGCCTCGAGCATGACGCACTCGTCGAGATCCTCACCGCCCCCCGCAACGCGTTGGTGAAGCAATACGTCAAGATGTTCGACTTCGAAGATGTCGAACTCGAGTTCACCAACGAAGCTCTCCACGCCATAGCCGATCTGGCCATCAAGCGAGGCACGGGTGCCCGTGGCTTGCGGGCCATCATCGAGTCGGTCCTGCTCGACGTAATGTTCGACATCCCGGGGCGCGACGACCTGGCCAAGGTTCGGGTTGACGCCGACTCCGTTCTCGATGGTGTACGGCCCGAGATGATTTCTCGGGACGACGTCGACGAGCGTCGCGCCAGCTGATCGAGATCGGATACTCGAGTTGGACCATCGCGAGGCACTCGAATATCTGCATGCTCTCATAAACCATGAGGTGATCCCGAGGGCCGGTCGAATCGATGGTCTGTCACTCGGCCCGATGAGATCGGCGATGGCCTGCTTGGCCGACCCCCAGGACTCGTATCCGGTGATTCATCTCACCGGTACCAACGGGAAGGGTTCGACAGCCGGAATGATAGAGGCCCTGCTCGCGACGATGGGGTTGCGGGTGGGCACCTTCACCAGCCCTCATCTCGAGTCGATCAACGAGCGCATACGCGTTGGAGGAGAACCGATCAGCGACATCGACCTCGCGTCGGCCATCACCAGCGTCGCCGCGGCTTCCGAGTCCCTCGGAGGCCAGGGATTGAGTTGGTTCGAGACCATGACAGCCGCAGCTCTCTCTCACTTCGCCAATGAGGCGGTCGATGTCGTCGTGCTGGAGGTGGGCCTGCTCGGGCGGTACGACGCCACCAACGTCGCCCATGCCCAGATTGCTGTGGTCACCAACGTGGGCTTCGACCACACCGACGGCGCCGGCGACTGGCGGCTAGAGATCGCGAGGGAAAAGGCCGGCATCATCGAGCCGTCCACCGTGCTCGTCATGGGGGAACAAGACCCGGAGGTGGTCTCGGTCTTCGAGCGGGAGAAGCCCGCGGCCATGATCGAGCGGGGGATCGACTTCGACGTGGTCGACGACACCTTGGCAGTGGGCGGCCGCCTGATCGATGTTCGCACTCCCCGCGGCCGGTACGGCGAACTGTTTCTCGCAATGCACGGTCATCACCAGTCAGAGAACGCCTCTCTCGCGTTGGTAGCGGTCGAGGAGTTTTTCGACAGCTGCATCCCCGACGACGTGGCGGCCGAGGCGCTCGGCTCGCCGACGATGCCCGGACGCATGGAGATCGTGTCGCGCAACCCTCTTGTGGTGCTCGATGTCGCCCACAATCCGCCCGGTGCCGAGGTGCTCGCCAACGCCCTGGAATCCACCTTCGACGAAGGCCGCCGATTCGTTGTGCTGGGGATGCTCGACGGGCGCGATCCCGTCGCGGTGTGCGAGGCCCTGCACGTGGCCGACGCCGAGGTGGTGGTGGCATGTACGGCCCCATCGCGCCGAGGCGTGCCTGCGGCTGAGGTCGCAGCGGCCGTGGCAGCGTGCGGCGGCACCTCCGAGGTGGTCGACGACCTCGACGAAGCCGTCGACCGCGCTCTGTCGATGGCCTCACCCGAAGACATGGTGCTGATCGTGGGTTCTCACACGGTTGTGGGCAGGGCCAGGGGCCTATTGCTGCGAAAATGATTCATCCGACCCATGAACCCGGTACATGAGTCATGCCGATGACCATTGGGTGAGTCTCTTCGCTGATCGTTTTCATCAAACCGACGGAAACCGCGACCGTGGTGTGACCATCGTTGAGTACGCGCTCATCATCGGTACTGTCGTCGTCGGTTCCATGTCGAGTATCGGGGCGCTCGACACCTCGATCGGCACACACTATGCGTCGACCGCTGATGACATAGGCCAACCTGATTTGTCGGTGTTCGACGTGACCACAACCACCTCCGGCATCGCTGGTGGGTCCACCTCGACCACAACCACCGCGGCGCCGACGACCACCGCGTCGGCCACCACCTCGACAGCGGCCGCGACGACGACAGCTGCGCCCACGACCACCACGGCTGCTCCGACCACGACGGCGGTCGTCACCACGACCACCTCCGGTTCGCTGTTCGCACACTCTGCTACCACAACCAAGTGCAAGAACAAGACCTACAAGCGCCACAAGAAGGAACACGCCAAGATCGTCATGGAGTTCGATGACGAGCATGGCGACGATCTCGAGGACGCTGAAGTCGAGGTCGAGTTCAAGCTGAAGGACGGCACCACCGGGCGGGCCAAGGGCGAGACCAACGCCTGGGGTCGCGTGGCGTTCGAGTG
>JAJRXJ010000383.1 GCA_024276355.1 Actinomycetes bacterium | reverse complement strand
GATCCGGCGGGCACGAAGTTTCACCGGCCAGGTATGGGCGTGGCAGTGGTAGAACGCACTGGCGCTGAGCATGGCGACGATGGATGCGGCGAATATCGCGGCGGCGATCCTGTCGGTCACGCCCGGGCTGAGCAGCACGAGCACGGTGCCAGCGATGCTGGCCGGCAGCACCGAAACTTGGTGGAGACGTCCTCTCAGCATCGGTACCGATGTGCCGTCGAGCCCGATTCGGGTGCTGTCGGTGGCCGCCCCGAGCAGGTTGGAGGGGATGGCGCCGGTCTCGATGGGGGGTAGCAGAGTGGCCATTGGTCGGTCCCGAATTGTCGTGCTACATCTCCATCGGAGAGATTGCGCATCTGTATCGGTGATCTGGGGCGAATGACCCACGAAGAACTGACTGCCGTCATGCGCGGCGGGTCGAAAACGTCGGAGTTCTCACTGTTCTCTCACCCGTTGGCGGCACCATCGGGGGGCTAACGTGCCCTTGTCGGGCCGTCGCGCCCGGTTGCAATCGGAGGAACCTCTTGCCAACGATCCTTATCGCCGAGGACGATCGCAGGGTCAGGGAATCGCTCGAGCGCGCCCTTCAGTTGGAGGGATACGACGTGGTCACCGCCAACGACGGAGCCCGCGCCCTGGAGATCCATGCCGAGAACCCTGCCGACATGTTGATTCTCGACGTGTCGATGCCCAACGTGGACGGGCTCACCGTGTGCCGCCGGATTCGTAGGTCGGGTGACGACACCCCGGTGCTCATGCTGACGGCCCGCCACGAAGTCCCCGATCGTGTCGCGGGGCTCGATGCCGGCGCCGACGACTACCTGGTCAAGCCGTTCGCACTCGAGGAGTTGCTGGCCCGGATCAGGGCCCGGCTGCGACATTCGGCCGACGACGACACCGACAACCTGGCGGTCGATGATCTGGTGCTCGAACCGGCTGGGCGTCGGGTGACGCGTGACGGCCGTCCGCTCGATCTCTCGAGGACCGAGTTCGAGCTGCTCGAGGTGCTGATGCTCAACGCCGGTGTGGTGCTGAGCCGCGAGGTTCTCTACGACCGGGTTTGGGACGGTGAACTCGACTACGACTCGAAGACGCTCGACGTGTACGTCGGGTACCTCCGCAAGAAGATTGAAGAAGGCGGCGGGCCGCGGCTTCTCCACACGGTGCGAGGTGTTGGCTACGTGGTCAGGAGCGAGGCCCGGTGAGCCTCCGAGCGAGAGTGGCCGTGGCCGTGGCCGTGGTGGTCGCTGTGGTGGTCAGCGTCGTCGGGGTCTCCGTCTACCGGTCGACCCGCAGCGAGTTGTTCGGGCAGATCGATCATGACCTGACCGCCCGGGCCGAGCAGGTGGATCGTCAACCCCGGGGGTTCGCCCGGCCGGGCGGTGGCCGTTTCCAGCTCGGCGGACGGGTGCCCCGCCAGGACCCGTTCGGTGGGATCGTGTCGTTCGATGTGCTGGCCCGCATCGTCGACTCGAACGGCACCGTGGTTCTCTCGCTCGGGCCTGATTTCGGGGTCGACCCGGATCTGGCGGTGCTGATCGAGGCCCGGGTGTCGCCGGTGATCCGAACGGTGCATGGTTCCGCGGGGTCGTTGCGTTCGATCACCGTTCCGGCCCCGGGCGGGAACTTCGTCGAGATGGCCAGGCCGTTGGCGGAGACGGATTCGGTGCTGGCGGCGATGCGTTCACGAATCCTGCTGATCGGACTGGTGGCAATAGTAGGGGCGGCACTGCTGGCGTGGTTCATCGCCCGCAGCGCGGTGCGGCCCATAACCCAGCTCACGATCGCGGCCGAGCGGGTGGCCACCACCGGCGACCTCTCCCAGCCGGTTGATCAGACCGGCGGCGATGAGGTGGGGCGGCTGGCCGCGAGCTTCAACGGGATGCTCGATGCCCTGTCGGAGTCGCGGCGTCAGCAGCGGAGTCTGGTGATGGACGCCAGCCACGAGCTCCGTACCCCGCTCACCAGCCTGCGGACCAACGTCGACGTGCTCGGCCGGGGGCGAGACCTGACCCCGGAGCAACACGACGCGCTGGTGGCCGATCTCGATGCCGAACTGGGCGAGCTCACCGATCTGGTGACCGAGCTTGTCGACCTGGCATCGGATCTTCGTGACGACGAGGCCACACAGCCGTTGCGTCTCGCCGAGTTGGCCGCCCCAGTGGTGGAGCGAACGCAGCGGCGCACCGGACGCGACATCGAGCTGCGATGTCTCCGGTCGGCGGTGGTCGAGGGTCGTCCCGAGGCGTTGTCCCGGGCGATCCGGAATCTGGTCGACAACGCCGCGAAGTTCAGCCCTGCTGACGCCCCGGTGGTGGTGGAGATCGACGGCGGTTCGGTCATGGTCCACGATTCGGGTCCCGGCATTCCCGTTGAGGAGCGAGCGAAGGTGTTCGACCGTTTCCATCGGGTGGAGGCCACCCGCACCATGCCCGGGTCGGGTCTGGGGCTGGCCATTGTTCGTCAGGTGGCCGAGGCCCACGGGGGGAGTGTCTCCGCCGGTGAGTCCCCACTTGGCGGGGCGTCGGTCGGATTCACAGTGCCGACCGTCGACGACTGATCGCCGATCGCGGCAAACGAGGACATGTCTGACACGAACGTGGTTGTAGTGGGCCTTGAGGCCTTTCACCGAGTCGATTCGGAGGGCCGGCGGCTGTTGTCGCTCGTGGTCATGGAGTGGCGATACGGCGCCACTCTCGAAAAGAGGTTGCTCGGGCTGAAAGTGACCAGCGTCGAGATGCAACCACCGGCGCTTCGTTCGGCGCTTCGTTCGGCGCTCATTCGTCGGGCCTGGCTCCTGCCCCAGCTGCTCCCGACGACCGCACTTGGTGTGGTGATCAGCCCCGCTGTGGCCGCCATCACACTGGCAACCATCGCCGTCAGCACGGACAAACGCGGGTGGCACGACCACCTGGCCGGCACCAGTGTCGTTCAAGCCCGCTGATCGCAGCTGTCAGGTGCATGGATTGGTTGCATCGACCTCCTCGGACGATATCTGGTAGGAAGGTGGTACTACCATCAAGTCATGACTGTGAAGAAACTATCGGTGGCGTTGGACGAGTCTGTGGCGGAAGGGGCGAGGTCGGCCGCGGAGCGTCATGGCGTGAGCCTTTCCGCCTGGCTCAACTCAGCAGCGGAGCGGGCACTCGTCGTTGAGCGTGGCCTGGCTGCCGTGCAGGAATGGGAAGCCGAGCATGGCGAGTTGACTGCAAGCGAGTTGTCGTGGGCCGACGCCGTCCTTGATGGCGATGCCGGTCGGGCTGCCTCGTGACATTCACGGGTCTCACCTACGACACCGGTGCACTGATCGCAGCTGAGCGGGGCGACCGTCGGTTGTGGGCCCTGCACCGTCGCGCCCTTGAACGCGGCACAGCGCCGACGGTACCTGCCGGGGTGTTGGCTCAAGGTTGGAGAGGCGGCCCCCAGGCCCAGGTGTTGAGGCTGTTGTCCGGATGTCGGGTTGAGAATCTTGATGAGGGGCGGGCTCGCTCCGTCGGTACCGCGTGTGCAGCGGCCTCTACGTATGACATCGTCGATGCATCGGTGGTCGTGGGCGCCGCTGCTCGTCGCGACTTGGTCGTCACAAGTGATGTCGGGGACTTGGAACGGTTTCGAGACGTGCTCCGAATCGACGTTCGCTTGCACTTCGTCTGAAGCAGCGTGGAGTTGGTTCGGTGGCGTGAACGCGGGAGTGCCGAGGCTTTGGGCCTCGGCACTCTGCTTTGGGGGGTGGTTTGGGTTTGGTCAGGCGCCGGCGGGCGTCTGGGGTC
>JAJRXJ010000382.1 GCA_024276355.1 Actinomycetes bacterium | reverse complement strand
TTCGGAGTCGCACGACGATATTCCAAGGGTCGCAGCTCAGGCACGAACTCGTCGGACCGAGAGAGATGCAGCTGTCGGTGGTGTCGGTGGCAGGCAACCGCCCGGCGCTTTCGAATGGGGAACTCTGGGCTTGTTGGGATGTAGAGAGCGGCCATTTGGTCGGTAACGAATGACCGGGAGACCTGTAGGTATGTCAATACACGATGTCGTGATTCCGGGATCACTCGGGGGACAGGTGCCAGGGCCCAAGAGTCGGGAGATTCTGGCCCGCGCGGCCCTCGTTCTCCACGGAGCCTCCGATGCTGACGAGGCGACGATTCCGATCGTGCTCGATCACAAGGAGGGTTCGTTGCTGACCGATGTCGACGGCAACGTCTTCATCGACTTCGTGGGCGGGTGGGGGTCCACACCGCTCGGGGCGAATCCCCCAGTCGTGATGGATGCCGCGGTTGGTGGCCTGCGCACCTTCAGTGTTGAGAACACTGACTACGTCTCGGCGGAACCACTTGTCGACCTGGCCGAGGCGCTCGTCGAGGTTGCCCCGGAAGGGTTGACCAAGGTGGCCTATGAGGTGTCCGGCACGGAGGCGGTCGAGACCACGTTGAAGCTCATGCGTGGAGCCACCGGGCGCCCCTACGTCATTTCGTTTTTCGGTCAGTACCACGGTGAGTCCTACGCGGCCCAGGCTCTGAGTGCCCAGCAGGCAGAGTTCCACGGGGGGATGCGTCACCTGATGCCAGGGTACCTACACGTCCCGTACCCCGATCCGAGTCGCTGCATGTTCCACCACGCCGGGCAGTGCGATGGCACATGCGTGGTCGCCTACATCCGTGATCAACTCTGCTTCCATCTCGTGTCGCCCGACGAGATTGCGGGTCTGGTCATCGAACCGATAATCGGAGAGGGAGGGGTCCTGACCCCGCCGCCCCCATTCTGGGATGCCCTGGCCGAGGCCTGCGACGAATTCGGTTGGTTACTTGCTCTCGATGAGGTCGAGACCGGACTCGGACGAACCGGAAAGCTATTCGCGGCCGAGCACTGGGGGATCAACCCTGATCTGATGTGCTTGGCCAAGGGATTGTCCGGTGGGGCTCTTCCGATAGGCGCAGTTCTCATGACCGATGCGGTCGCCGGGGCCGCAGGCGATGTCCATACGGGCGGCACATGGGCGGGGCAGCCGGCCGCGTGTCTCGCGGCTCTGGAAAGCCTGCGTATCATCACGGAGGAAGGCGTGCTCGACAATGTCAAAGAGCTTGAACAGATTGCCATCCTGGCTCTCCGTCCCCTCCGTGAGAGTTCGCCCATAGTGGGCGACGTACGAATACGCGGTCTGTATATCGCCGTTGAGTTCGTGGATCCATCCACCGGAGAGCGGTCCGCCGACATATCCGCTCTCGTTCATGACCGGTGCGTCGAGACCGGACTCATCGGAATTCAGGACGAGGTGGCCCACTATCGCGGGTTGCCGGCACTCAACATGAGCCCGGAGTTGTTCGGGATGGCGATGCAGATTCTCGTGGCGGCCATAGAGACCGTTGCCGAAGGGATTGAATGATGGGTATCCACATGGCCGAATCCGAGCCCGCGGACAGCGAGCACCTGCCGGGACAAGGTGAGATCGATCATGTCGACAAAGCGATCATCCGGCTCTTGCAACAAGACGGTCGTATGTCATTCACCGACTTGGCCGCCGAAGTCGGTCTGTCCCAAAACGCCACCCGTCTGCGGGTACGAAGACTTCGTCACAACGGTGTGATCGACATTGTCGCCATCACCAACCCGCTGACCCTGGGTTTCGAGACCATGGCGATGGCCGGTATCGAGATTGCCGGTCCCGTGCGGGAGGCCGCTGAGGTCATAGACGCGGTGCCCGAGGTGAGCTACGTGGCGATCTGCTCGGGCCGATATGACCTGCTGGTCGAATTGGTGTGTGACAACGACGCACAACTGATCGAGATCGTCGACCAACAGCTCCGCGCCCTGCCTGCGGTGCAACGCGTTGAGTTGTTCACCTATCTGGACCTCAAGAAGCAAACCTACTCGTGGGGAACCCGCTGATCCCATGGCTACGCACGTGTGGGCTGACGAAGCACTAGACGACGCGATTCCGGCTGTTTTCTGGAGTGATCGTCCGGACCACCGCGCCACCGCGCCGAGTCTGCACGGCGTGCACCATGCGGACCTTGCCGTGGTCGGCGGAGGGTTCACCGGCCTTTGGACGGCCATCCTGGCTGTCGAAGAGCAACCCGGTATGGAAGTCGTTGTGGTCGAATCACAGCGGTGTGGATTCGGCGCGAGTTCACGAAACGGCGGGTTTTGTGACGCCTCGCTCACTCACGGATTGCAAAATGGACTGTCGCACTGGCCCGACGACATCCAAGTGTTGTTGAGAATGGGAATCGAGAACCTCAACGCGATAGAGGAAACCATCGACAGGCACTCGATCGAGGCGGACTTTCGAAGAACGGCTGAGATCTCGGTCGCAACCGAGCGGTGGCACCTGGATGAACTTGCCGAAGCCCTGGAGACCCACCGTTCGGTTGGAGCGAACGTGGACCTTCTGGACCAGTCAGCGATACGAGCCAAGATCTCATCGCCGACCTACCTCGGGGCCCTCGCTCGTCATGATGAGATCGCGTTGGTGGATCCGGCCCGGCTGTGCTGGGGGTTGGCGAGCGTTGCCGAGCGACTGGGTGTCCGCATATTCGAGGAGACCCAGGTTCGCGGGATCTCGCGCGGCCAAAGTCGGGTCACGCTCCGTACCGATGACGGGGTGATACATGCCGACCGGGCGATCATCGCCACGAATGCCTATCGGGGACCGACCCGTTCGCCGCGGCGCTACATAATCCCGGTATACGACCACGTCCTCATGACAGAGCCGCTCAACTCGGCCCAGCTCGACTCGATCGGGTGGAGTGATCGCGAGGGGCTCGGCGATGTTTCGAATCAGTTCCACTACTACCGGATGAGCGATGACAATCGGATTCTGTGGGGTGGATACGACGCCATCTATCACTTCAACAATGGACTTGGATCGGAGTACGACCAAAACCAGGGAACCCATGCCACGCTCGCCCGTCACTTCTTCGAAACGTTCCCCCAACTCGAAGGGCTGCGCTTCACCCATCGTTGGGGCGGACCGATCGCCACGACCACCCGATTCACACCGGCGTGGGGTAGGTCACACGGCGGCAATGTCGTTTGGGTCGGCGGCTACACGGGTCTCGGCGTCGGAGCAAGCCGATTCGGTGGTCAGGTTGCTGTCGACCTGGTGTTGGGTCGCGAAACCGAGCGGACAGAACTGGAGATGGTGCGCAAAAAGCCATTCCCGTTCCCACCCGAGCCCATGCGCTGGATGGGTGTTCAACTGACCCGTAAGTCGATCCAGCGGGCTGATCGAAAGCAGGGCAGGAGAAACACCTGGCTCAGGGTGCTCGATCGTTTTGGCGTGGGATTCGACTCATAGTCGGGCACCGGAGATCAAGGAGAGCGACGCGTGCAGTTCAACAATTTCATTCATGGGGAGTCACGACCCGCCGTCGACGGGGCCGTGACAGAGGTCTTGGATCCAGCGACCGGAGAGCCGTACGCGTTGGCGGCCTGCTCGGGTCCAGATGATGTGGATGCGGCCTGTCGGGCGGCGGAGTCGGCATTCGAGGAGTGGCGATGCACCACCCCCGCCGAACGTAGCCTTGCCATGTTGCGTTTCGCCGATGCCCTTGAGGCCGAATCCGATCAGCTCCTTGATCTCGAGATCACCGACACCGGCAAACCGATCGAGCTGACCCGCAGCGAAGAGGTACCTCCGACAATTGATCACGTCCGTTTCTTCGCCGGTGCGGCGCGTTGCATGGAGGGACGGTCGGCTGGTGAGTACATGCGCGACCACATGTCGTACATCCGTCGGGAGCCGGTCGGAGTGTGCGCCCAGATCACACCGTGGAACTATCCGATGATGATGGCCGTATGGAAATTCGCCCCGGCCATCGCGGCCGGGAACACGGTGGTGCTCAAACCCTCTGAGACAACGCCGGCATCAACGGTCAGGCTCGCGCAGATTGCCGCCGATCACCTTCCACCGGGTGTCTTGAACGTCATCTGTGGCGACCGCGAGACCGGGCGGGCATTGGTGGATCATTCGACTCCCCGGATGGTCTCGATCACGGGTTCGGTTCGTGCCGGAATGGAGGTTGCCAAGGCAGCGTCCAGCTCGCTGGCTCGGGTTCATCTCGAGCTGGGAGGAAAGGCTCCGGTAATCGTCTTCGACGATGCCGACCTTGACCGATCCGCGAGGATGATCACCGAGGCGGCATATTTCAACGCCGGGCAGGACTGCACGGCGGCCACCCGGGTTCTCGCAGCCGACTCGATCGCCGGAGAGTTCGCCAGGCTGCTCGCCGAGTACGCCGAGAACGTGTCAACCGGTCCTCCGTCTGATCTGAGCGCTGTCTACGGTCCCCTCAACAATCCGAATCAGCTTGCTCACGTAAGGTCACAAGTCGATAGCACGCCGTCCCACGCGAAGGTCCTAACGGGCGGCGAACGTGCCGGCGACACCGGATACTTCTACTTGCCCACCGTCATCGATGGGTTGCGGCAGGACGATCAGCTCAGCCAGCTGGAGATCTTCGGTCCCGTGATCACAGTGCAGTCGTTCAGTGATGAGCCCGACGCCATCCGGAAAGCCAACGATGTCGACTACGGCCTCGCCTCTTCCGTGTGGACTTCAGATCATGGGCGCGCCCTCCGGGTCTCCAATGCACTTGATTTCGGATGCGTCTGGATCAACACCCATATTCCGTTCGTTGCCGAGATGCCTCACGGGGGTTTCAAGAAGTCCGGATACGGCAAGGACCTGTCGGTGTATGGGCTGCAGGACTACACCCGGATCAAGCATGTCATGTCCGATCTCACGGCCTGACCAGTACAGACAGGGGCAACACCGATGACAGTGGGTGAACGGAGAGATCTGGCGGCGACCGCCTCCAGGCACATGTGGGGGCACTTCACCCCAATCAACAACCAAGTCGATGAAATGCCGATCATCGAACGCGGTGATGGCTGCTACGTATGGGACGACCGAGGCAACCGCTACCTCGATGGCTTGGCCGGTCTGTTCGTCTCACAGGTTGGGCACGGTCGGAGCGAACTCGCCTTGGCGGCCCATGATCAGAGCGAGAAACTCGCCTACTTCCCGATATGGAGTTACACCCACCCGGGGGCCGCACTTCTGTCGGAGCGTCTTGCGAAGTTGGCTCCGGGCGACATCAACCGGGTGTTCTTCACGACCGGGGGAAGCGAAGCAGTCGAGTCGGCATGGAAGCTCGCCCGTCAGTACTTCAAGCTCGTGGGTCAGCCCGAACGCCACAAGGTGATCAGCCGGCACCTCGCCTATCACGGGACCTCGATGGGAGCCCTGTCCATCACCGGTCTGCATGGTCTGAAGGCACCCTTTGAGCCACTGGTTCCCGGCGCCATAAAGGTTGCCAACACCAATCAGTACCGCAAGCCGCCGTGCGGTCATGAGGCCGACTGCCTGTGCTGTGCCGAGGACATCGAGCAGGCAATTCTGCGCGAGGGCCCGGAAACTGTTGCTGCAGTATTCGTGGAACCGGTACAGAATGCCGGCGGATGCTTCGTGCCCCCTGATGGATACTTCGCCCGAGTCCGAGAGATCTGCGACACTCACGGCGTCCTGCTTGTGTCCGACGAGGTGATCTGTGCGTTCGGTCGCCTCGGACACATGTTCGGATCGGAACGCTACGGATACCAACCAGACATCATCACGGTCGCGAAGGGCCTCACCTCTGGATACAGCCCCATGGGAGCGATGCTGGTCGGGGATCATCTCGTGGAGCCCTTCGCAGCCGAGAGCCAGACATTTCTTCACGGCTATACATTCGCCGGGCACCCGGTTTCGGCGGCGGTTGCCATGGCGAACCTCGACATTTTCGAATCGGAGAGTCTGTTATCCCATGTCCGGGACCACGAGGGAGAGTTCAGGGGAGCTCTTGATCGTTTGGATGAGCTCCCAATAGTCGGACAGATCCGAGGCGCGGGCTATTTCTACGGAATCGAGCTGGTGCGTGACCGAGATACGAAAGCCGGCTTCACACCAGAGGAGGCCGAGAGCCTCCTTCGGGGTTTTCTCTCGAATCGCTTGCTGGAACTTGGTCTCATATGCCGCACCGATGATCGGGGTGATCCGGTCATCCAGCTGTCACCTCCCTTGATCGCGGGCCAAGAGCAATTCAATGAGATATCCGAGATTCTCAGGAAAGCATTGACCGAGGCGATGTCACGGCTGGGCATGTGACATGACGGCACCAATCGACGACCGGGATCAAGATGGTGTGCGGCGGGTAAATGTGCTCGCCACCGCGATCCACCTCGAGTCGATGATCGATGAGTCGGTCCTTGATGGTGAGCCGTGCTCGGGGTGGACCCTGGTGGGGGGAATACCCGGATTGGAGGTCGGAATCTGGGAGCACACACCGGGAGTCACGACGGACGTTGAAGATGATGAGGTATTCGTGGTGGTCGCGGGTCGGGCCACGGTGACGGCCGATGGTGGAGAGACGCGAGAGTTCGGGCCGGGTGACATTGGATTCTTGAAGGCCGGAACCTCCACGACTTGGAGAGTTCACGAAACACTCAGGAAGGTCTTTGTGGGCGCGATCCTCACAAGTTGAAGGCGCCCCCGGCAACGAGCTGCTTGCTGTAGCCCCGCACGATGCCGCGAAGTTCGTCGCATTCGTCGGCCCCGAGCGCAGTCCATGGGGCCATGGCCAACAGATCGGTGCGGGTCTGTATGCCACCGCGAAGCTCTGAACCCGCTTCCGTGAGAGCGCCGTCGGGGCCGATGAGACCGCGGTCCAGTAGCCCTGCCAGCGCTGCATCCCATTCCTGCTCGGGCCAGGACCTCGTGGCTCGCAGCACTGCCGCCGGTACCTCGCCGGTGCCGGCGTGCAGCAACAGCGCGTCGATAGGTGTCACCCCCTCCGAGACGAGTACGGCCACGTGTCCGTCGCCCCGAAACTCACGCAGGATCGAGATGGCGTGCCAGAGCACCAGATGAGGCTGCTCCGGCCAGCCCAAGCTGAGAAGGCCGGCCGCAAGCGGCCTGCCGGCCGCCCAACATGCGCCGGCCGCCCGCCGAGCCAACTCGGCGGCTCGCTTCATCTCCGGGTGGTCGACCGCATCGCCGAGATGCCGGCGAAGGGTGGCATCGGCAGCGCCGAGACGGGCATCGACCCAAGTTGCTGGATCGGCCACGTCCCACGCGTCCGACATTGCGTCGCCGACGAGCACTGGATTGAAGTTGAAGAACGTGGCTGTGACCACCTCCGTGTTCACCGCACCCATGGGAGCGGCACGAGACGCGAAGTATCCGGTGCGATCGTGACGCGTCCCCAGGGCCTCGTATTCGGCGGCCGCTTCGGGGCTGAAGTAGATCATGCCGTGGTAGGGCTCGAGGGTGCGGTGCATCTTGTGGGCGATGATCGATTCCATTCGCGGAGGCTAGCTTCGCGGCCTCACCGGGGCCGATTCTCGATGCCCTCCGGGGCCTTGGCGTCATCGGGTGGGCCTGGCGGCCTCGATTGCCTTGATGGTCCGGTGAATGTCGCTGAGGCAGCACTTGGTCGACGGGTTGAGGTACTCGCAGGCGCAGAAACCGTCGGCCACCGCGGCTTTCACGTCGGCCTTGATCGTGCTGACGCCGTTGTTGGCCTGGAGATCAGCGGCGATGTCATCAGCGGTGTGGGCGAAGCAGAAGCACACCGGCCTTGGCTTGTCGAGGGCCTTGTGGGCCACCTGCGCCTTCACCTCCTCGGTGGTGACCGTGTCGTCGCCGAGGTAGTAGACCACCGGACAATCGGCGGTGGCACAGTGTTGCCACTGGCCGTCGGCGGCGTCGGGGAGATGGGCTTTCACCGGCTTGTCGCCGATGACCGGCCCGGTGGAGTCACACACCGGGCAAGGAGTCCGTTCTGCGTTCGGATCGATGCTGCAACAGTTGCTCATGGATCTGGTTCCCTTCGTTTGGCTGCAGGCCTGGCTATTCGCTCGATGGCCGGTGAACACCGCCGGCCGCCGCGTTGATTCCTTCGGAAAGCGTGGGATGGACGTGGATCATGGAGCCGATGTCGGAGTAGCCGGCACCGGTCACCATGGCCAGTGCCGCCTCATGGACGAGGTCTCCTCCGTGGGGACCGGCAATGTGACAGCCAAGGATTCTGTCGCTGGAGGCGTCGGTGACGAACTTGATGAGGCCGATGGTCTTGCCCATGGCGCGAGCCTTGGCCACTCCATCGAACCGTTGGATGCCAACGGCAACCTCGTGACCGGCGTCGCGGGCTTGCTTCTCGGTCAGCCCGACCGATCCAATTTCGGGGTCGACGAACACGGCATGGGGGACCACCCGCCCGGCGATGGTCCGCTTCCCGTCGCGGTAGAGGTTGCGGTAGACGACGTCGGCGTCGTCGCGTGCCGTGTGGGTGAACATGGCCCCGCCCCGCAGATCGCCGAGGACCCACACGTTCTCGTTCTCCGTCGACCGCAATTGATCGTCGACCGCCAGGAATCCTTGCCCGTCGGGTTCGATCACGAGTCGCTCAAGACCGAGGCGATCACTGTTGGGAACGCGACCGGTGGCCATCAACAGATGGGTTCCACGGATTTCGTCACCGGTCGGGTCTGTACAAACAACCCTGATGTCGCCAGCCGTTCCG
The DNA here is from genome assembly GCA_024276355.1 of Actinomycetes bacterium. Taxonomy (GTDB): domain Bacteria; phylum Actinomycetota; class Acidimicrobiia; order Acidimicrobiales; family Aldehydirespiratoraceae; genus SZUA-87. The sequence continues at coordinate 5,665 of JAJRXJ010000382.1, read as the reverse complement.
CTGACTTGGATGCATGAGGTGGACGTGAGCACGTCGATTCCGTCGGCCTCGAATCCCTGTCTCACCGCCTCGGAGATGTCGGAGTCCTCAGTCGAGAGTAGGTGGGACCCTCGCTGGATGATCGTGACCCGTGATCCGAATCGTCGGAACATTTGGGCGAACTCGCATCCGATGAACCCGCCACCGATGACGACGAGGTGTTCGGGTAGCTCGCGGAGATCGAGAATCGTTCGCGATGTGAGGTACGGAACGTCATCGAGGCCGTCAATCCCCCTCGTGGAATCGCGGGTTCCGGTGTTCAAGAAGATCTTGTTGGCTTCGATCCTGCTGCCGTCGACCTCGATCACGTGGTCTCCCACAAACGTGGCCGTGCCTTCGATCAGCTCGATGCCGTTGCGTCGCTGCACGGCCCGGTACGACCCCTTTCGGATGGTCCCCACGATCGAGTCCTTGCGGTCGACTATCTCGGCCAGATCCACCGTCGGGGAGGAGACATGAACCCCGAAGGTGGCTGCCGTCCTGGCCGATTGAGCCACATCGGCCGACGCAATCATGGTCTTGGTGGGTATGCAGCCCCGGTTGAGGCAGGTGCCGCCGAGGAGATCCCGCTCGATGAGGGCGATCCGATCGAACTTGGCAGCTCGAAGCGCCAGGGGCAGGCCCGACATCCCACCACCGATCACCACGGCATCGAAGCGCTCGGTCACGAATCCATCTGACTGTGGTCCTCAACGGCTTCGGGTTCCCGAGTCACACATTCGCGTGAGTTGGACCGAAGCCCAAGCAGGCCTGTCACCAGCACCACGACGCCGACACCAAGCAGGACCCAACTGTTGAATCCCAAGCCGGCGAAGATGCCAATCAAACCGGCGGAGACCACGGCTGAGAATCCACAGCACAGGGCCAGTCCCCCGGCGACAACGCCAACAACAGCAAGGTCCGATCTTCCGTCAGCCATTGGCGAATACTTTCCGGGTGAACCAGCAGGCTTGTCGCCGGGTGCGGCAATCTCCGAAAAAGCCGGTTGTCATGTCCATGAGACGAACTGTAGAGCTTCCACCTAGGGAGAAGGTCAAGAGCCTTCTTCGCTGCTGTCGGATCGCGAGCCGAGATACCCACGAAGTAGTGTTGTGGCATGCGAATTGGCGAGGTTGCTGACGTTCTCGGGATTCCCGCCAGAACCATCCGTTTCTATGAACGGCGGGGTCTGCTACCCGAGCCCAACCGTTCTCCCAACGGTTATCGCGTGTACGACCACTCCACAATCGACCGTCTCCGGTTCATCAAGAGCGCCCAGGCGGCCGGGCTGACGTTGGCTGAGATCGGTGGGATCACTGACATCCGCGATTCTGGCACCACTCCGTGCTCCCACGTGTCGGGGCTTCTCGAAGCCAAGCTCGATGAGGTCAAGCGCCGTCGCCGCGAACTCAAGGTGCTGCAGGACGAGCTATCACAATTGCTGGCCAAGGGGAAGAAACTCGACCCCGCCGACTGCACTGACCGCGACATCTGCCACATCCTCACCGACGACAGCCACCGCGTCTGAACCGGCAATCCGCCGCCGGGTGGCGCCACCCCCCCCGGCACGAGGTTGGGGAAGGGATCAGTCGACGGACTCGAGAATGTGACAGTGGCTGGCGCCGTCTTCGCCGGTCGGGTCGGCGGTGGCCGCGATGGACGCGAGCCGCGACAGGTCGGACTGCATGGCCTGGAGGTCTTCGATGCGCTGCTGGAGATCGGAGGCGTGCTGGGTGATGAGTTGTCGCACATGGTTGCACGGCGTCTCGCCGTTGTCTCGCAGCGAAAGGATCTCGGTGATCTCCCCAAGCGTGAACCCCACGGTTTGGGCGGTGCGAATGAATCGGAGGCGGGTGAGAGCGGCCGGTTCGTAGTTGCGATAGCCCGACGGCGTGCGTGCCGGAGCGAGCATCAGACCGACCTTTTCGTAATAACGAACGGCTTCGGTGGTGATGCCGGCTTCGTCGGCGAGTTCTCCGATTCTCATGTCATGGACAATATCACTTGACCTTGAAGTTGTCTTCAAGGTTTAGGGTGAGGCCATCCACGACCACGAGATCGGAGCAATCAGATGGAAACCATCGAAATACGTGTTGGGGGCATGAGTTGCGGAGGCTGCGAGAACCGCCTGGCATCCGCGCTTGGTCGCGTTGCCGGCGTGGGAAATGTCAGAGCCGATCACCAAACAGGTGTTGTTCGTGTGATGTTCGATGACTCCAAAGTTGACGAGGCCGGCCTGCGCGAGCAGATCAGGGTCTGTGGATACGACCCGCTCGGCAACGGAGACGACACGTGACGGACAGTGCCGACAGTCCGGCGACCGACCTGTGGCTTGACGAACCTCCGCGGCTTGATGACAGCGGTCTTGCTCACCTCCAGGTGAAGCTGGGAGGTTTGCACTGCTCGTTCTGCGTTGGCACCATCGAAAAGGCATTGACCCGCCGCGACGGGGTTGGAGCAGTGAGCGTTTCGCTGGCTCACTCCGAGGGCCTGGTGGAGTACGACCCGGATGTGATCGCGCCATCAGGGATCGTTGAGACGCTCCGGGATATCGGCTACGTGGTTCGTGATCCCCGCAAGGTGCAGGGATACGAAGAAGAAGAGGCTGAACTCATTGAGGAGCGCAACCGCTTCCTGGCCGGCGCGGCGTTCACCATCGTCACCCTGGTTCTGATGTCGTTTTCCTGGTTGGGGCGACCACTGAGCATCGCTTCTGGAGGGGAACGGGTGCTCATCGGCCCGTGGTTGATACTCGGCTTGGCTGTGGCCACGATGTTCGTGGCCGCCGAGCCGATTCTGCGCATGGCGTGGGCGTCAGTCCGACGGGGGATTCTCAACCAACACGTGTTGCTCGAAGCCGGAGCATTCGGGGGGTTGCTCGGAGGGTTGCTCGGATTGTTCGCTGCCCCCGAGACTTTTCCGCCCGGTGATTTCCTGTCGGTTGCGGTGTTCATCTCCACCTATCACCTCTTGTCCGGGTACGCGTCCACGTTGGTGAGGGCCAGATCCACACAGGCGGTCCAGCGATTGCTGGATCTGCAACCCGACACGGCCCGTGTGGTTCGCGACGGTACCGAAATCGAGGTCGATGTCGAAGAGGTGCAGGTGGGGGAGATGGTGAGGGTGCGTCCGGGCGAACGGGTTCCCCTCGATGGCGATGTCGTTTCCGGTCATTCAACGATCGACGAGGCCATGGTCACCGGCGAGGCCATCCCGGTCGAGAAGTCTGAGGGGTCCGGGCTGATCGGTGGCTCGATCAACCAGGCAGGCTCCATTCTGTTTGAGGTCACCAAGGTTGGTGAAGACACGTTCCTGGCCCAAGTGGCCCGTCACATCGAAGAGGCCCGCGCCCTCAAGCCGGGCATCATCCAGCTCCTCGACAGAATCCTCAAGTTCTACGTGCCGGGCGTATTGGCCGTGGCCGGCCTCTCCTTCGTCGTGTGGGTGATCGGGCCTCTGCTCACGGGAGGTTCGGCCGATTTCGCCACTGCAATGTTTGCCACCTTGGCCGTGCTGGTAATGGGTTACCCCTGCGCACTCGGCATGGCCACACCGTTGGCGATGATGCGAGGCGGGGGTATGGCTGCCGAGAAGGGAATCCTCATGCGCTCGGGCGAGGCGTTCCAGGTGTTCGGAGAGATCTCCCATGTATTGCTCGACAAGACCGGCACAATCACCGCCGGATCCCCATCGGTCGTGAAGGTGGTGGCCTTGGCGGGGTCCGACAAGAGTCAGGTGCTGGCGCTGGCCGCATCGGCGGAGCAGCAGTCCGAACATCCACTGGGCCGAGCGATTGTTGACGCCGCGTTCGAGGCCGGGGCCCCGATCCATCCGGTCGACGAGTTCGAATCGCAGACCGGAAACGGGGTCGAAGCCGTCGTTGGGGGTCGCAAGACACTGGTCGGCAAGGCGGGCTGGATGGAGGCGGCAGGAATTGCGATGGACCATGTATCGGCTGAGATAGAGGCTATGGAATCAGCGGCACAGACTGTTGTCGCCCTGGCAGCCGATGGCCAACTGCTCGGACTGATCGCCATCGCCGACGAGGTCAAGGTCGACGCGCGTGACGGCATCGCCCGGCTCCAGGAGACCGGGATAAAGGCGGTGATGCTCACTGGTGACAACCGTCGAACGGCTGAGGCGGTCGCTTCGCTGGTGGGGATCGACGATGTGCGCGCCGAGCTCCTACCGCAGGACAAGGCGGCCGCGGTCCGTTCGCTCCAACAAGGCGGTGCACGTGTCCTGGTGGTCGGTGACGGCATCAACGACGCCCCCGCTCTTACCCAGGCCGACATCGGAATGGCTATCGGTGCCGGCACCGACATTGCCATCGAGTCGAGCGACATCGTGCTGGTGAACGGCCGGATCAACAGCATCGTTGATGCCCGCGACATCGCCACCAGCAGCTACGCCAAGACCAAACAGAATCTCGCCATAGCGTTCGCTTTCAACGGCGTTGGTGTACCGCTCGCTGTGACTGGCATCGTCGGCCCGGTGTGGGCGATGATCGCCATGATCACCTCGGTCACCATGGTGCTGGCAAACTCCTTCGGCGCCCGATTGCGACCATCCTCGATCCCCGCGGCATTTCGTCGGCTTCGGCAGTTGATCGCGGCGCCACCGAGGCCGTCGGCGCTGGCGCATCTGGCCCGGAGGAGGGAGTCGGTTATAACCGTCTCGGCAGTGGCGCTGTCCGGGATGGCGGGAATCATTTGGGCCCTGGCGCTCTCAAGCCCGGGCCTGTGAGGGGGATCAGCCGTGGCCGACCACTCAGTCGCCGAGCCCAAGTGGCCGATACAGAGGTCAACGCCGCCGTTCGAACGTATGGTCGACACCGTAGGAGGACCCATGGCCCGCAGCGAGAATGACCCGACCCCGGCAGGGGTCTTCGGTTTGTTGGCCACATCGCTGAGCGTGTGCTGTGGTATCCCGATCCTGCTGGGCACGGGAGTGCTCGTGGGCGTGGCTGGCCTGGCCGTAGGAAGCCTGATCGTGGTGACGGCAGGAATCGCGATTGCGCTGTGGGCGCTGGGGCGCCGCCGAATCAAGGCCTGCGCCATCCCGCAGGAACGTCCGACGGCGGACACGGGTTCCAGGTAAGCGGCCGTCGGGACGCAGCCCACAAGATTCTTCTTGACCTTATCCTTAGGTGGAAGGTCTAACTTCAGCTGCGTGACATCTCACGGCTCGACAACCACCGACCTTGATGACCAGTCGCCGCGGCGAAGTGCCCGCCGGGGGATCGCAAGTTGATCGAGCCAGATTCGGTATCGGTACTCAGCTACGCGGCGGCTTTCGGTGGGGGGCTGATCAGCTTTGCGTCTCCGTGCGTGCTGCCGGTCGTTCCTGGGTACGTCTCGATGATCACCGGTCTCGACGTGAGCGAACTCCAGGAGTCGAAGTGGTCCAACACCTGGGTGGTGGTGCGCGACACCAGCTTGTTCATCCTCGGCTTCGGCTCGATCTTCGTGCTGCTCGGCATGTCGGCCACGAGCATCGGCAGTTTCGTGTTCGACCAGCAGATACTCCTGACCCATTCCCACCATTACTCCCAGATGGCCCTGCACTGACAGCATTAATCCCATTCCCGCCTGCTCCACCAACTCCACCTGATGATACAAAAGATCCACCGAGGCCACCTGCTCCG
>JAJRXJ010000381.1 GCA_024276355.1 Actinomycetes bacterium | reverse complement strand
CCGATCGAGACCCACTTCATCGGCCTGGATGTAGACCGGGTGACCCCCCAGCTGCGACACCGCCATCTCCATCGAGTTGCGGGTGCGGGCGGAGGGCTTCGCGAACAGCAGGGCCATGCCCTTGCCCGAAAGCACCCGGGGCAGGTCGGGTGTTGAGGCAAGGGCCATCACCCGATCGAGCTCGCCCGGGGAAAGATCGTCGATTTCGAGCAGATGGCGCATCAGTTGTCCTCCAGGACCGATCCGATGATGGAGACACCCTCTTGGAGTTGGGCGTCTGAGATGATGTAGGGGGGTGCGAGTCGCAACGCTGTTGGCGTGATGCCGTTGACGATGAGCCCACGATCGAGGCACGCGCGAGCAATCTCGGGGCCGGTGCGGCCGTGGAGGGCATCCGGTGACATCTCGGCAGCCATGAGCAGCCCTCGGCCCCGGACGCTGTCGACTCCGGGCAAAGTATCGAGCAGCGAGGCGAGCAGGGCGCCCTTGGCCCCGACCACCGCCGGTGCGTCCATTTCGATCATGGTGTCGAGTGTTGCCCTGGCGGCGGCCAGCGCCAAGGGCTGGCCGGCGTAGGTGGACCCGTGGTCTCCGGGCTTGAACGCTGCGGCCACATCGGTGCGGGCCCAAATGCCACCGACCGGCATGCCATTGGCCACGGCTTTCGCGAACGCCACTATGTCGGGAAGGACCCCGGCGTGTTGGAACGCGAACCAGTCTCCGGTGCGACCAAAACCGGTCTGAATCTCGTCGAACATGAGCAGGATCCCCCGCTCGTCGCAGAGGCGACGCACTGCCACGAGGTAGGAGTCGTCGGCAGGATTGACACCTCCCTCTCCCTGGATCGGTTCGAGCAGAACCGCTCCCACCTCAGGGCCGAGCGCCCGTTCGAGTTCGTCGGGGTCGTTCCACACCACGTGGCGGAATCCCTCCGGGAGGGGCTGAAACGGTTCGTGCTTCTCGGGCTGCCCCGTGGCGGCGAGCGCGGCCAGGGTACGTCCGTGGAACGAACGGAACGCGCTCACCACAACGTGTCGACCCCGCCCCTGGAACTTGCGAGCCAGCTTGATGGCCGCTTCGATCGACTCGGCGCCGGAGTTCTGGAACAGAACCTGGCCAGGGCCCGCGCCGATCAGGTTGCTTATGGTTTCGGCCACCGGGCCCTGATGCTCGTTGGCGAAGAGATTCGACACATGGGTGAGCTTGGCGGCCTGATCGGCCACCGCCCTGGTGACCGCCGGGTGGGCGTGACCGAGGGAGGTGACGGCCAGGCCACACAGAAAGTCGATGTAGCGGCGGCCCTGTTGGTCGCGGAGTTCGGCGCCTGAACCCTCGACTAACATGCGCGGGGGCGGTCCGTAGTTGCCCATGATCGGACAGTTCGCTTCATCCGATGTGTGATCGCCGAAATGGCCCGCTGGAGCGGTCATGCCTCGAGCTCCTTCACGACCATGGTGCCTATGCCGGCATCGGTGAACAGCTCGAGCAGAAGGACATGGGCGATGCGGCCGTCGAGCATGTGGGCCGATCTGGCTCCGGATTCCACGGCTTCGATGCATGCCTTCACCTTCGGGATCATGCCACCGGAAATCGTGCCGTCGGCGATCATCGCCTCGAGATCGGCGACGTTGGACCGAGCCACGATGGAATCGGGGTCGTCGATGTCGGTCAGCAACCCGGGGACATCGGTGAGGTAGATGACCTTCTCGGCCCTGAGTGCGCCCGCCAGGGCCCCGGCCACGGTGTCGGCGTTGATGTTGTATGCCTGACCCGACGCGTCGGAACCGATGGTGGACACGACCGGGATCATCTCCTCGGACAGCAGCCTCTCGATGATGCCGGGCTGAACGGATACGACATCGCCGACAAATCCAAGAGCAGCGTCGCGTGGAGCAGCGGTGATCAGGCCTCCGTCTTCCCCCGATAATCCCACCGCCTGCGCGCCGTGGACGTTGATGGCGCCGACGATGTCGCGGCCGACCTTGCCGACCAGGACCATCCGAGCGACATCGAGGGTCTCCGAGTCGGTGACCCTGAGACCATCGCGAAATTCGGAGGTCTTGCCGAGCCGTTTCAGCAACGATCCGATCTGCGGGCCACCGCCGTGGACGACCACCGGATTGAGTCCGACCGACCGGAGCAGCACGATGTCCTGGGCGAACGTGCGTGAGAGTTCTGGGTCGGTCATGGCGTTGCCGCCGAACTTCACCACCACCACCGACCCGTGGAACCTTTGGATGTAGGGCAGGGCCTCGATGAGAACCGAGGCTCGATGTTCGGGCGAGAATCCCCTCGCCTCGATGATGGCATCGATCGATGCGGTGTCGCTTCCACTGGTCATGAGCGGTACCCCGCATTGATGTCGATGTAGCCGTGTGTGAGATCGCATGTGTAGACGGTGGCCGATCCGTTTCCGACCCCAACGTCGACCTTGAGATCGACCTCGTCGCCGAGCAGGTGCGCGGTGGCCCGATCCTCTGAATAGCCCGGCTTGACCACCCCGCCCTCGGCGCACTGCTCGGGCCCGATCCATATGGACAGCGAATCACGATCGGCAGCCTGACCGGCCTTGCCGACGGCCATCACGATGCGGCCCCAGTTGGCATCCGAGGCCGCCAGCGCGGTCTTGACCAATGGCGAGTTGGCGATGGCGAACGCGATGGTCTCCGCGGCGGCATCGTCGGCCGCGCCGTTGACGGTGATCGTGACGAATTTGGTGGCTCCCTCACCGTCTCGCACGATCTGATGGGCCAGCGAAAGGCACACCTCACCGAGCGCCGCCCGGAAGTGGTCGACGCGGGGGTCGGCGAGAGAATCGATTGGTGGTTCGCCGGAAGCGCCGGTGGCGAACAGAAGCACGGTGTCGCTGGTGGAGGTGTCGGAATCGACCGTGATCCGATTGAAACTCTCCGCCACCGCTTCGGTGAGACACTGCTGCAGCACCGTCTGCGACACCGCCAGGTCGGTGAAGATGAACCCGAGCATGGTGGCCATGTCGGGGGCGATCATCCCGCTTCCCTTGGCGATTCCCACCACCGCGGCGTTGATG
>JAJRXJ010000380.1 GCA_024276355.1 Actinomycetes bacterium | reverse complement strand
GTGGAACTTCTCCGCGAGGAGCTCCACGGTCGGGGAACATCGATCTCCTCGGCCGACCTCGACAACATTTTGTGGAACATCGGCGCGGCGGCAAGATACAAGAGGGTGCCCCGACATCGATCGCGCTGCGTCTACTACTGACGCGCTGAGTGGCCGTCACACCACGCTATCTCGCAAACCTTGCGCCCGGAAGCGCGTAACCGGGGCTAAAGGGATACCGTTTGCGCACCGTAAACCCGAGTCATCTGGCTCGGACATCCCTGCAACAAACCGCCCTCGGGCGGCACGGAGGCTTCATGCGCAAGCGACTATTGATTCTCACCGCCATTGTGGCGTCGTTCACCTTGGTGGCGGCGGCCTGTGGCGACAGCGGCTCCACCGACACCACCTCGGGCACCACAACGGCTGCTCCGACCACGACCGTCGCGTCGACCACGGAAGCCCCGGCCACCACCGCGGCTCCCGATACCACCGCCGCTCCCGACACGAACTCCTCGTTCAGCCTCGGCATCGCCTTCGACATCGGCGGCAAGGGCGACCAGTCGTTCAACGACTCCGCTGCCGCCGGCGCCGACAAGGCAGCAGCCGACTTCGGTATCGACGTCTCATTCGTCGAGCCCAACGCTGACGGCTCCGACCGCGCCAACATCCTGCAGGGTCAGGCCGACCAGAGCGACCTCGTGGTCGCTGTTGGCTTCCTGTTCGCCGACGACGTGGCCAAGGTGGCCGCCGACAACCCCGACGTGAAGTTCGCGGTGATCGACGATGCCATGCTCAACCTCGACAACGACCCGCCCACGCCCCGTGGCGACAACATCGCCGGTCTCACCTTCGCTGAGGAGCAGGGCTCCTTCCTCGTCGGCGTGGCCGCCGCCCTCAACACCAAGACCAACAAGGTCGGCTTCCTCGGTGGCGTTTCCGGCTTCGGTCTGATCGAGAAGTTCCAGGCCGGCTACGAAGCCGGCGTTCACGCTGTCGATCCCTCGATCGAGGTCGTGTCGCAGTACATCACCGAGTTCCCCGACTTCGACGGCTTCATCTCGCCTGACCGTGGCAAGGAAATCGCCGCGGCCATGTACGAGAGCGGTGCCGACATCGTCTACGCGGCCGCCGGCTCCTCCGGTGGCGGCATGTTCCAGGCCGCGAAGGAATACCGCGATGCCAACGGCGACACCGTCTGGGGCATCGGGGTCGACTCCGACCAGTACAACACCGTTGATCCGTCGGTCCGTGACACGGTCCTCACCTCGATGCTCAAGCGTGTCGACGTGGCCGTCTACCAGGCAACACAGGCCGTGATCGACGGCACGTTCACCGCCGGCAACACTATCTACGACCTCTCGGTCGACGGTGTCGGTTACTCGACCACGGGCGACTTCCTCACTGCCGATCAGATCGCTCAGATCGAGAAGTTCAAGGCCCAGATCATCGACGGCACCATCGTGGTTCCCACGGTCCCGGCCTGATCATTCAACTCACCGGCCCAGCCGGTGTGACACAGCCTCGAAATTCTGGGGCTGAATCATGACGAGACAGCGGAGTCGGGCTATCGTCCGGCTCCGCTTTCGTTTTCCCCGGAGCTTTCCCGTATGGCCAACGCAATCGAGCTGATCGGAATCACCAAGCGATTCCCAGGCGTCATCGCCAACGACAACGTCAACCTCGCAGTCGAGAAGGGTGAGATCCACGCAGTCTGCGGCGAGAACGGTGCCGGCAAGTCCACCTTGATGAAGATCCTCTACGGCATGCAGCCGCCCGACGAGGGGCGGATCCTGGTCAACGATGAGGTCGTCACCCTTGCGTCTCCCTCCGACGCCATCGACCTTGGCATCGGCATGGTCCACCAGCACTTCATGCTCGCCGACCAACTGACCGTGATGGAAAACGTGATCCTGGGATCCGAGCCCATGAAGCACGGCCTGATCGACTTCGACGGTGCCCGGACCCATCTGAAGGCGGTTGCCGAATCCTACGGATTGTCGATCGACCCCGATGATCTCGTCGAGTCGCTCGAAGTGGGAGAACGGCAGCGGGTCGAGATCATCAAGGTCCTATATCGGGGCGCCGAGGTTCTCATTCTCGACGAACCCACGGCTGTGCTCGTTCCCCAGGAAGTCGAGGAACTGTTCAACAACATGCGCGATCTCAAGGCGGGCGGGGCCTCGATCATCTTCATCGACCACAAACTCGATGAAGTGCTCGAGATCGCCGACACCATCACCGTGATCCGCCAGGGCCCCACCGTGGCCACGGTCAAGCCGGGTGATGTCACGGCCCACGAACTGGCCGAGTTGATGGTGGGTTCCGAGCTTCCGTCTCCCCAGACCACAGCTTCCACCGTCACCGACGAGGTCACTCTCGAGGTCGAGGATCTCACCGTGCTCGACGTCGACGACCGGGCGGTCGTCGACTATGTGTCGCTGAAAGTCCGACGCGGCGAGATCCTCGGGATCGCCGGGGTCGAGGGCAACGGCCAGACCGAGCTCATCAATGCCATCACGGGAACCGAACCCCAGGCGAGTGGCACCCTCACCCTGCTGGGGGTCGACATCACCCATGCCGATGTCGGCACCCGCCGCGAGGCCGGATTGGCCTACGTGCCCATGGATCGCCATCAGGAAGGTCTGCTTCTCGAGGCCCCGCTGTGGGAGAACACGGCCCTGGGTCACCACACCCGACCGCCGTTCGCCAAGGGGATCTGGTTCGACCGCGACGGCGCCAGACAGCGAACCGAGGAGATCCGAAGGGATTTCGATGTGCGCACCCCCAATGTCGAGGTGCCGGCACATGCTCTGTCCGGGGGTAATCAGCAGAAGCTGATAATCGGCAAGGAGATGTCGAGCGATCCGAAGCTGCTGATAGCCGCCCATCCGACCCGTGGCATCGATGTCGGCGCCCAGGCCGCGGTCTGGCAGGACATCCGCGATGCCAGGGCCAAGGGGCTGGCCACACTGCTCATCTCCGCCGACCTCGACGAGCTGATCGGCTTGTCGGACACCATCGTGGTGATGCTCAGAGGCCGTCTGGTGGCCACACTCGATCCCGCAACCATCACCCCTCGAGATCTCGGCGCCTACATGACCGGTGTTGCGGTCGCCCAGGAGGCCTCATGAACAATCCCACGCTTCGTCGAATCGCCCTGGCGCTCGCCGCCCCCGCGTTGGCGGTGATAGTGGCGGTGGTCGTGTCGTCGATCGTGCTCATCATCTCGGGGAGCAACCCGATCGATGCCTACCACGACATGTTCACCAACGCGTTGAAGCTCGAGACGTCGATCGACATTCTCAACAGGGCCACTCCGTTCTACATATCCGGCGTGGCGGCGGCCATCGGATTCCGCATGAACCTGTTCAACATCGGCGTCGAGGGCCAATACCTGTTGGCTGCATTCTTCGCTTCGGTTGTCGGCGGGGCCGTCAACCTGCCCCCGGTGCTCCACGTCACCCTCGTGTTGTTGGTGGCCATGGCCGTGGGTGCCTCCTGGTCGGGGCTCGCCGGCGTCCTGAAGGTCACCCGGGGCGTCAACGAGGTGATCTCCACGATCATGCTCAACTTCATCGCCACCGGCGGAATCATCGCCGGTCTGATCGTGGTGTGGCAGGACAACACCGGTCAGGTCAATTCCGGCACCACCCCGCTTCCCAAGTCGGGCCGAATGCCGGATCTCAACTCATGGGTCGAGGTCTTCACCCGTGACATCGGCAAGGGGCGCCACCTCACCGGTGTGTTGCTCCTGGCCATCGCTGTCGGAGTCGCCTACCACCTGTTCATCAACCGATCCCGTATGGGATACGAATTCCGGGCCAGCGGATACAACCCGTTCGCGGCCCGTGCCGGCGGAATCGCGCCCAAGAAGATGGTTCTCTCAGCGATGGTTCTCTCGGGGGCCATCGCCGGTTTGGTCGGAATGGTCGAGGTGCTCAGCGACAACTACCGCTACGACCAGTCGTTCGTGAGGGGCCTCGGATTCCAGGGAATCGCCGTGGCCCTGTTGGGCCGTAACAAGCCGGCCGGCATCGCCGTGGCCGCGTTGCTGTTCGGTTTCCTCGACGCCTCCAGGGGCCCGCTCCAGGCAAGCGGATCAGCCTCCACCGAGATCGTCGTGATCATGCAGGCCACGATCCTCCTCGCGGCGGTGGTCGCCTACGAGGTCGTCAGCCGGGCCCGACAAAAGAACGAGGCCAGCACAGCTGCCGCGCTGCTGGCAGGGAGCCAATCATGACCGCGACCGCCACCAACAACAGCACCCCGGCCAACCTCTACGTCCGGCTCCAGAACATGCCCACTGCCGTGCGCTGGATGCTGCTCGCGGCCGCCGGAATGTTCGCACTCACATCCGTGGCCCACTTCGGCAAGGGCGACCCGGCATTGCTCACCAGCGGCAGCGCCTCGGGAGCAATGGTTCGGTGGGCGGCCCCGATTCTGCTGGCCGGCCTCGGCGGTTTGTTCGCCGAGCGGGCCGGCATCGTCAACATAGGCCTCGAGGGCATGATGGTGCTTGGCACATGGGGCGCGGCATGGGGTGGCATCAACTACGGACCCTGGTGGGGCCTGGTCATCGGTGCCGGCTTCGGTGCCTTGGGTGGTCTGCTCCACGCCATCGCCACCGTCAGCTTCGGAGTCGATCACATCATCTCCGGTGTGGCCATCAATATTCTCGCCCCCGGAGTCACCCGATACCTATCGGATCAGATATTCACCAACTACGACGGTGGCTCGATCTCGCAGTCGCCGGGGGCCGGCCATCTGGCCAAGTTCAACGTGCCGTTCATCTCCGGAGGCCACTACTTCTTCGGCTGGAAGGCACCCAACACGCTTGGGTGGCTCGACAAGAAGGACTGGTTCTTCGTGTCCGATGTGGCCGCGATCATCAGGGGGATGTTCGTCCAGATCACCTGGTTCACCGTTCTCGTCTACCTCCTGGTGCCGATCTCCGGTTTCATTCTCTGGCGGACCCGCTTCGGGCTTCGCGTGAGGATCAGTGGTGAACGACCCGGAGCGGGAGAATCACTCGGGGTCAACATCTACTTCCACAAGTACATGGCGGTGATCATCAGCGGCGCCTTTGCGGGCCTCGCCGGAGCGTTCATCGTTCTGGAGCTCACCGGCTTCTACCGGCAGGGGCAGACCACGAGCCGAGGCTTCATCGGCTTGGCCGCACTGATCTTCGGCAACTGGCGTCCCGGCGGGATTCTCGCCGGTGCCCTGGTGTTCGGCTACCCGTTCGGGCTCGCGCTGCGAGACCTGGGTGGCGATGCCACCCACAATCTCCTTCTCGTGATCGCCGTGGCTCTCTTCCTCGTGGTGATCTGGGCCGCACGTCGCGGTAAGCGCAACGACGCCCTGCTTGCGGGAGGTCTTGGCGGAGCCACACTCATCTGGTACATCCTGAGTACCACCGCGCCCAAATGGTTACCCAACACCATGCCGTATGTGATGGTGCTGCTCACGCTCATATTCCTGAGTCAGCACCTGAGGATGCCGGCCGCCGACGGCCAGATCTACCGCAAGGGCGAGACCTGACCTTGGCCGTGATCAGCGACTCCCAGCTCGCCGACTGGAACCGCGACGGGTTCTTGGCGCTGCCCGGTTTCGTGCCAATTGACTCGTGCCGGGAACTGCGTGCCCATGCGGTGTCGCTGCTCGACTCCGCCGACCCCGGGTTGGGTGGTGCCCTAACCGTATTCTCCACCACCGATCAGAGCCATGCCCAGGATGAGTGGTTCCTCACCTCGGGCGACAAGATCAGATGGTTCCTCGAGGATGGAGTGGTCCACGACGGAGCCCTCGACCGCCCCCTTCCGTTGGCGGTCAACAAGCTGGGGCATGCCATGCATGATCTGGACCCGGTGTTCAATCGTTTCTCACGCACACCCGAGCTGGCCGACCTCGCCGACGATCTGGGGTTCGTCGATCCTCGACTCCTTCAGTCGATGTACATATTCAAGCAGCCCGGGATCGGCGGGGAGGTCACCTGTCATTGCGACCACACCTTTCTGTGGACCGAACCCATGAGCGTGATCGGTTTCTGGTTTGCCGTCGAAGACGCCACGGTCGACAACGGTTGCCTGTGGGCCGTACCCGGTGGCCACACCGGACCGGTCAGATCACGGTTCCGACGTCAGGGCACGGGAACCGTCACCGATCTGCTCGACCCCACACCGTGGCCCACCGACGATCTGGTGCCTCTCGAGGTGGAGGCCGGAACCCTGATCGTGATCCATGGTCTGCTGCCCCATTGGAGCGGACCGAACAGGTCGGAGCGGAGCCGTCATGCCTACACGCTTCACGTGATCGAGGGTGGTGCCGAGTATCCGGCCGACAACTGGCTTCAGAGGCCTGCCGACATGCCCATGAGAGGCTTTCGGTCCTGAAATCACCCATGCCTGACGGGGCGCTCACACCGTCAGGTGTCGAGACCCATCGAGTGGGCGGCCAGGGTGAGTTGATGATCGAAGAACGCGTCGCGATCGGTGATCACGGTCTCGAAATGGCCGAACAGTTCGAGTGAGATCAGTCCGAAGAGTTGCGCCCACAGACCGATCCCAAGCGCCGTGACCCTCGGTGGGAGGCCAGGCACGATCGCCTCCATCTCCACCGCGGTCTCGTCGGGGGGCTCCGGGAGCTCGATCCGAGCGATGGTCGGAGCCGCTTCGGCAAGGATTCCCAGGAGCACGTCGGTGATTCTGGTTGCTGATGTCGCCGTTTCGGATGGGGCCACGTAACCCGGCACCGGGCTGCCGTAGACCAGCGCGTATTCGTGGGGATTGTCGAGCGCCCACCGTCTCACCGCGTGGGCCACGCCTCGCCAACGTTTCTCCGGTGGGCTCCCGGCCAGGCTGAGGTTGGCTTCTTCGGCCACATGTCCGATGGCGTCGAAGGCGTCGATGATCAAGGCGGTAAGAAGTGCGTCGCGGCTGGGGAAATACCGGTATATGGCCGAGGAGGCCATGCCGAGATCTCGCGACACGGCCCGTAATGAGAGACCGGATGCGCCGACCGCGGCCACTTGTAGACGGGCGGATGCCTTTATCTCGGCGGTGATCTCAGCTCGGGCCCGAGCCCGGGCCGTTGCCGGCGTGGATGATGACATGCCCCCATTGTGCACCATTTCGAGAGCACTGGCAACAAATGTGAGCACTGCTCTTGACAAGGGGGCTCCGAACTGCTTCGCTCATTGCGAGAGCACTGCTCTCGTTTCGTATCATTGATCCTAAGGAATGAAATGTC
Source organism: Actinomycetes bacterium (assembly GCA_024276355.1). Classification (GTDB taxonomy): domain Bacteria; phylum Actinomycetota; class Acidimicrobiia; order Acidimicrobiales; family Aldehydirespiratoraceae; genus SZUA-87. Next base: position 22,620 of record JAJRXJ010000380.1, on the reverse strand, counting down.
AACCATCGACAATCCCTCCCAACTCTCCAGGCACGTGGTCATCGGGTCGGGCGCCGTGGGCGCCTCCACCGCACTTCTGCTGGCCGAACGAGGACACGAGGTCGTGGTGGTGACCCGATCCGGGAACGGACCATCACACCCCGCCATTCGCCTGACGAAGGCTGATGCGTCGATCCCCGAGAGTCTCATGCCCGTCGTTGCCGGCGCGGCCTCGGTCATCAACTGTGCCAATCCCCCGTACAACCGTTGGACCACCGATTGGCCTCCCCTGGCCGCCTCGATCCTGTCGGCCGCCGAGTCCGCCGATGCCGTGCTCGTGACAATGAGCAACCTGTACGGATACGGAGAACCGACCGCGCCGATGGCCGAGGACCACCCACTCGCCGCCACCACCCGCAAGGGACGGATCCGGGCCATGATGTGGACAGACGCGCTGGCCGCCCACAAGGCCGGCCGCGTGAGGGCAACCGAAGCCCGGGCGTCGGACTTCATCGGCGCCGAGGTCGGCGACAGCGGCCACATGGGCAGTCGGGTGGTCAACCGAATTCTGGCGGGGAAACCGGTCTCCGTGATCGGCTCGCCGGACCAGCCCCACAGTTGGACGGCGATCGGCGACGTCGCCGAGACCCTGGCGGCACTGGCCACCGACGAACGGGCATGGGGCCGACCCTGGCACGTACCGACCGCCCCACCGGTCACCCAGCGCCGAATGGTCGAGATGCTCTGCGAGGCGGCCGGTCGCAAGCAGGTCAAGGTCAGGGCCACCCCACGACTCGCTCTTCGTCTCGCCGGGCTCGCATCTCCCACGGTCAGAGAACTGATCGAAGTCGCCTACCAATTCGAACGACCATTCGTGATCGACTCATCCTCGGCCACCCGGACATTCGGCATCGAGGCGACCCCGCTTCGAACCAGTGTCAGTACTGCCATCCCGGGCGCCCCGGCTGAATCGAACGCACGATGATGGCACTAGTCTCGGTGAATGAGCATCGCCATTCATGCGCCCGATGTCGGCCCACCGGACTTCGAACGGATTCGCAGAGCACCAAAGGTTGTGCTCCACGATCATCTCGACGGGGGCCTGCGGGCATCCACGATCATCGAGCTCGCTGAGCAGACCGGCTACCACGACCTGCCGAGCTTCGACCCCGACGAACTCACCGAGTGGATGCAGCGCGGCGCCAACCGCAAGAACCTCGCTCTCTACCTCGAGACATTCGATCACACGGTCGGGGTCATGCAGACCACCGAAGCACTTGTCAGGGTGGCCCGCGAATGTGCAGAGGATCTGGCCGCCGATGGCGTGGTATACGCCGAGGTCAGATTCGCTCCGGAGCTTCACACCACGCGCGGGCTCACACTCGACGACGCCATCGAGGCCGTGATCGAGGGCTTCCGGTTGGGGTCCGACGGCACCTCGCTCACCATCCGCATCATCTGCTCGGCGTTGCGCCATCTCGATCAAAGCTTCGACGTGGCCATGGCTGCCGTCAGGTGGCGCGACCAGGGGGTGGTCGGATTCGACATTGCCGGCCCGGAAGACGGCTTCCCTCCCGACGATCACCTCCTGGCCTTCCAGTACTGCCAACGCGAGAACTTCCACATCACGATTCACGCCGGTGAGGCCTACGGCCCCAAGTCGATCTGGAAGGCCATCCAATACTGTGGCGCCGAACGGCTCGGCCACGGCATCCGAATCATCGAGGATTTCCACGAACGCGGCGAGGAGGAACGCACCCTGGGCCGTCTGGCCGACTTCATCCGCGATCGACGCGTCCCTCTCGAGATTTGCCCGACATCGAACATCAACACCGGTGTCTGCGACGAGATCAAGGATCACCCGATCGACGAACTGATCCGGCTGCGGTTCAGAGTCACGGTCAACACCGACAACCGTCTGATGTCCAATGTGTCGATGACCTCGGAGATGACCGCGCTGGCCGAAGCATTCGATTACGGCTGGGACACCCTGCGGTGGTTGTCGGTCAACGCCATGAAGTCGAGCTTCCTACCATTCCGCGAACGTCTCCAGATCATCGAACATCTGATAAAACCCGGGTACGCCCCACTCGAGGCGTGGCAATCCGAACCACCCCTGTAGGAGCGGCGTGAAGCACGAAACACCTCTGGCGGGAGCGATCTTGGTCGCGTTCGCCCTCACCGCGGCAGCCTGCTCCGGTTCATCACCTCTCGACGCGTACCGGACCACCTCCACCACCACGAGCGCACCGGCCGCCCCCGCAACCACCTCCACCACCACAGGTCCGCTACAGGACCCGACCTTGATCCCCGTCGTCGACGCTCCCGACCCCGACCCCACCCCACTGCCAACCGACCCCGACCTGCGGCTCGGACAACTCGACAACGGCCTCACCTACTACCTCCGTTCGAACAGGACGCCGGGCGGCTCGGTGTCACTCAGGTTGGTGGTCAATGCCGGATCCGCCCAACAGGAACAACCCGACGGAGGCACGGCCCACTTTCTCGAACACATGATGTTCAACGGCACGCAGGAGTTTCCCGGAAACGAACTCACCGCGGCTCTGGCCAAGCTCGGGATCCAGTTCGGCGCCGACACCAACGCCTACACCAGCTACGACGAAACCGTCTACATGCTCGCCGCCGAGACAAGCAATACCGAGGCGGTCGCGACCGCTTTCGATGTGCTCGCCCAATGGGCGTCGGCCGCCACTCTCGAACCAGCCGATGTCGCCGCCGAGATCGGGGTGGTGCGAGACGAAATGAGGCAGGGTCGGGAATCAACCGACGGGATGATCCAGACCGAGTTCGAAAACATGTACACCGCCAACTCGAGCTACGACGGCTACGCCACCATCGGATCTCCCGGCCCGGTCGAATCAATGACCGCTCCCCCACTGCGAGCCTTCTACGACCGCTGGTACCGACCCGACAACATGGCGGTCGTCGTCGTGGGCGACATGTCCCTCGACGCCATGGAGAAGGCTGTAACCGAGCGCTTCGCCTCCATGAAACCCCGAGGGGCCGATGCACCGGCCCACAACGACTACGAGATCAGAATCAATCCCGAACCACAGGGGCGGGTGGTCACCAATCCCGACAACGTGGTCGACAACATCTCCGTCGACATCCAGATGCAGCCCTGGGATCTTTCCACCGTGGGCGGTGAGCGGTTGTCGCTCATCGAGCAGATGATGGCGTCCATGCTCGACACCCGCCTGGCGAGCGGTTTCCAGTCGGGCGACCTCCACACCTCGACCTCCCCCTCGATGGGGCCGTTCGCGGTCAACCGCGGCCTGCAGTACATCGGCACCAACATTCAGGGCGACGACCCCGAGCTGGCTCTCGGTGACCTGATCGCCATCTGGAAGGGAGCCGCCCTCAGTGGCTTCACCGCCGATGAGTTCTCCCGGGCCGTCGACGAGACTCTGACGGCGCTCGACGACACGTTGCAGGCCGCCCAGTCGCGGCAGGATTTCCGCCTCGCCTCCAGTTATGTCAGCCACTTCCTCGAGGGAGCCGACATCGATTCCGTCGAGTCGATGGTCTCCAGAGAGACCGACATGGTCCGGTCCATCACCCGTGAGGAGGTGACCAACCATTGGCGATGGGTGTTGCAGACCAGCGGACCGATCATCGCGGCGGTCGGGGCCGACCCGTCCACGCTGCCCACCGCCGAGAGGCTCGTTGAGATCGCCAGGGACACCCCTCCTTCATCCGACGGTGCCATCACCCCGGAGGCGCCCATCGAGGCCCTCATGACCCCGCCAGAGCCGTCTGAGGTGACCAACACCAGCTCGAGCAGGACCGCCGACGGAACCATCGTCGAATGGGACCTCCCCAACGGAGCGAGAGTGGTGTTCCAGCAGAGCGCCATCGAGAGCGGCACCGTCCGACTCACCACCTCGTCCGACGGCGGATGGTCGCAGATGCCCACCGGCTCCGGTGCCCTCACCAACCTGATAACGGATTCCATCGGAGGCAGCGGTCTGGGCGAGTTCACCAAGACCCAGCTCGACGACTACCTGAGCAACATCACGGCCACAGTGTCTCCCTACATAGGAACCACCTCGGAGGGCTTCGTCGGCTCGTCATCGACCGACGACCTCGAGGTCATGTTCCAGATTCTCAACTTGTTGATCACCGCGGCACGTGTCGACGACCCGGCCTTTCGCCAGGCCCGCACCTTCGCGAGCAACACCATCGCCGCATCAACCCTCGACCCACAGTTCCGGGCGGCTATCGCGATGAACGATGCCCGCACATCGGGGAGCCCCGATTGGGTACTCGTGCCCACCGAGGAACAGCTGGCGGGCCTGGATCCCGGGGATGTCCTCGATCTCTACAACTCGCGCCTTGGGAAACTCGATGAGCCAATCGTGGCCATCGTCGGAGATGCCGACCCCGCGCTCGTCGAAGACCTGGCCCGGCGCTACATCGGCTCGATCCCGGCCGGCCCCCACGACACCTGGATCGACCTGATGCCGCCGATGCCCGCCGGCATCACCTCCAGGGTGATCGACCTCCCGAACGGGGTCAACACCGGTGGAGTCGACATGCTCACGTCGACTCCCGTCGACGTGACCGCACGTCTCGACGTTGTCGCCACCGTCTTCGAGACCATCCTGAGCGCTCGGATCATCGACACGATCCGAGAGAAGCTTGGCGCGTCCTACGGCGGATCGGCAACGGTCTCTGTCGTCTATGCCCCGGCGCAGCGGATCGACGCCTCCATCAACATCGATGGCGACCCCACCAGGGTTGAGGAGATCCGCCGGGTCCTGTTGGAGCAGATAGCCGACCTGGCAGCCAACGGCCCCACCGCAGACGAGTTCGATCAGGCCGTGAGCGTTGTGGAAAGCGACTACCACTTCGTGAACAACGGCCTTTTCGCCGACATCATCATCAACACTCGCAGGTTCCCGAACGAGACCATCCTCACCGCCGACAACCGACTCGGTCTGCTTGGTCGGGTGGCCCCCGGCGACATCAGCGGAATGGCCCGATTCGCGCTACCACCGACCCAACGCATCGAGATCGTCCGCACTGTCCGCTGACACCCCAACGCTCCTCGGCGTCGAGGTGTCGGTCAACGACCGAGCGTGGCATGATCCTGCTGTGCATACCACCGTTATTCAGCATCCACTGGCCGCCGACCGACTCACCAGGCTTCGCCAGCGCGGAACCCAGCGTCGCGATTTCCGCAAGGCGCTTGATGATCTGAGCGCCTTCCTGGTCTACGAGGCCACCAGGCAACAGGCCACCACGGTCAAGGACATCGACACACCGATGGGCCCCACCACGGGTGTCGACCTCACCAACATCCCCGTTCTCGTTCCGGTGATGCGAGCCGGTCTCGGGATGCTCGACGCCGCACTCGAAATGCTGCCCGACGCCCGTACCGGGTTCGTGGGGCTCAAACGCGACGAGGAAACTCTTCTTCCACACGCCTACGTCAACACGGTTCCCGACCACTTGGAGGGACGACCGGTGATGGTGCTCGATCCCATGCTCGCCACCGGTGGATCCTGCATTCACACCTGCCGAATTCTTCGCGATTCCGGAGCCGGCAATGTCACGGTGGTGTGTGTTCTGGCCGCTCCCGAGGGAGTGGAAGCGTTGGCCGAGTCGGGCACCGCCGACGACCTGTTCACCGCGTCGATCGACGAGAAGCTCAACGAGATCGGCTTCATCGTGCCCGGTCTCGGAGATGCCGGCGATCGCCAATTCGGTCTCAACTGAAGTGACCGCATGAGCGCCGGGGAGAAGGCCGGGGCGAACGCGTTCGCGGTCGGCCCCGGTTCTCGCCCCGAGATGCACGACGCGCTCGCGGCGGCAGTGGCATCGGCAGGTGGTCACCTCGTGCCCTTCGAGGACGCTGAGGTACTCGTCTGGGACGACCCCGGGGCCGCAGACGACTTCCCCGAGATCATTCGATCATGTCCGAAGGTCAAATGGGTGCAGCTCCCATGGGCAGGAATCGAGCCGTTCCTTCCCCATCTCGACCACACCCACATATGGACATCGGGCAAGGACGTCTACTCCCGCCCGGTCGCCGAATGGATCGTCACGGCCCTGCTGACAGCGTTCCGGGACTTTCACCTGTTCGTCGGGGCCAAGAGTTGGCCACTCCAGTCGGGTCGAAACCTTCTCGGGTCGTCGATCACCGTGGTCGGGGCCGGTGGGATCACAGGCTCGCTGATCGAACTGCTTGGCCCGTGGGACGTCAATGTCACAGTCGTGCGTCGACGTGGGCTCCCCTTCGACGGAGCCCACCGCACTCTGTCCAGCGACAGGCTCACCGAGGCCGTGTCCGAGGCCGACGCCGTCGTCGTCGCGGCGGCGCTGACCGATGCAACCCGCGGGATCATCAATCGACACATCTTCGATGCCATGCGGTCCGACTCATGGCTGATCAACGTTGCCCGTGGCGCCCATGTGGTGGTCCCCGATCTCGAGGACGCGCTACGCAGCGGATCGATTGCCGGGGCTGTGCTCGACGTGACCGACCCCGAGCCCCTGCCCGACCGGCATCCTCTCTGGGCATTCGACAATTGCATCATCACCCCCCACGTTGGCAACACCCCCGAGATGGGTCTGCCCCTGCTCGCCGAACGGGTGGCGAACAACACCCGGAACTGGCTCAACGGGCTTCCGCTCGCCGGAGTCGTCGATGTCGACGCCGGCTACTAGCCTCTGGCAGCCATGCTCGATCACGTGTTCACAGATGCAATAGGAGCGCTGCGAGACGCCTTCGAGCTTGCACTCCTCGAACGACAGGCATTCGAGGAACACTTCCAGTCCGATGTCCTGCTGGGCGACGTCACCTGGCAGACCTCGTACGGCCTGCCCGGTGAGGGCCTTCCACCGCGTGTTCAGGCCGACATCACCTGCGTCTGGCCCACTTGGTCGCAGACCGCCTACCGCAGTTGGTATGTCGAAGAAGAGTTGGGCGAATCACCGAAGATAGAGATCGAGATCGTGTTTCGCCTGCAACGACTCGGGAACGCACCCGATCCCAAGGTGGTGCTCGATGCCCTGCCGAGCCGGAGCCCGAAACTGGGGGGCGACCGCCTTGTCCGCAGCGGCCCGACCATCGAGTCGATCCACAGCCACGATCTCACCGAGTGCGAATACGCCATAGAGATCTCCTACGACGGTGTCTACGAACTCGATGAGGCCTGCCTGGCCGACGGTTCGGCTCTCGACGCCCACTTCGGCAGCCTCGGCGGTTGGATCGCCTCAACCCTGGTGAGAGCGGGAGACCTCGACCTGCTCTACATGCCGCCGGCCGACGAAGCCACCGGCTGAGGGGCCGGGCGGCCCGGCCCGGTCACGCGAGGCCCCGACGCACCTCGAGCAGGTCGTCGAACTCGGGGTCGCGCCCCTCCGCCTTGGCGGCGAATGTTTCCATCATGTCGGCGGGCTGGAACATTCCGGTCTGCCATACGGCTATGTACCGGAGCGAGTCCGCCACCGAGTGATCACGGGTGTAGTTGATCATTTCCTTGGTGCCATGGATCGCCAGCGGTGACTTGGAGGCGATTTCGGCGGCAATCCGGTGGACCCCCTCGAGCATCGAGGCGTGATCATCGAACACCTCGTTGACGAGTCCGACCTCGGCGGCGCGAGCAGCCGGCATGCGCCGCCCGGTGTAGGCCAACTCGCGTACGATCCCTTCAGGTACCAGTTTCGGGAGACGCTGCAGGGTGCCGACGTCGGCGGTCATACCGATGCTGATCTCCTGAATGCAGAACCACGCATCGGAGGTTGCGTACCGACAATCGGCAGCCGTGACCATGTCGACGGCTCCACCCACGCAGCCGCCCTGAATGGCGGCAAGCACGGGCATACGAGCATCCTCCAGCACCGAAAAGGTGTCCTGGAGGTGCAGTACGTTGAGCCGGAGGTTGGCCCGCTGACGGCCGACCTCACCGTCGGAATCGAGGTTGTTGCCACCGGTGAACACCGAGAGATCCATGCCCGCCGAGAAGTGCTTGCCGGTTGACGAAATGACCAGTGCCCGGACTCTCCCGGAATCGGACAGGTCTCTCACCGCTTCGGGCAATTCCGACCAGAACTCGGGAATCATCGAGTTGTAGGCATCGGGCCGCGAGAGCTTCAGATGGCCCACCCCGTCGGAGTCCTCGATTTCGAAGCACGTGTATTTCATTGATCAAGCTCCTGTGTGGGCGTTGGTGTTGTCAGCGGGTCAAACCCGCGAGGCTTTGTCTTGGCCGGGCGCCGATGTGGGATATCACCTCGGCGGCCGCCAGGCCTCCGAGTACGGCACACCGCTCGAGATCGGCGCCGTGGGAGATTCCATACAGGAATCCGGAGGCGTACAGGTCGCCGGCTCCGGTGGCATCCACGACCCGCTCGACCTCTGCGGCGGCCACCGGAATCGTCTCGTCACCGGCCACGATCACGGAACCGTTCGCCGAGCGGGTCAGCGCGGAGACCTCGACCATCCCGCGAATCCGATCCGATGCCGATCGAAAGTCGTCGGTTTCGAACAGTGAACAGATCTCGGCTTCGTTCGCGAACACGATGTCGACCTTGTCGGCGAGCAGATCCAGCCACTCGGCTCGGTGTCGGTCGACACAAAAGGAGTCCGACAGGGTGAGCGACACCTTCCGGTTGGCCCCGTGGGCGATGTCCATCGCCTGGCTCATGGCTGCCTTGGCCACCTCAGCGTCCCAGAGATACCCCTCGCAGTATGTGACCGCGGCCGACGCCACCACCTCCTCGTCTATGTCGGCGGGTGAGAGATCGACCGACTTGCCCAGAAACGTGTTCATCGTTCGCTCGGCGTCGGGGGTCACCTGGATCAGGCAGCGGGCGGTAGGTGGACCGTCGAGCCCCGGGGGGACGTCGTAGGCCACGCCGGCCGACCGGAGATCATGGATGAACACTTCGCCGAGTTGGTCGTCGCGTACCTTGCCCAGGTAGGCGGCGCTGCCCCCCATGCTCACCAGTCCGACCACGGTGTTGGCCGCGGAACCGCCTGAGCTCTCGATACCCGGAGGCATGATTTCGTAGAGGGATGTGGCCCGCTCGGCATCAATGAGGGTCATCGCCCCCTTGACCAGATCATGGCCGACGATGAACTCCTCGGGCACGGTGGCGATCACGTCGACAATGGCATTCCCGACGCCGACCACATCAATTGACGGCTCCACGGCGCAACTCCCGTTCACGTTCACGGACGCGGGGACCCTAGCGCTGTCGGAGCGAGATCAGAGATCCGGCCGCCTCTGATTCAGGCGGCGCGACTCTCGCTGCGGCCGGCCGCGATGGCCTCGGCAAACACCTCGTCGTCTATGTCGAATTCCGATTCGGGCCAGTCGTACTGATCCACCGAATCGCGTCCACTGTCGAACAACTCACGACCTCGCATGGGCACGCCCCCCTTTTGAACCGTCGGATTTGCTTCTTCCGACTTCCATCGAACATCAATTTTGTGTTACACGGGTGTCATTAGCTTTACGTTCCCGTGTCAATGAGGGCCGAATCGCCCCGACGCTGTGAATAGCGGGCCGGTTTCGGACGCTAACCTGCCTCGACCCCCCACCAGCGAGCCACACCATGACCACAGATTCCTCGTCCACCGAGCCTCGCCTGCCCGGCAACGTGATCCCGCGGCACTACACGATCGAGCTGCGGCCCGACATACCGTCGGCGACATTCAGCGGTCGGGTGTCGATCGACATCGAGATCTCGACCAGCACCAACGAGATCATTTTGAACTCCGCTGATCTCGACATTCTCGAACTGTCACTCACGGTCGACAGCGTGGAGACCGCCACCGAGTTTCGGCTCGACGCAACCACGGAAAGGCTCCACATCACACCCGGGACCACCCTGTCGCCGGGTCCCGCCAACCTGACGATCGCCTTCGACGGCACGCTCAACGACATGCTCAAGGGGTTCTACCGATCCACGTTCACCGATGAGGCGGGCCACGAGCAGGTGATCGCCACCACCCAGTTCCAATCGACCGACGCCCGGCGGGCCTTCCCGTGCTGGGACGAGCCCGACTACAAGGCCACCTTCCGGTCCACACTCGTGGTCGACCCCGCGCATCTGGCCGTGTCCAACACCGGGGTGATCTCCGACACCATCGATCGCGATGGTCGTCGCCGAGTCGAGTTCGCGCCGACCATGCTGATGTCCACATATCTCGTCGCCTACGTGGTCGGACCCCTGGAGGCCACCGATGCGGTCGATGTCGGGGGTGTGCCCGTTCGGGTCGTCCACCGGCCGGGTCAGGGCCATCTCACCGAATTCGCCCTGGACGTGGCCGAGCATGCGCTCAGCTACTACGAGGACTACTACGGCATCCCGTATCCGTCCGACAAGCTCGACCTACTGGCGATTCCGGATTTCGCGTTCGGGGCCATGGAGAACCTGGGATGCGTCACCTTTCGCGAGGTGCTGCTCCTCGTCGATCCCGACGGGGCCAGTCAGCCCGAGCTGCAGCGGGTGGCCGACGTGATCAACCACGAACTGGCCCACATGTGGTTCGGCGATCTGGTCACCATGAAGTGGTGGGAGGGAATCTGGCTCAACGAGGCGTTCGCCACCTTCATGGAGACCGCCTGCTCCGACCATTACCGCCCCGACTGGGACGTGTGGACCACATTCGGCCGGGCCCGGGCAGCCGCCTTCCACACCGACGCGCTCCGTTCCACCCGTCCGATCGAGTATCCAGTGGTGTCACCCGAGGACGCCGAGGGGATGTTCGACATCCTCACCTACGAAAAGGGGGCGTCGGTGGTTCGGATGCTCGAGCAGTATCTGGGCGAGGAACCCTTCCGCAGGGGCGTTCACCACTACCTGACCACTCACGCCCACTCCAACACCGAGACCGGCGACCTCTGGGCTTCGCTGGAGGAGGTCACCGGCGAGCCCGTCGGCGCGATGATGCAGAGTTGGATCTTCCAGGGTGGTCACCCGCTGGTGAGCCTCGAGAGCACTCCTCACGGAGTGGAGATCGGCCAGCGCCACTTCACCCTCGACCCCGAAGCGGCCGACGACCGGCTGTGGCGGGTGCCGTTGCGAGTCAAAACGATCGACTCGTCGGGTTCGATCCGAACACGAAGCGTTCTGCTCGAGGGCCAACGCCTGCTCCTGACCGACGGCGACCGGGTCCTGTCGGCCAACGCCCAGGGCTCGGGGTTCTACCGTGTGGATCCCTCCGCATCGATGATGGAGGCCCTCCCGCCGACAGTCGGCGATGTCCTGACGGCCCCCGAGCGGCATTCGCTCGTCGAGGACGCCTGGGCTCTCACGCTTGCCGGCCACGGGCAGGCATCGGACTATCTGCTGCTGGCGGAGCGCTTCGCGTCCGACACCGACCTCACGGTCTGGCAGGCGCTCTCGGTCGGCCTGGCCGGCCTCACACGGTTCGTCTCGACCGACCTCGAGGGCCGCCTCAGATCACGTCTCGCCGATCTCATGAGGCCAGCGGCTCTGCGCCTGGGCACCCGACCCTCCGACGAGGACACCGACCGCACGCGCGAGCTCAGGGCCACGCTGGTCCGCGCCATTGGCACCATCGGCAACGACCCCGATGTGATCTCGCAGTGCCGGGACCTGCTCGACCATCCCGACGTCACTCTCTCGGCAGCAGCGGTCCATGTGGTGGCCAATCATGGCTCCGACGAGGACTTCAAGCGTTTCCGCGATGCTTGGCAGAATGCCACCGACCCGCAAAGCGAGCAACGCAACCTTCGGGCACTCGTCGACTTTCCCGACCCGGCTCTGGTGAGGTCCGTTCTCGACTCCACACTCACCGGCGAGGTGCGCAGCCAGGACGGGCCGTATCTGATCAGGCGGGCCCTCACCAACCGTCACGCAGGCTCTCTCACGTGGGATTTCATCGAGCACAACTGGGAGGCGATCAACGACACCTTTCCCAGCAATTCCATCTCCCGGATGCTCGAAGGCGTGGTGGCCCTCGACCACGAAGCCGATGCGGTCCGCGTTTCGGCGTTCCTCGAGTCGCATCCCGTACCCCAGGGCGAGATGCAGATTTCGCAACACCTCGAGAGTCAGCGAATCAATGTCGCCGCCCGGGCCAGGGAGACAGACCGGTTCTCGGCATGGCTGGATTCCTGACGCTCGCTCACACCCCGACGGCTGCCGGCCGATAGCTCACCGTGGCCATCACCCTTCCGTTCACCGCGCTACCGAATGTCGAGGTGTTCGCGGTCGACGCATCCAACGTCCAGATCGCCTGGCGGGACCTCCCCCCGGGCGTCCTCAGCGCCACCACCGGTGCCATCACCACCAGGCTGGGTATCGCCGACCGTCCCGGGGTGGGTGAGATCAGCGGCCTGTCGAGTGCCACCGCTCACCGCATCGATCTGCACGTCGATGACTGTCTCGTGTCGCGGCTCACGGTTCGGACCGCAGCGTCCCCACCGGGAGCGCTGATCGGCCGGGTGGCCACCATCAGCGACATGCACCTCGGCGAGTCGGCCTTCGGCCTCACCAGAACCATGCGCGACCAATCCGGATCGACGCTGCCCTACCCGCTGAGATGCACCATCGCCGCCGTACGAGAGGCCCAGGAGTGGGGTGCCGAGCTGATCGTGTTCAAGGGCGACATCACCCACACCGGACTCCCCTCCCAGTGGGAGTTGTTCGATCGGGTGCTCGACGAGGTCTCGATTCCCGTCATGGCCGTACCCGGGAATCACGACGTGGTCGGGGTGAAGGGATCGATCGATCATCGCTGGGCGTTGGAGTCGCGAGGGATCGACAGCGTCGAGGTCCAGTGGCGGGCGTTGGGCTCCAGCCGGGTTGTTGCCGTCGACACCACCATCCCGACCAAGGGCTCGGGCACGCTCGAGGGTCGACTCGGGCGGGTGCTCGACGCCGTTGACTTCGACGGACCGGCTCTGGTATTCGCCCATCATCACTTCGAGCACACCCCGATCCGCTATTTCTGGCCGCCCGGTGTCGGCCAGTCGGAGACCAACGATGTGATGCGCACGCTCTCCGAGGTGAACGCCGACCTCTTGGTGTCGTCGGGGCACACCCACCGGAACCGTGCCCGCACGGTGGCCGGAATGCTCGTCACCGAGGTCGGATCGGTCAAGGATCATCCCGGAGTTTGGGCGGGCTACGAGATACACGAAGCCGCGGTTCGCCAGACCGTTCGGCGGGTGGCCGAACCCTCGTGTGTCGAGTGGACCGACCGCACCAGTTCAGCGGTGGGTGGCATCTGGGGGGTGTGGTCGAGCGGCACGATCGCCCAGCGATCGGTGAGCCATCGCTGGCCATCCACTCGAATTAGGCATCGCCGCCGCGACACCACCACTGTGGCGGTCGCTCCCGGCGAATCGAATCCGGATTAGCGCTCGGCGACGAGCCTGGCCATCTCCACCGCGGCCATGGCTGAGTCAGAACCCTTGTTGCCCGACTTCGTTCCAGCCCGCTCCACGGCCTGATCGATCGTGTCGGTGGTGAGCACACCGAATATGACCGGCACACCCGTGTCGGAGCTGGCTGCCGCTATCCCCGATGCCGCCTGCGAGCACACGTAGTCGAAGTGTGGTGTGGCTCCACGGATCACGGCGCCAAGACAGATGACGGCATCGGCAGGTCCGGTGGCCCGCTGCTTGGCCAGCAGGGGCAGCTCGAAGGCCCCTGGCACCCATGTGAGGTCTATGTCGTCGTCGGCCACACCGAGCCGGAGAAGCGTGTCGTGGGCACCATGCACCAGCTCACGGACGATGGCGTCGTTGAACCTCGCGGCAACGATGCTGATCTTCAGACCGGATCCGTCGAGGGTGTTGCGTCGTTCGATCATTGTGTCTCCACTCCGCTCTCGGAGGATGGGTTGATGTGAAGATCGTGACCCAAGCGGGCCCGCTTCGTCTCCAGGTACCGGATGTTTTCGGGGTTGGGCTCTATCTCGATCGGCACACGCTCGGTGATTTCGAGTCCGTATCCCTCGAGCCCGCCGAACTTGCTCGGGTTGTTGGTCATGAGGCGCATGGCGGTGATGCCGAGATCGGCAAGGATGTTGGCCCCGACACCGTATTCGCGCGAGTCGACCGGGAGGCCCTGGGCCGAGTTGGCATCGACGGTGTCGAGTCCGTCGTCCTGGAGGGCGTAGGCCCTGATCTTGTGGGCTATGCCTATGCCACGACCCTCGTGGCCCCGCAGGTAAACAAGAACACCGCGCCCTTCCTGACCGATTCGTTCGAGGGCCAACTGCAACTGGGGGCCGCAGTCGCATCGGGTGGAAGCCAGGATGTCGCCGGTGAGGCACTCGCTGTGGACCCGCACCAGCGGTGGGTCACCGCCGTCGACATCACCCATCACATACGCCACATGTTCCACACCGTCGAGAACCGATCGGTAGGCATGAGCCATGAACTCGCCGTATTGGGTGGGAATCCTCGCGGCGGCGAAATGCTGGACGAGTTTCTCGCTGCGCCGGCGGTATCGGATCAGGTCGGCGATGGAGATCAGCTTCAGACCTTGTTCATCGGCGAACCTCCGACAGTCCGGAAGCCGCATCATGGTTCCGTCGTCGTTGACGATCTCGCACAGCACACCCACCTCGGCGCGTCCGCTCATGTGGCACAGGTCGACTGCGGCCTCGGTGTGGCCGGCCCTCTTGAGAACTCCGCCGGGACGGGCCCGGAGTGGGAAGATGTGACCGGGACGCGAGAAGGCCCGAGGTTCGGAGTCGGGGTCGGCAAGCGCCCGAACGGTACGGCTGCGATCGGCTGCGGAGATGCCGGTGGAGTTGCCGGTGATGAGATCGACGGTGACCGTGAAGGCGGTGCGGTGCGACTCGGTGTTTTCGTTGACCATCAGCGGCAGCTTGAGCCGGTCGGCCGTCTCATCACGCATGGGGGCACAGATAACGCCACTCGTGTAGCGGATCATCATGGCCATCTTCTCTTCGGTCATCGCGTCGGCCGCGATTATCAGATCGCCCTCGTTCTCGCGGTCCTCGTCGTCGACCACAACAAGGAATTCGCCGCTGCGGAATGCGGCGAGCGCATCTTCTATCGGATCGAGCTGGGTCATTGATGACAGCTTTCGTTCAGAGCAATGGGCGGACCAGGCGTTCGACGTACTTGGCGAGGACGTCGGCCTCGAGGTTTACCCGACTCCCAACGGTACGGGCTCCGAGCGCAGTGACCTCATGTGTGTGAGGGATGACCGCGATGGTGAACGTGGTGCTGTCGACGGCGGCAACCGTGAGCGAGATCCCGTCGATGGCGATGGACCCCTTCTCCACCACGTAGCCGGCGATGGTCGTTGGGAGTTGGAAGGTGTAGCGGAAGCTCCCATCCTCGAGCTCGGCAATGTCGGAAACCGTCGTGGTGGCGTCGACATGACCCTGGACGACGTGGCCTCCGAATCGACCGCCGGCGGCGAGCGGACGCTCGAGGTTGACACGATCACCGGGAGCCAGGGAACCGATGTTGGTGCGCTCGAGGGTCTCCGGTACCGCATCCGCCGCCCACCATCCATCGCCCATGTCGACCACAGTGAGACAGCATCCATTGACCGCTATCGACGAGCCAATCTCGGCGTCGCCGAGCACAAGGTCGGCGTTGACCTCGACGCGGGCACCTCCGCCGTCGGGTACCAAGGCCCTTATGGTTCCCACTTCTTCCACGATGCCTGTGAACATATCTAGAACACGTTCCACTAATTGAGAGACTCTGTCAAGAAATATCGGGGGTGGTCATGCCACCCCAAGAACCCGTCGGGCCGAATCGATGTCCGACTTCAATTGGTCGGCCAGCTGATCGATGCCTTCGAACTTACGTTCACTTCTGAGGAACTGGACGAAGGACACCGCCATCGATTCTCCGTAGAGATCACCGTCGAAATCGATCAGGTGGGCCTCGAGCACCGACTCGTCGGCATCGTCGTGAAACGTGGGGCGACGACCAATGTTGATCGCGCAGGGGTGGCGGGTGCCGTCGGCTCTGGTGGCCCACCCGGCATAGACGCCGTCTGCCGGCCATGCCATGAGCTTCGGTACGGGAATGTTGGCGGTCGGAAACCCGATCGTTCGGCCTCGCTCATCGCCGTGCTGAACCACACCGCGCACCTCGTAGGGCCTCCCCAGCATTTCCGCGGCCGTGGCCACCTCGCCACCGGCGAGCGCCCTCCGGATGGCAGTGGACGACACCGGCTCGGTGTGGTCATCCGACAGGCGGATGAGGTCTAGGGGGTGAACCTCGAACCCCCACAGTTCCCCCAATCGCGACAACTCATCGACGTTGCCCCTACGGCCCTTTCCGAAATGGAAATCCTCGCCGACAACGATCGCCTTGGCGTGAAGTGAGTCTCTGAAGACCTGCTCCACGAACTGATCGGGCGGAGTGGACGCTCTGGAAGCATCGAACTCGATCACGTAGGCGTAATCGAGTCCCTGCGCGGCCAACAGTTCGAGCTTCTGATCGAGCGAGGTGAGAAGCCGGGGGGCGCTCTGCGGGCGCACCACGTGGGCCGGATGGGAATCGAAGGTGACCACCGCCGTTTCGATGCCGAGACGATCCGCCACCTGGTGGACACATCGAAACACTTCCTGGTGCCCGAGATGGACGCCATCGAAGACCCCGATCGTCGCCACTACCGCCCTCGACGAGGGCAGTTGGTCGATCTGATCATGGAGTATTTCCACTCGAGAGAACCTCCGTTGGCCAGCCAGAAATCTATCGCCGACAGACCCGGCCCCGACGTTCAGCGAGGTATGACCAGGCTCGGTTTCGCGCCCCGGGGGTTGGGCTCGTAGACCGCCAGGAGCTGACCGGCACGGTCGAATACCGCCCACGGCCCGTCGCCGGTCACGCCCAGACGTTCGGTCGACAGCACCCGACCGTGACCAACCTCGACGGCCACCTCGTCCGAAGCGCTCACCGATGGCAGATGACGTACCGCCGACTCGATGGGCAACAGCACGGGCTGCTCCATGGGGTGGGCATCGTCGATGGTGAATCCACCCACCGCGGTGCGTCTCAAGTTGCGCAGATGGGCACCCCCACCGAGTGCGGCCCCCAGGTCGGCCGCCAGCGTCCTTATGTAGGTTCCGGAGGAGCAATCGACCTCACATCGCCAGACGCCGGGCTCGCCGGTAACGGCTTCCAGCTCGAATCTGTGAATCGTCACCGGCCTCGGCGGGCGGTCGATCTCCTTGCCTTCGCGTGCCAGTTCATGAAGGCGACGACCATTGATCTTCACCGCCGACACCATCGGAGGTACCTGCATGATCGGCCCGGTCAGATCCACAGCAGCGGCGCGGACCTGATCCGCGGACACCTGCGACATGTCGTGGACCGCCAGCACCTCACCCGATGAGTCAAGCGTGCTGGTCTCGATCCCCAGCACGATCTCTCCAACGTAGGACTTGGGAAGTTCGGTCATGAACCGAAGAAGCCGGGTGGCCTTCCCAACCCCCAGGACCAGGACTCCTGTGGCATCGGGATCAAGAGTGCCCGAATGGCCGATCTTGCGGGTGCCGATGATGCCACGGCTCTTGGCCACCACGTCGTGGCTGGTCCATCCCGCGGGCTTGTCGACGACGACCACGCCGTCGATACCCGGATCAGGCCTGCGTCTCGCCATCGGAGGTGCCCCGAAGCAGATCCTCGATGCGCTCGGCGGCCCTGAGGGTCTCATCGGCCCGGAACTGAAGCTCCGGTGCCCGGCGCAGTCTGGTCTGCGCCCCGACCTCACGGCGGAGGCGTTTGGAGTGTTCCTCCAACGCCTCGATCACCTCGGGATCATCCTCGGCATCGAGTGTGGTGAAGTAGACCACGGCCCGGAACAGGTCGCGGTCGACGACCACACCGGTGATCGACGCCAACGCCAGACGGTCGTCGTCGATTTGCTCGAGCTCTTCGGCCACGATCCGTCGAATGAGTTCACCGACGCGCGCCGACCGGTTGGCCGCCTGCGGATTGGTGCCGTGTCGTGGTCGTCCGTGTCGGGACATCGTGCCTCCGTGATCGATGGGCCCTCGGGCCCACCGGATCAGTGATCGAGGGTGCGAGCGATCTCGCGCTCTTCGTAGGTCTCGATGATGTCGCCATCCTTGAGATCCTGGAAGTCGGACAGCCCGATGCCACACTCGAATCCGGCCTGTACCTCGCGGGCGTCTTCCTTGAAGCGCTTGAGCGACTTGATGACACCCTTCCAGATGATGGTTCCATCTCGCAGGAACCTGACCTTGGATCCGCGGGTGATGGTGCCGTTTTGGACCATGCAACCGGCGATTGCTCCCACCTTCGGGATACGGAATATCTCGCGCACCTCGGCGTCGCCGGTGACGATCTCCTCGAACTCCGGGGCGAGCATGCCCACCATCGCCGACTCGATGTCTTCGAGCAGCTTGTAGATGATCTCGTATGTGCGGATCTCGACGTCTTCGGTCTCGGCCAGGTCTCTGGCCTTGCGATCGGGACGGACGTTGAAACCGATGATCGTGGCGTTGGAAGCCGCAGCCAGGGCGATGTCGTTTTCGGTGATGCCGCCTACGCCACGATGCACGAATGCAATCTTGACCTCGGGGCTCTCGAGCTTGCGAAGACTCTCGGTGACCGCCTCGAGCGATCCGTTCACATCGGCCTTGACCACGACATTGAGTGTGGCGGCCTCGCCCCGTTGGATCTGTTCGAAGATGTCTTCCAGCTTCGCTCCGCCCGAAAGTGCGTGGGCTTCACGGCCAATGTTCGACTGACGGTGCCAATGCTCGCGGGCCGTGGCCACGCGACTGGCGAGCTTCTCGGTGGGGGCAACCACAAAATCGTCGCCGGCGACCGCAACCTCGGACAGTCCGAGAACCTGCACGGGAGTGGAGGGACCAGCCGACTTGATGTTTTCGCCCTTGTCGTTGATGAGAGCGCGGACACGTCCCCATGCCGCACCGGCCACAACGGGATCGCCGACCTTCAATTGGCCTCGCTGCACAAGCACGGTGGCGACCGGCCCGCGTCCGATGTCGAGGTTGGCCTCGAGAACCACACCTGATGCACGACCCTCGGGGGTGGCCCGTAGGTCTTCGACCTCGGCAACCACCAAGAGCTGATCGAGGAGGTCGTCGAGGCCGATGTTCTTCAGCGCCGACACCTCCTGGAAGATGGTGTCTCCACCCCATGCTTCGGGTACGAGACCGTGTTCGGCCACGCCGGCAATCGCCTTCTGGACGTCGGCGTTCTCACGATCGATCTTGTTGATCGCCACCACGATCGGCACTTCAGCGGCCTTCGCGTGGTTGATGGCTTCGATCGTTTGTGGCATTACACCGTCGTCGGCCGCGACAACGAGAATCACGATGTCGGTGGCCTGCGCACCACGAGCACGCATGGCGGTGAACGCCTCATGGCCCGGGGTGTCGATGAACGTGATGATCTGACCGTTGCGTTCTATCTGGTAGGCGCCGATGTGCTGGGTGATGCCACCCGCTTCTCCTGCCACCACATTGGCGTTGCGAATCTGATCGAGGAGCTTGGTCTTGCCGTGGTCGACATGACCCATGACGGTGATCACCGGCGGGCGCAGCGGAGCGTCATCGTCGGGCTCGAGATCGATGTCGAGCAGCTTCTGCAGCTCGACCTCCTGCTCTTCGCCGGCGTCGACGAGCCTGATTTCGGCCCCGATCTCAGCCGCGAACAGCTCGATCATGTCGTCGGACAGAGACTGGGTGGCCGTGACCATCTCGCCCTGCTGCATGAGGAAACGCACCACGTCTGCCGCGGTTCGGTTGAACTTCGGCCCGAGATCAAGCGCGGTGGTGGCTCTCTCCACCACAACTTCACCCTCGGGGACGGGCGCGTCGTCGGGCGTGTAGGCCGGCATGTCCATCGGCTGCAGCTCTTCGCGGCTACGACGCCTTCTGCCCTTGCGACGGGGCGGACGGCGACCGGCGTTGGGGCCGCCGGGACGGCCGCCGGGGCCACCTCGGCCACCGGCGCCCGGAACGGACTGGCGCGGTCCACCCGAACGGCGTCCACCGCTCGGCAACGGACCACTTCTGGTGGGAGCACCGGCGCCGGGGGGTCCCCCGGGACGGCCTCCACCACCGGGACGCGGACGCGATCCACCCGGGCCGCCACCCTGGTACCCGCGCGAGGGCTGATTGCGTGGCGGGCCTCCGGGCGGAGGTGGAATGGGTTTGCCGGATGCCGACTTGGGAGAAGCACCGGGGCCGGCCGCCATCTTCTTGACGACCTTCTTGACGACCTTCTTGACGACCTTCTTGACGACCGGGGCCGCTGCTCTGGGGGCCGCTGGGGCGGCGGGCTCATCGCTGACTCTCTTGGGCGGACCCGAGCTGCCACTCGACGAAATCACCCTCTTGGGAGCGTCGACCGACGGCGTCGATGTCGGCGCGGGCGAAGACTCAGCCGGGCCAGGGGGTTCCTCAACCGGAGCGGGAACAGCGGTCTCGGCAGTTGTGGCCTCGGCGCGAGGAGGAGTTACCTCGGCGGTCTCCTCCGCGGCCTCGATCTTCGACTCGGCCTCGTCGGTGGTCTTCTTGACCGCCTTCTTCACGGTCTTCTTGACCGTCTTCTTCACGGTCTTCTTGACCGTCTTCTTGGTGGTCTTGGACGCCTTCTTGGTGGTCTTGGACGCCTTCTTGGTGGACTTGGAAGCCTTCTTGGCCGTCTCCGGCTCCGGTGGCTGCTCGTCGCGAACGAGCCCTTCGCGGTGGGCTTTGCGCCTCACTCGGTCGGCCTGGGGCTCGACAATACCGGAGGAATGCGACTTGACGCCGATGCCCAACCCGATACAGAGATCGAGCGTTTCCTTGTTGGTCATGCCCAGCTCTCTTGCGAGCTCGTAGACGCGGATCTTGGATGACACGTGTGGCGATTGCCCTTCTGACCCCCGGACCCGGAAACCCGAGGATCGATTTACAGATCGTGTGCAGCAGTTTCTGCACTCGTGTGACTTGGGTCGCCGGTGTGCGGACACACGGCGGCGACGGTCGGCCACGACGCGATGAGCCTAGCGACCTCGGACTCGTTCACCTCTACGCGGAGCGCTCTCGATAGCGCGCCCGATGTCACACGTTGGGCGCAGGTGATCGACGGCCCCACCCACGCGCCCCGGCCCTCGCCGGGGCCGAGCGTGAGTTCGGCCCCGGATCGAGTGATGCGCACCAGCCGCGACGCCTGAAACCGGCGCCGACAGGCGATGCAGGTCCGGATCGGGTCGGAACTCAGCCTTCGTCCGTCTTTGAGTCGTCGGCGACGGCCTCTTCTGCCGTTGCCTCTGCCTTGGATTCTGCTGCCGGATCGGACTCGTCGGCTGACGACTCGGGATCGTCGGCTGTCGCCTCTGCTTCGGATTCTGCTGCCGGCTCGGACTCGTCGGCTGACGACTCGGGCTCATCGGCCTTCGGCTCCGGGGCAGGATCGTCGGACTTGGCGTCAGAATCTGTCTCCGAGTCGTCGGACACGGCCTCGTTCCACGCCTCGGCGGAGATGGCCTCTCCCCCATCGGCCGGCTGCCACACCTGCTCGCCGGACTCGGGATCGACGACCCACTCGCCCTCGGCCCACTCGACATCGCCCATCGCCTGTTCCTCGGCGAACTGGGTCTCCGACTTGATGTTGATTCCCCAACCGGTGAGGCGCGAGGCCAGACGGGCGTTCTGCCCTTCCTTGCCGATGGCCAGCGAAAGCTGGTAGTCGGGAACGATCACGATGCACTCACCGGTGGCTTCGTCGGGCCTGACCTCTTTCACCTTCGCCGGTGAAAGCGCCTTCATCACGTAGTCGTGAAGGTCTTCGGAGAAGGGAACGATGTCGATCTTCTCGCCGCGCAGTTCGTTGACAACCTGACGCACACGGGCGCCGCGGGCGCCCACGCACGCTCCGACCGGGTCGACGTTGGGGTCGTTCGACCACACCGCGATCTTCGTGCGGTGGCCTGGCTCACGGGCACATGCCTTGATCTCGACGACACCGTCGGCAATCTCCGGAACCTCGAGCTCGAAGAGGCGCTTCACGAGGCCCGGATGGGTACGGCTCACCACGATCTGGGGGCCCTTCGGGGAGCGACGAACCTCGACGATGTAGGCCTTGAGGCGAACGCTCGAATCGGGCCGCTCGTAGGGCACCTGCTCCGACTGGGGCAGCAGTCCCTCGACCCGACCAAGGTCGAGCAACGTGTAACGGGCGTCGGTCTGCTGGATCATGCCGGTGACGATGTCTCCTTCACGACCGGCGTACTCCTCGTACTTCAGTTCCCGCTCGGCTTCGCGAATTCGTTGCGACATGACCTGACGGGCGGCCTGGGCCGCGATGCGACCGAGATTGTCGGGGGTGGCGTCGAACTCCTCGCCGACCGGCTCGCCGTCCTCATCGAGTTCCTGCGCGATCACGCGGAACTCCATGGTGTCGGGATCGATGGTGACCCACGCGTATTCGTGGGCGTCGGGCATCTTCTTGTAGGCGGTCTCCAGCGCATCGGCCAACGCGGCGAAGAGCGAATCCACGGGGATTCCGCGCTCGACGGCCAGCGCCTGGAGGGCCTCCAGCATCTCGGTGTTCATCAGGATGTTGCCTCTCTGTGAGAAGAACCGGACTTCTTCGACTTGGCCTTGCCACCCTTCTTGGGGGTGGGACCCCCCTCGAAGGTGGTGCG
>JAJRXJ010000379.1 GCA_024276355.1 Actinomycetes bacterium | reverse complement strand
TCGATTGCGGAAGGTGATGGAGATCTTGCCGTTGGTCGGTTTCATTCCCGACAGGTCGAGTTGGATCTCGATGCTCGAACCACGCTGCTCACGGGTGCCGAGATCCACCGTTCGGACCCGCGACCCTCCGCCGAAATACTCGAAGTAGCCGGAACTGACATCGGGTGACACCGACATGGTCGCTCGCATGGCCGATGGAGTGGTTCCCTCGGGGATCGGAATAGTGAGATTGATCTCGTTGACCTGGCCGGTGAGCCTCACCTTGCGACCCACACCCGTGGCCTCGAAGGGAACGACCCAGCGGCCGTCCTTCAGCCTGGTGACCGTCGGGTCACCGGCCCCCCTGTTGAGCCGGACCTGGTCGATGGAGTCGTAGAGGAGGGGATCATGATCCTGCTGATCGAAACCGGCCTGGAGGTAATCGAGACCGCTGATCGTCACGACATCGGCGGGAGCGGCGGTGGTCGGAGGGAGAGTGACCGGTGTGGCATCGAGCAGCGGGTCGTGGGGCGGTGCGGTCGTGGTCGTGGTCGTGTCCTGGGCCAACGCCGGGGATGCGAACACCAACAACATTGACATCACTGTGAGTGATGCGAACAAGCGGTGCTTCAGCGCGGTACGCCTCGGGTGGCCGCCTTCGGCATCCGTGGTTGTGTGGTCGAGCGGATCGGGTCCCATTGCTCTCATCAATCGGCCCTTCAACTCCCCGCTGTAGAAATTCGCCCCGGGACCGGTAGAGACGCGACATTGGACCCACGGCTCCGGACACAGGTCCTCGGGAAACAGTGACCATCGTCATCACACAGCAGGGCTGGCAGGCCCGTTCACTCGCTGTGGGATTGCGCCGATCGAATACCTGTGATCACTGCCACACATCCTGACGCGGGAGCCCCGACCGGACGTTTGCACCTGTTGGCACGCGTGCAACAACTGCGTTCCGACTCGCTCATCCGCAACAGCATCCTGCTGGTGGCCACCAATGTCATCAACGCCGGCGTCGGGTATCTCTACTGGATGGTGGCGGCCCGCCTGTTCGAGGACGAGGTGGTGGGCCGGGCCACAGCGGTCATCGCGGCGATGAATCTCACAGCCCTCGTTTCCAACCTCGGGCTTGGCACCTCGCTGGTGCAACACCTGTCGTCACGTCGTACCGAGGAGAGCTGGACGAGATATGTCTCGGCTGTGTTCCTGCTCGGGTTCGGTACGGCGTTGACGGCGGGCACGGCCGTTGCCCTGATGCTGCCCCGTGTCATCGGGGCGTTCGGACCGGTGATGAACTGGCCGACCCGTATCATCTTCGTGGTCGGGGCCGTGTCGTGGGTGATGTCCGGGCTGGTCGACAAGATGTTCGTCGCCGAGCGTCGCGCCGACGGGATGCTGGCGAGAAACTCGATGTTCGCCGTCGGGAAGCTGCTGCTCATCATTCCCGTCGGGCTGTCCTCGTTCGGTAACGAGCGGTGGCTCGTGGGGTCATGGGTGTTGGGGTCGATCCTGTCCGTTTCGGCCGCCGTCGTGTTCGTGGTTCCGAGGATCGGCCGACAGATCCGCATTCGTACGGCAGGTACCGGCACCGAAGTGAAGTCGATATTCGTGTCGACGCTCGGTCATCATCTGGCCAACCTCGGGGGAGAGTTCCCGATGTACCTGCTGCCGGTGATAGTGATCAGCCGGGCAGGCGACGCGGCATCGGCCTACTTCTACGTGACCTGGATGGTCGGCTCCATATTCTTCACCGTGTCGTCAGCGGCATCGTCGTCGCTGTTCGCCGAGGGCTCCCACTCACCCGAGGAATCTGCCCACCAGTTCCGTCGGGCCCTGGTGATGATCGGGATGATTCTCACACCGGTTGCGCTGGCCATGGTGGTCATGGGCCGGTCGATCCTCGGATTGTTCGGCCCCCAGTACTCGGATGCCGGCTACAGCCTGTTGCTGCTGTTGGTCGTGTCGGCGGTGCCGGACGCGCTCACAAATGTGTGGGTGGCCCGATGGCGGGTACTCGGATGGATCTCGCAGACCGCGATCGCCAATGTCGGCATGGCGGTCATCGCGCTCGCGGTCACCTGGTGGCAGGTGCCGAACATGGGTATCGCCGCCGCCGGATGGGGATGGATCATTTCGCAGAGCCTCGGGACCGTCTACACGCTGATGGTCGAGGCCTGGCACTGGTGGAAAGGCGGCGGCGTGATCGCCGCGGCCGCACCGCTGCCCATACGCACCGACCAGATGGAACGGACGACATGAGAATCCTGACGTTGGCCGAGTTCTACCCGCCGGTGATCGGTGGCCTGGAGAAGCACGCTCAGCGTCTGAGCCACGAGCTTCGCAGAATCGGCCACGACGTGGAGGTGGCCACACTGGCCGGCCCCGACGATCCCGCGGTGGGCGATGACGACGGCATACGTGTGAACCGACTTGGTGGATGGCGCCGGGTGCTGAATCGCTTCTACGAGGACGGCGGGCGGGGGTTCCACCCGACGATGCCCGACCCGGGGATCAGGAACGAACTCGACCGGATCGTCGATCGTTTCAAGCCTGACGTCGTTCATGTCCACGGTTGGATCGTCTACAGCGCCCTGACCCGTCGCGGCCGGGACGACCACGCAGTGGTGGTGACCATGCACGATTTCGGACTGCCGTGTCCGAAGCGCAACTTCCTTCATCACGAAACCGAACTCTGCACCGGACCCGGACCGATCAAGTGCTACCAGTGCGCGTTGCCCCACTATGGGATGGTCAAAGGGATCGGGCTGACCACCGGCATGAAGCTGAACACCCGTCTGAATGCCCGAGCGGACCGCTTCGTCGGCGTGTCCTCGGCGGTACGCGACGCGGTCGTCGGTTCGGGAGTCAACCGGGGAGTCCCGGTCGAGGTGGTGCCGAACTTCTTCGATCCCTCCGGTGCCACCGCCGCGGTCGGAGCGCCCCGACCCGACTGTGTGCCCGCCGACGGCGAGTACGTGTTGTTCGTGGGAGCGCTCAACGAATTCAAGGGCGTGCACATGCTCTGCGACATATGGCGGGAGCGCCGTCCGAACGCGCCTCTCGTTCTTCTCGGCAACCCGCGGGCCGACACCCCTGATCCGGGATCGTTGCCCGATGGGGTGACGATGGTGCAGAACGTCCCCCACCCCGATGTGATGGCCGCGTTCGCGAACTGCACGGTGGCCGTGTCGCCCTCGCTGGGCCCCGACGCCTGCCCGACAACAGCTCTCGAGGCCATGGCTCTCGGCAAACCGGTGATCGGGACCAACATCGGTGGGATCCCGGATCTGGTCGTCGATGGCAAGACCGGGACGATCGTGGAACCCCGCGACAAGGCGGCCCTGGCCGACGCGATCGACGAACTTCTCGCGTCCCCGGCGCTCGCCGGGCAACTCGGTGCTGCGGGCCGGGACCACTCGACGGGTTTCACCGTGGAAGCCGTGGCCCGACGACTCGAAGGCACCTACGACCGGGCGATCAGACGCCGCCGAAACGGTGGCCTAGAACCGGACACGACCGGCCGGTTCGTCGAGGCCAATACCAGTCGCCGCGTCCACCCAGAACAACTCTCGCAACAAGTTCCGACCACGACCCCCAGAGGATGAGCCATGGCAGCTGTAGCTACACCCATCAGCAGCGACGACACGACCGTCGAATCGGTATCTGAACCGACCGTCACCCGTCCCACATCGGTGAGCGTGATCATCTGCGCCTACACCGAGGAGCGCTGGTCCGATATCGAACGCGGGATCGAGTCGCTCTATCTGCAGACCAAGCCGCCGGAGCAGTTGGTGCTGGTCATAGATCACAACGACGAACTGCTGAAGAGGGCTGCCGACCGTTTCACGTCCAGGCCAGGGATGCACATCGATGTGATCGCCAACACCTACCAGCGGGGGCTTTCGGGGGCCCGCAACACCGGGGTTGAATGGTGCGAGGGTGATGTGGTGGCGTTCCTCGATGATGACGCGCAAGCCGGTGACCGATACTGGATCGCCACGATGCTCGAGGACTACTCCGACCCGAACGTGGCCGGCGTGGGCGGCGGGGCGGTCCCGAACTGGGATGGGGTGCGCAAGCCGGGATGGTTTCCTGACGAGTTCGGATGGGTGATCGGCTGCAGCTACACCGGAATGCCCACAGACATCGATGAGGTGCGCAATTTCATCGGTTGCAACATGTCGTTTCGCCGGGAAGTGTTCGAACAGATCGGTGGGTTCACCGATGGGATCGGAAGGGTCGGGAAGAAGCCGGTCGGATGCGAGGAGACCGAGTTCTGCATCAGGCTTCGGCAGAGGTATCCGCTGGCCAGACTCATCTTCGACCCTGATCTCGAGGTGTATCACCGAGTGTCGCCCGATCGTCGGGAGTTTCGCTACTTCAGGTCGCGATGCTGGAGCGAGGGGCTCTCGAAGGCGGTGGTTGCCAGGAACGTCGGTGCCCAGGATGGGTTGGAGTCGGAACGCAACTATTCCACCCGGGTTCTCCCGCGGGGGGTCCTGCGGGGAATCGGCGACGGACTGAGGGGTCGGCCGGACGGGTTCCGTCGCGCCGGTGCCGTGATCCTGGGTCTGGCGTGGACCACCGCTGGCTACGTGAGGGGACGGGTGGCTCGCTCCACCGCGGCCTGATCCGTCATCAGGCGAATCAGCATTCGACCGAGCGGTCCGACAAGAAGATCGCCAACGGAGAGTGCCTGACGGATTCGCCGGTCACCGACAATTGAATGTTCAACCTCGATCGGCAGCTCCCGGCTTTGACCGGCCCCGACACGGTGCCCTTCCAGACTTCCTGGGGCCGCAGTCTCTTGGTGACCGCAGACCAACTGGGCCCGTCGACCACCTGACCACTGACCGTGTAGTCGTGAACCTCGCGGGTCCGGTTCGCCACCTCGAACTGCACCTCGATGCTTCTGCCGGGATCAACCGGAACAACACGCGAGGCCAGGGCCCAGGTGCCGTCGAGGGCGATCGATGAGTACTCGTCGGGTGGACGTCGGGGTAGGACGACCACGCTCGCCAGTACAACCAGAATCGCGGTGACCATCGCAGTACCTGGGATGATCAGCTCCCTGATGCGGATGGTGGCGTCGGCGTAGTGATCGGACACCGGTTCCGCTTCGGCCAGGCCGCGTTGCCGCAGCCACGCCCGGCGGGCCACGACGGTTGCACAGCCCCCCACGAGCATGTCGGTGCCCACGACGATGACGGTCTTGGTCATGCGCATCTCGAACACCAGAGCCGACAGGGCGATGATCGGGTAGGAGGTCAGCGTGAGCGCGATGCTGAGCGCGGCTCGGCGCACGCCACCAAACTCAAGGTGGCGGCCGAATATTGCGCAGACCATGGCGTGGCCGGGCAGCGCGAACGCCAGCGGCAACGTGAGCCACCTCACACTCGTT
This sequence comes from Actinomycetes bacterium, assembly GCA_024276355.1. Classification (GTDB taxonomy): domain Bacteria; phylum Actinomycetota; class Acidimicrobiia; order Acidimicrobiales; family Aldehydirespiratoraceae; genus SZUA-87. The sequence continues at coordinate 9,628 of JAJRXJ010000379.1, read as the reverse complement.
GGCAGCAATACCGAGCCGAGCGTGAGCACAGCGGCCATAACGAGCAGGGATCGGGCCCGATCGAGGGCGAAGAACCCGTCATTGTCGAGAGTGTCCGGATCGACCGAGCGCCCGGCGACGGGCTCGTCCACCGGGCGGCGGTTCTCGAGTATCGGGTCGGTGATGATGGCCACTACCTGCTGCTCCCGATCGTGGACCCGATGTTGCCCACCTGCCGGTATGAGGTGTCGAAAGCGGACTGGTCGAGCCTGAAGATCATCATTTCGTTGCTCTCGTAGATTCGAAGCGCGTAATCCATCTTCTCCCACTTGTCGAGGGTGGCCCTCGACAGTGGGGCCTTGCGACCACCGGCGAGTGGTTCCTTCTGGTCGAGGTAGAAGCCGATCATCGGAATGTTGGTTGTGCCTCTCTTGTCGACCACGACATATCTGAGGCCTTCCTCGGCGACCCGGTCGAGTAGATACTCACTGGGTGGGGTGTCGGAGAGAATGAAATCCCAGATTGGATAGGCGCCATCGGGCACTCCGAGCTGGACGTGGGCGTGTTGATGGAACACGATCTGGCTGGTGCGATCACCGATCAACTTCTGGTCGACACCCTGCGTTCGCGCAAACCAATCGGCGGCGTCGACGATCTCATTGGTTACGGAACGGGTGTCGGAGCCGTAGATGAAGCGACCGGAAAATCGGTACACCTCGTTGAGGCCTACGGCCAGATTGCCGATCATCAGGATGGCCATGGTGCCCATCACCGCGAAGGTGCCCATCACACGCAAGGTCGGTCGCTTCCAGAGAGTGACCGCCTGAATTCCGATGGCGGCCACGATGGCCAGGCCGGCACTGGTGAACGACCAGCTTCGTCGGGCACCCTCGGCGCCTTGGGCGGAGAGCATCATCGGATACACGATGAAGTAGACACCGGCGGTAAGCGTGATTCCCAAGGCCGTTGATCGTTTGAGCCCCCGTTTCCATTGCACCAGCAGGGAGAGACCGGCCACGAGCATCGATATGACCGGCGTGGCAAACGACAGGATCTGCTCGTAGAGGGGAATCGTCGACCCTTCGAACAGCTTTCGCTGAGCGGGGGCGTCGCCGCCTCCCGACTCGGAGGTGCTGAGGAATCCGAACGTGTCGCTGAGTCCGCCTTGAATATAGGGCTGCAGGTAGTCCTTGGTGTTGGGGGCCTGGTTGATGAACCACCACCCGACGAAGGCAAGGGTGACCATGAAGAAGATCAGGCCCTCCCAGAAGTTCTCCGGCAGCTCTCGTTTGCGGATCAGCATGTAGAGCGAAGCGGCGACGAACGCGCCGATCACGATCAGGTTCAGGTACGACGAGAGATGATGGGTGCCCGACAGCGTGAACGAGATGATGATGCCGATTATCAGCCAGCCGGTTCGCGACCAGGCCGTCGATTCGGACATGAGCATGTGGACCAGCGCCACCATCGACCACAGGAACAAGATGATCGCGAATGTTTCATAGGCGAACATGGTGTTGAATCCCCAGAACCCCGGCCCGATTCCGTAGAAGGCGGCGGCAATGCCGCCGACGTGGCGGCTGTCGGTGATTCGGGCGGCGATGGCAAAGATGGCGATCAGCGCGATCACGTGAAGCGTCATGATCATGATCACCGAGGCCACGTAGGTGCTCAGCCCGGTCAGGTGCCGTATCGAAGCCACGAACGCGTGCATCACCGGGTAGTCGCCGATGATCACCACCTGGTTGTTGGGAAGAAACAGCAGGCCGGTGTCGAACAGACGGTCGGTCTGGACGGTGTGGGCGTATTCGTCGAAGAACGCCGGGCGTCCCGGGTATGCGAGGAACTTCGGAAAGTATGAGTAGAGGCCGATCGCGATCACGAGCAGGTAGCGGTCGAGGTCGCGCGTCTTGCGGCTCAACAGCTTCCACAGGGCCGGCAGGAGGAATGTGAAGACACCGATCCAGAAGATCGTGAAGTGGGTCTTCTGCCCTTCCAATGCCCGGTTGCCAATCGAGTGGGCGTAGGAAACGATGGCCGCACCCAGCACGAACGACAGCCACACGAGGTTCATTGACCAGCCGCCACTCGTACGCGGCCGACCGGGCTGGACCTCGTCCGGGCGTTGATCGGGGGCGGTGATGAGTATCGGCATGGCAGTCGTGATGGTCTGTCACCGGGGGCGCAGACCACCAACCTCTGAATCGGCAGTTGGGTGTCCGTGGTGAGCCTCCCGTCACGGATGGGCAAATCCCGATGAGCGTTCCGGTCGGGCCGGATAGCCTTGTGAACATGCATGTAGGTGTCGTAGGAGCAACAGGCCAGGTGGGCGGGGTGGTCCGCACCCTGCTTTCGGAACGCAACTTCCCGGTAGATGAGCTGCGGTTCTTCGCGTCGGCTCGGTCGGCCGGAAAGGTCGTTGAGTGGGCCCCGTTGGGTGGTGCCACCCGCGAGGTGGTGGTGGAGGACGCTTCCGTTGCCGATTACTCCGGCCTCGACATTGTGATCTTCTCCGCCGGCGGCCAGACCAGCAGGGATCTGGCGCCGAGGGTGGCTGCCGCGGGAGCGATCGTGATCGACAACTCGTCGGCGTGGCGCATGGACCCCGATGTTCCCCTCGTGGTTCCCGAGGTGAATGCCCACGCGCTCGGTTCGATTCCCAAGGGGATCGTGGCCAACCCCAACTGCACCACCATGGCCGCGATGCCGGTGTTGAAGCCCCTGTCCGATGAAGCCGGCTTGGAGGCCCTTGTGGTGTCGACCTACCAGGCGGTCTCCGGAGCCGGGCTGTCGGGAGTGCGGGAACTCGACACGCAGGCCCAGAAGGTCGGTGCCGACGGTCCGGGCCTCACCTACGACGGCGGTTCGGTGGCGCTCACTGCGGGCCCCAACTTCGTGGCCCCGATAGCGTTCAATGTGATTCCGTTGGCCGGCAATCTCGTCGACGACGGCACCGAAGAGACCGACGAAGAGCAGAAACTACGCAACGAGAGCCGCAAGATCCTCGGTCTTCCCGATCTGCTCGTGTCGGGGACCTGTGTGAGGGTCCCTGTCTACACCGGCCATTCGCTGGCCATCAGTGCCCGTTTTGCTCGGGAGATAACCTCGGACAGGGCTCGTGAGTTGCTGGCCAATGCCCCGGGCGTGACTCTGGCCGACGTGCCGACGCCGCTGTCGGCCGCCGGCATCGATCCGTCGATCGTCGGCCGTATCCGCAAGGACTCGACCGTTCCCCACGGTCTGTCGCTGTTCATCTCCAACGACAACCTCCGCAAGGGTGCGGCGCTCAACACGGTCCAGATCGCCGAGGCATTGGTGAGCCAGGGCATCGTCCAGTAGGGATCTGCCGCCTCAGGGTGGGTTGGTCACATAGCGGGCCACGGCATCGTCGAGGGTCAGGTCCATCTGGTTGGCCAGCGATGCCAGCCAGGCCAGGACATCTCCGAGTTCGTGGAGTTGCTGCTCACGGGTTCCCTTGCGTACGGCCTGGGCCAGTTCCCCGAGTTCCTCACATAGCCAGGCCACCGTGGCCGGCACCCCCCGCTCGCGGTCGGCTTCGCCGTAGAGCCGTTCCATGAGGTCTTGTAGTTCAGCGAGCTCCATGGATGGCGACTCTAGAGCTCACGAAGCCCCGGCAGTCGCACCACATGCAGGCCTTGTTGCTGAACCCGTGGCAGTGGGAGCCCTCATGGTGGCCGCATTCGCAGCGACGTTCGGGTTCGTAGAGTGCCTGCATCAGCGAGTCCACCAAAATCCATCGTCAAATGGCCCGTGCACTTGAGGTGTGGCCTGCTCTACCATGCCGGCCACCGGGTCCCCGACGGCCGGTCCGGCCGCACGGTGACGACATCGACCAAGAATGGCAACTATGGACATCAGAGAAGCGCTTTACACCACCAGGGCCATGCGCCGGGTGAAGCCCGATCCCATACCGGAAGAGGTACAGGCCCGAATCCTCGACGCGGCGATTCGTGCACCAAGCGGAGGCAACACCCAGTCGTGGCGCTTCATGCTGGTCGACGATCCCGACGAGAGGACCGCGCTCGGCGCCCTCTACAGCGAATGCATCGACACGCTGTGGGGCACGTTCTACAAGGACCGCCTCGACGCTGTTGCCGCCGATCCCGACTCCGAGGACTCCATGCAGATGCAGCGGATCAAGAATTCGGTTGATTGGGCCCAGAAGAACTTTGCCACCTATCCGTTGTTGCTGTTCGCGTTCGACCGCAACGATGCCAGTGGTGGCTCCATCTTCCCGGCGGTGTGGAGCGCCATGCTTGCCGCGCGGGCCGAGGGGGTGGGGTCGTCGCTCACCAGCGTGTTGGCCCTGAAGGAGACCGAGGTCCACACGGTGTTGGGGGTTCCCGCCGACAAGGGCTGGCACATGGCCTGTTGCGTGCCGATGGGCTACCCGACCGGCAGGTGGGGCGTGGCCAAGAGACGCCCGGTCCATGAGGTCAGCTATCGCAACAAGTGGGGTCAACCGGTCGGTTTCGAGATCCCCGAACCGCTCTGGCCCTGAGCGGAGGCGATACGAAGACGCCCGTGTCTCGTTGAAGGTTCTCCAACCGGCCGGTGGTCGCGGCCCGCGCGATTGACACTCGCACTTCGGTGCTCCACCGGTCAGAATGTGCGCCGATGCCAACAGAACATGACGCCCATCTGCTCGGTATCGACACCGGTGGCACCTACACGGATGCCGTGATCCTTCGCGATTCCGATGGCGAGGTGGTGGCCAAGGCCAAGCGCCCGACCACCCACGACGATCTTGCGGTCGGTATCGGTGGAGCCATCGAAGCCGTTCTGGATGCAGTTCCGTCGGGTTCTGCCCCCGTCGCTCCGGCCATAGCGATGGTGTCGCTCTCGACGACTCTCGCCACCAACGCTCTGGTCGAGGGAAAGGGTCGTCCGGCGTGTCTCATCACGATCGGGTTCGAGCGGGACGCGTTGGACCGGGCCGGGTTGCGTGAGACGCTCGGCGACGGCGAGGTGATCGTTCTCGGCGGAGGTCACGGACCCCACGGCGAGGAGCTCGAGGATCTCGACCTCGATCAACTCGCAGACCTGGTGGGCAACGTCGTCGACACCGTGGAGGCCTTCGCCGTGACCGCCCAGTTCGCGGTCCGAAACCCGGCCCATGAACTCGCGGCGCGCGACCTGATCCGCTCGATCACCGACAAGCCGGTCACCTGCAGCCATGAGCTCTCGGCACGGTTGAACGGGCCCCGGCGGGCGGTCACCACGCTGCTGAACGCGCGCCTGAGCCCGTTGATCGAGGAGCTCACATCGGCCACCGAACGAAAGCTCGCCGACCTGAGCCTGTCGGTACCGCTGATGGTGGTGCGCGGGGACGGCTCACTGGTGTCGTCTGACTTCGTGAAGAACCGGCCGGTGGAAACCATCCTGTCGGGTCCCGCGGCGAGTCTCGTGGGGGCTGCCCATCTGGTTGGTGTCCCCGACGCTCTGATTGCCGACATGGGCGGAACGACAACCGATATCGCCGTCCTGCGGTCGGGTCGACCGGAGCTGGGAGAAGAGGGTGCGGTCGTGGGTGGCCATCAGACAATGGTCGAGGCGGTGAGGATGCACACCCACGGCCTCGGAGGTGACAGCGAGGTTCGGTTGGCCGACAGGGCCGTTGGTGCCCACCTGCTGATCGGGCCCCGTCGGGTGATCCCGCTGTGTCAGCTGGCGGCCCTCCATCCCGATGTCGTCGAGGAGACCCTGCGTCGACAGATCTCGACCGACCCCCCTTCCGACCTCCATGGCATGTTGGCTTTCGCATCGACGACTCGCCAACGGCCGGTCGCCGATCGAACCGAGGCGCGAATCATCGAGGCGATCGGACCGCGAGCGGTTGCGGTCGACAGCGTCGTGAAGCGCGGCATCGACCGGAGGGCCCTCGACCGCCTGGTCGATCGGGGCCTTGTGCGACTGTCCGCTTTCACACCCACCGACGCCTGTCATGTGCTGGGCCTTCAGAGCCACCACGGCCGACACGTCGCGGTACTGGCCGCCGAACTGTTCGCCCGCCGCCGTGATCGTTTCGGCAACGCGATCGCTGCCACCCCGGAGGAGATTTCCGCGGTGGTGGTGTCAACCGTCGAACGGGCGCTCACGGAGGCAGTACTCGCAGCCGGGATGGCGCGTGACGGACTTCCCGAAGGAACGGTTGCCTCTCCGGCGGTGGAGGCCGCCCTCAATCGTTCGACTCGCACGGTGAGTCTCACGGCCGGTCTGGCCGTGCCCCTGGTGGGCCTCGGGGCACCGGCCGACACGTTCTTTCCCTCAGTGGGCCGGGCATTGTCGACCGATGTGGTTGTGCCTCGGCACGCGGAGGTGGCCAGCGCCATCGGAGCGGTTGTCGGAAGCGTTCGTATCAGCCATTCGGTGTCGATCACCTCACCCCGTCGCGGGCTGTTCGTTGTCCACTCACCTGCCGAACAGATCACGGTCTGGTATCTCGACGATGCCAAACGCGTGGCCCGGGAGGTGGCGGAGTCGGAGGTGAAGTCGGTCATGAAACGCGCCGGCGCGACCGAGTTCGACATGGAGGTCGACTGGGACGAAAAGAGCGTGGATGTGAACGGACGGTCGCTGTTCGTCGACGGGATGATGAGGATCACGGCCACCGGAAGGCCGCGGCTCGATCGCTGACACCCGCGAAGCCTGTGGTTCAGCTGCCTTGACTTGGCTGCGTGCCGACCAACACGAATTGGCAGAACCTGTTGAGCCAGTCGCCGAGTTCATCGCGGGCGTCGGCATGGAGGACTCGACCGTCCACCCGGCGGGAAATGCTCGACAAACCGAGGGATTCGTCGAACAGCCGATTCGTGTTGATCCCCATCACCGTCGCCAGGTGGTCACGCACACCTGAAGCTGTATGGCGGCCGGGACTGGCGGCCACCACCCCGACCGGTTTTCCCGTGATGGGAGCTGATCCGGGCGGTCGTGTGAGCCAGTCGATCGCGTTCTTGGTGACCGCCGGAATACTGCCGTTGTATTCCGGCGTGAACACGAGCAGCCCGGCAGCACTGTCGACAGACGCTTTGAACGAAGAGACAGAATCGGGCTCGCCGGTTTCTTCCAGATCTGCGTTGAAGAAGGGCAGGTAGGCCACCGGCGACTCCCGAATCAGGAATCCGGGGGGTGCCGCGGAGGCGGAAGCCTCGAACAGGATCCGATGGAATGATCCCTTGCGCAGACTGCCGACGATCGCGGTGAGTTCGATGGTGGTGGTCAATCGGGCTCCGATCGTGTCGAGGCCTGCAACTCGCGCGGTCCCCCGCGCATTCCAAGAGCCAACCGCGTGTGTTTGTCGGGCAGGCGGGATTTGAACCCACGACCTCCTCGTCCCGAACGAGGCGCGCTACCAACCTGCGCCACTGCCCGTGTGCAGAATCGGAAGGCTACCGCCCGGGCGGCCGCGATCCCACTGGCATGTGATGCCAATCAGGCCTTGGGAGTGGTGTCGACCACGCCTTCGTTGGCCAGCGCCGCTTCGATACGTCGAAGAAGTGAAAACGCGTCGAGCGGTTTGACGATCCAATCGTCGGCACCGGTGTGGCGGGCCAGGAACTCGTCGGCTTCGCGATCGAGCAGGAGCAGGATGGGTCGACGGTCGAGTCGGCCGGCCCCCTCCTCTTGGCGAAGAGCCAGACTGGCTGCTCCTCCGCCCATGTTGCCGATCTGAAGGTCGAGGATCACAAGGTCGGGGTCGACCGCTGCGGTTGCGGCGACCACCTCCTCACCGCTACGCACCCGGTGGATGATGTGGGTGCCCCCGACGGCGGCCTCGATCTCGTCGAGAACTTGGTCGGCGTCGGTGGCCAGAAGTATGTCTGTCACGGTTCGAATCGTACACCGGTGCTGCTCTTGGGCCACGGTCGGGCGTCTCGTTGCTGGTGCCGATACCATGCTGATGTGCTTGAGATCATCATCGAATCAGCCGACCCCAATGGTTACGCGGTGCTTCGCCCCGAGGGCGAGCTTGACGCCTACTCCGTGGCCCAGTTTCGTGAGGCGTTTTCGGCCATCAGCGACGAGCCGCGGTTGGTCGTAGATCTGGCTCAGGTTCAGTTCATCGACTCGGCCGGTCTGGGTGCTCTCATCGGCGGTATCCGCAAGTTGCGCGAGAACGACGGCCGCATCAGCGTGTTCTGCGATCGGTCGAACATCAATCGTTTGCTCCACACCACCGGCTTCAATCGGATAGTGCCGGTGAAGGAGACCATGGCCGAGGCCGTCGACTCACTCGACGAAGACCTGAGCTGACCCTTCGGTGAGGTGCTCGGCGATCTCGCCGAGCCCGCGGAGATCGTGCACATCCGAGGAGAGCAGTGGGATCCTCACCAGGCAGGCCGGGCCGACGTCATCCATGAGCGACGCCACCCGTTGGTTGTCGCCTGCTGCCGCGGCGGTGTGATCGGCAAGGGAGACGGCAGCAGCCGACAGATGGCCGCGCAGCCGCAACCGCGAGATCTCGGCGCTGCGCTCGGGGCTGGTCGACAGTGGAGGCATCATCCGATTGACCACCACCGCCGCCACGCTCAGATCGGAGTCCCTCAGTTTGTCGAGAAAGTATCTGGCTTCGTCGAGGGTGTCGCCGCGGGGTGACGCCACCAGAACGAACGCGGTGCGATCGTCGGCGAGAAGATCGAGCGTGGCCATTGCCCGTGAGCGGAAGCCGTCCTCCATCCCTTCGAACGACTGGAAGAAGGCCACCGCCTCGTCGACAACATCGGCACCCACGACCCTGGCCAGCTGTCTGAGCATGGTCTGAGCGGCACTGTTCACGGCCTTGAACACCCCCCGACTCGGTGCGGTGAGCATCCGGTAGACCGAGTTGTCGAGCAGCCGTGCCAGCAGGAGCGGGGCATCGAGAAACGCGAGCGCATCGCGTGTCGGGGGAGTGTCGACGACAACGAGATCCCAGTCGGCGCTCTCATGGAGTTCACTCAGCTTCTCGACCGCCATGTAGTCCTGGGTGCCCGACAGGGTGGTGGAGATGTTGCGGTAGAACCGGTTGGACAGGATCCGTTCGGCCTGTGCGGCGTCGGCGGCATTTCGGGTGACCACCTCGTCGAAGGTCGACTTGGTGTCGAGCATGAGCGCCGCCAGTCGACCCGGCCAGGGACCATTGATGATTCTCGGGGTGTTGTCGAGCCTGTCGATACCCAGGGCGTTGGCCAGGCGACGGGCCGGATCGATGGTGACCACCACTGCACTGCGCCCGGCTCGAGCCGCCGCGAGCGCCGTGGCTGCGGCCGTGGTTGTCTTGCCGACCCCTCCGGTTCCGCAACACACGATCACGTCCTTCGCCTTGATGATGTCGAGGTAGTCGGTCATGGTCGACTGTCGAGTTGCTCGAGACCACGCGTGAAGGCATCGGCCAGTTGCTCGATTTCCCCCGAAGCGAGGTGGGGCACGAACAACTGCGGCAGGTGAATCTGAGGCAGCGGGAGTTCGGTATCGAGACGGGATATCTGCTCGCGCTGCAGAGCGGTTCGTTGCGCGCGTAACCGGGCTGCGGCGCGAAGATCGTCGATTTCGGTGTTGGTGACAACCCCGGAACGGGGGCGTCGAACCCGGTCGGGATCAAGATCGGGAATGGTTGGAAGCACACCGTTGACTATCACGCGACCGAGAG
>JAJRXJ010000378.1 GCA_024276355.1 Actinomycetes bacterium | reverse complement strand
TGGAGCAGCACATCGACCCGCACGAGATCACCAACCTCATATCCGGCCGGCTCGTAATCGAGGCTCGCGTAACCCTGGGTGCGGCTCTTGAGCTGATCGAAGAAGTCGATCACGACTTCGGCCAACGGAAGCTTGTATTGCAGTTCGACGCGCTCGGGTGACAGGTACTCCATCTTTCCCATGACGCCGCGACGACTCTGGCAGAGATCCATGACCGTGCCGGTGAATCCGGTGGGTGTGAGGACATGAACATCAAGCATGGGCTCGGCTATCGACTCGATCTCGGCAGCGGGTGGCAATTCCGAGGGATTGGACACGATCACCTCGCGCCCGTCGGTTCTCATCACGTGGTACTCGACCGACGGGGCGGTGGAGATGAGAGACAACCCGAACTCACGCTCCAGACGCTCACGAACGATCTCCATGTGGAGCAATCCGAGGAAACCACATCGGAATCCGAATCCGAGAGCGCCTGAGGTCTCCGGCTCGTAGGTGAAGCTGGCATCGTTGAGTCTCAGCTTCTCGAGAGCCTCACGAAGATCGGTGAACTCGTCGCCGTCTATCGGGTAGAGGCCCGAGAAAACCATCGGCTTCGGCTCCAGGTAACCCGACAATGCCTCCTTGGCTGGATGGCGATCGTCGGTGACCGTCTCACCCGACCGGGCCTCGCCGACATCCTTGATGCCGGCGATGAGGTATCCGGTCTCGCCCGGACCCATACGATCGACGGGCTTGTTGTCGGGGGTGCGTATCCCGATCTCGTCGACGTCGTGAACCGTCTTGGCCTGGAGAAACCTGAGTCGGGTCTTCGGAGTGATGACGCCGTTGACAACACGGATCGACGAGATCACGCCCCGGTACTGGTCGAAATGGGAATCGAAAATGAGTGCCTGCAGCGGTTCGTCCTCGGCTCCCTCCGGCGCCGGGGTGTTGGACACGACCGCGTCGAGAAGCTCGGCGACTCCCTCACCGGTCTTCGCCGAGATTCGCAGTATCTCGTCGGCGGGAATGCCGAGGACCTGCTCAATCTCCGCGGCACAGCGGTCGGGCTCGGCCGCCGGAAGATCGATCTTGTTGAGCGCCGCCACTATCTCCAGATCATGTTCGATCGCCAGATAGCAATTGGCGAGGGTCTGGGCCTCGATGCCCTGCGCGGCGTCGACCACCAGTATCACGCTCTCACACGCGGCCAGCGACCGGCTGACTTCGTAGCCGAAGTCGACATGGCCCGGCGTGTCGATCAGGTTGATGACGTGGTCGCGCCAATCGAGGGTGACCGACTGCAACTTGATGGTGATTCCACGCTCACGCTCGAGATCCATCGAATCGAGGTACTGGGCCCGCATATCGCGGGCATCCACCGCTCCGGTGAGTTCGAGAATGCGATCTGCCAACGTCGACTTGCCATGGTCGATGTGGGCGATGATCGAGGTGTTGCGAATGCGATCGAGGTCCATGATGCTGCCGACTAGAGGGATCCCTGCCGGTCAGACGGGGCGGGAACGAACACCGCGACGATACCCACGCCGGTCGCCGGAACGACACGGCAATGACCGGGGTGCGATCCGCGCCACGATGCCGGTAGCATCCATGGTCGGCCTGAAGGGCCCTCAGTCTCGCATCACGGTAGGTACCAGTGGCCAACATCAAGTCTCAGATCAAGCGCAACCGGCAGAGCGAAGTCGACCGACTCCGCAACCGCGAGGTCCGCTCGGAGATCAACACCCGCACCAAGGCTGCCGTGAACGCGGCCGCCGAAGGGGCCGACAATGCCGCCGAGGCGCTTCAGGTTGCGATCAGCCGCATCGACAAGGCTGCTCAGAAGGGCATGCTCCACAAGCGCACTGCCGCCCGCCGCAAGAGCCGTCTGATGCGCGACGTGGCAGCAGCAGCCGAAAAGGCCTGAGACCCGCTCCGATCGTCGGGGTTCAGCCCCGGCGGGCGATGTTGGCCAACCTGGCCACCAGCAGCTCCATCACCAATTCGGGCGGAAAGTCGACCGTGCCGCGCAATTGCAGGTCGGCTTCGGCCAGTAGATGGATCGACTTCGAAATGGCATCGTGGCCCAAACGGCGGCCCTGTGCCAGCGCCTTCTTGGCCGGAAATGTCGACCCCTTCATACCGAGCATCGCCGCCGCGTCTCTTTCGTTTCGCGCACCCGCACCGTCGAGACGCAGCATGTTCGAGTAGCGCCGACTGAGCGTCGCCAGCATTCTGAACGCAGCCCCGTTTCGCTCGCTGGGATTGGTGGTGAGTGGGATGATCCGGTGGACGAGGGAGACGGCCAGGGCCACGTCGCCCCGGTCGATGGCATCGTCGAGATCCCACGGCGCCACCGACCCCTGCTGACCGCCGTAGGTGGCGACGTCGGATTCGGTGACCACGGCGCCTGAGCCCAAAGCCCCCTCCAGCGTGCGCAGGAGTCCCACGACGCCGCTTCGGTCCTGGCCCAGAAGCTCCTCAACGGCCGCAACCGCCGCTCGCTCGAACCTCAGGTCGGATGACGCAATCTGATCGCGCAACCACCCGGCTGCCTTCTTTCCGGTCGGGACCTTGGTGTCGATCACCCTCCCGCCGGCCATCTCGACTGCCTCCTTCAGCGCAGCCGGCACCTTCGGGAGGGGACCGGTCTCGTATTTTCCGGTCTGCGGATTGAGGGGTTTCTCCCACACCAGCAACAGATCGGTCGTGGTGATCAGGTTGGAGATCATCTCGACGATCGGTGTGTAGAGGTCCTTGCGGGAGAACATCGACAGCGCCCGGCCGACCACGACCCGTCGGTCGGTCAGGAATGGCGGTGTGCCCCCGGCCACCACAAGGCGAGTGGCATCGATCTCGGCATCGTCGTCGCGGTAGTCGGACTCACCGAGAATCTCGAGCATCAGTGAACGGTCGCCGTCGCCGATGAGCTCGTCGATCTTCGAACCAACGGCATCGCCGAGGACCACTTGGTCGTTTCCGATCATGAGCGTCACTGCCATGGGTCAGTGTCTCCTGTGGGACAGCACTGCGCTCATCGTGTCGGACAGACGTCGGGTGCTCCTCACATCGTGGGCTCTGAGGACCCGGCAACCCAGGGCGATGCCGAGCGCGTGGGCGCCCATCGTGCCGTATCGGCGCTCGCCGAGTTCGGCGCCTGTGACCTCGCCGATGAAGCCCTTGTTGGAAGCCGACAGGAACACCGGGTGGCCCAGCCCCACCAGGTCGTCGCTGTGACGGAGCAGTTCGAGCGACTGTGCCGGGGTCTTGCCGAGATCCAGCCCGGCATCGACCATGATCCTCTCGCGGGGAATCCCGGCCACACGGGCAGCCTCGGCCCGGGTTCTCAGAAACTCGACCACATCGGAGCGGACGTCGGAGTAGCGGGGATCTGGATCGGGTATACGAGGCCCGATTCGGACGTGGGTGGCCACCACCGATGCGCCGTGGGCGGCTGCGGTGGGCAGATACTGCGGGTCGGCGAATCCGCTGATGTCGTTTCCGACGCACGCCCCCTCCTTGAGCGACTCCACGAGCACCGATGCCCGGAATGTGTCGACCGAGATCGGAAGATCGAAACGGTCGACGAGTGCCGCGACCGCGGGTACGACCCGCTCGATCTCCTCCTGGGGCGTGACCTCGGGACCCGGACCGGCCTTGCTGCCACCCACATCGAGGAAATCGGCACCATCGGCCACAAGCTGTTCGGCCTTGCGAAGAAAGTCGTCGAAGCTCCAGTAGCTGCCGCGGTCGTAGAAGGAATCGGGCGTGCGGTTCAAGATCCCCATCACCAGCGCTCGGGTGGTGATGTCGAATCGGGTGGTGCCCAGGTCGAGAAACATCCTGCCCGACCCTAGCCGCCCCCTGTGACACCGCGAGCACCTCCCAGCGTCGAGATTCCCGCCTCGACCAGAATCGACAATCGCCCGTCGTCGGCACGGAATTCGATACCAAGATCGCCGACTTTCGCGAGGTCGCCTCCCGACACCGCGTGAGCCCCGGGCACCCGGTGCATGCGTGGTGCCACAACCGGAACAAGACCGAACCGGTCGCGGATCGATCGCACGATCAGCGCGTCGGTTCGGTTTCCCCTTTCGGCCACGACCATGTCGATGTGTCTGATCCCGCTGATGCGGAGCGATTCAAGTGTGCGGCGCGCATCACGGGCGCTCTCCAACACGACAATGGTGGCCGAGTCGGAGTGCCATACGACAATGCCCTCTCCGACCGAGTTGCGACCGTGGGGCGGGCTCGGAGCTCCGGTCACCGCGCCGAGAATCACTGCTCCCACCACGACCGCCCCCACCATGGCAACGGCGCCCCGGTGCAGAATTGCCACTGCCCCGGCCATCGACATCACCGCTATGGCCGCTCCACCCACGGTGGCCGCCGGTGCGCCGGCCGCTACTGACGCCACACCCGAAATCCACCAGAGCAACACCCGGGTCGGGAGATGGATCACCACGGCCGCCCATCCTCCGAGCAAGCCGGCCAGTAGGCCGCCGGTACTCCCCCACATCATCACCGGCCCGGCCACCGGTTCGGCGAGCACGTTGGCCGGCAGGGACGCCAGCGGCATCGGCCCGAACTCGGCGACGATCAGCGGCGAGACCGCAAGTTGAGCCGAGAGCGTGGTCGCGAACGCGATTCGGAACCAGGACGGCCCCCGTAGCCGGTCGGCGATCGGGGCTGAGAACAGCACCAGGCCGGCCGTGGCTGCTGCCGAGAGTTGAAAAGCCACGGAATGAACGAGAAACGGGTCGACCACGAGCAGCCCCGCCACCGCCCAGGCCAGAGACCTCCTGCCATCGACGCCCAGATCAAGTGCTCCGGCACCAAGCGAGACCCCGGCCATCACCACGGCGCGCAGAACCGATGGTTCGAAACGCGTGAGCAGGGAAAACATCATCAGCAGAACAAGCAACGCGGCCAGCCTCGTGCCCGGCCGCAGACGCGACACCAACGGACCGACGATCGCCAGCACGAAGGCCACATTCTGTCCGGACACGACCAGCAGGTGACCGAGTCCGGCGGCCCGGAAGTCGTCGGCGGTCACCGGGAACTGGCCGCGATCGTCGCCGATCACCATCCCAAGAAACAACGCCCGGTCACGAACCGGAAGCGCCCGCGCCCCACGAGAAAGTGTCCGGCGGACCCCGTTCACGAATCGGCCCACCGGTGCCGCCGGCGACACCGCCACCACTTCCTTCACGTTGAGGCGCCCGACGACATGACGCCAGCGCAGCCACGAGTCGTCGACACGAGGTGGCGAGATCGCGCCGCGAAGCCGAAGTCTCTCACCGGCAAGAACACCTCTCAGCGACGCTGCCGGCGATCCGTGGGCCGACCCGTCGACCAGCTTGCCGCTGAGCCGCACCGTGAACCCGACTCCCGATTGTCCGAGCGGACTCGGATCATCAACCAGGGTGACCCATCCGTCGAATTCGGCTGACTCCAGCGGGGACATACCCGACATGGCACGGGACGACATCATGCCGGTGGTCAACATGAGTGCAACCGCCACCATCAACGTTGATCTCCGATGAACCGTGATCGGGATCACAACCAGCAGGACCGGCCAGGGCACAACAGGAACCAGAAGCGAACCGGCGATGGCGCCGACAGCGGCCGAGAACGCCATCACACCCTCACCAGATCGGTCAGCTGCTGCATCTTCACACGCCCTATTCCGGGAACATTGGTCAGATCCTCGACCCTGGCGAAGGGTCCGTTTCCGGTGCGATAGGCGATGATCGCCGCCGCCAGGCTGGGACCGATTCCCGGCAGCGTCTCGAGCTGCCCCGCGTCGGCGAGATTGATGTCGACCCGGGCTACGGGTGAGGGTTCGCCCCCACCGTCCGCATTGCGGGCGCCACCTTCGGGAACCACCACCGAGGGCTCGACCTCGCCCACTCTGGGGATCCAGATGCGCTGTCCGTCGGACACCGGCATGGCCATGTTGAGCCGTTCCCGATCGGCATCGGGGGTGAGACCGCCGGCCGCTCTGATCGCGTCGACCACACGATCACCGGAACGCAGTTCATGAACACCGGGCATGACAACCGCACCGCCCACGTCGACCAGGACCGACACAATCGATGTGGACGTCGCCAGCGCCGAGGCGATCGGGATCGGCGATTCGAACACCGAAGGGATTACCGACTCGGGTGCCGGCGGGTCTGGGGCGCGCAGGGCCCACCATCCGCCGAGCCCTGCCGCAAGCACCGCGAGAACTCCGGCCACCACCGCCGCCGGAGAGATACCCAGCCGATCGGCAGCCGCGCCCACTACCGCCTTGGCCGACACACCGGTGTCGCTCGGCTCCACACGGACCTCCCCTTGAACGGTTCGCTCAGGGGGAAGTCGAGGGGACTACGGCAACGACGCTAGCGGCGCCGTTGATCAGAACAATGCGGCCGAGAGCCTTCGTCTCCACTCGGCGGTGCGAGGATCGTCTCCACCCATCACCGCCAGAAGATCGACAAATCGCTGACGAGATTCGTCGTCGTCCTTCACCGTGGCCAGCAATTCGGAGAGCTCCGACTCGATGTCGCCGGACGGGACACCGGTGCGGGTCAGTGCGACGAGCCTGCGGGTCTCGGCCGACTCGGGGATCCGGCCGAGCAGGGCCACCGCCTCGTCGTTCTCACCACGGTCGATCAACAATGCTGCCAGCCCGGTGACGGCAGCCGGATGGTCGCTCTGGATCTCCAGAGCAGCCCGCAGCGATGCTTCGTCACCCACGCCCACGAGCCTGTCGATCTCGCTCTCCTCGACCTCGGGGAGCAGGCGCTCGACGAACTCGCGGATCGCGGCCTCGGGCTGTGCCCCCATGAAGCCATCGACGATCTTGCCGTCGACCATCGCGTAGACCGCGGGAATCGACTGCACCTTGAACGCAGCCGCGACCGCCTGATTGGCATCGACATCGACCTTGGCCAACTCCACTGCGCCGTTGGTCTCGGCGACAACGCGCTCGATGATCGGTCCGAGTTGCTTGCATGGTCCACACCAAGATGCCCACAGGTCGATCACCACCGGAACGGTTTTCGACCGTTCAACGACGGCAGCCTCGAATGTCGCGTCTGTTACATCAGCCATAGTCCGCAGAACGTACCCGACCCGGGAAACATTCCCTCAGGAATCGCTCGGTTCGACCAGACGCTCCGATACGTGTTCCAATACCATCATGACGAAACGCACGAGCGGCCACGGATGAATCATCCGGTCGCACCAGACGACCTGTACACGCTGCTGCAGACCCCCGACCTGCACAGCCCCGTGATGTTGGTCCACTTCGATGGATGGATCGATGCCGGTCAGAGCGCGTCGGCCGCCATCAAGCACGTGATCCGGCAGATCGACGCCTCACCCATCGCCACATTCGACACCGAGTGGCTGATCGACCATCGGGCCCGGCGCCCGGTGATGCATCTCATCGACGGGGTCAACACCGGGATTGACTGGCCCAAGATAGAGCTCACCGGCGGACGCGATCTCGACGGCAACGACGTCCTCGTTCTCAGCGGTGCCGAGCCCGACCACAATTGGCGATCCTTCACCGCCGCTGCTGTGGCCCTCGGGATGCGCCTCGGAGTCAGAAGAATGGTGGGTCTGGGGGCCTACCCGGCCGCAGTCCCCCACACTCGCCCGTGCCGGCTCTCGGTCACCGCCTCAACCCCCGAGCTGACGGTCGGCGACTACGTCAATGCCAGTCTCGATGTGCCGGCCGGGGTTGAATCGGCTCTCGAGAAGGCATTCGAGCTCGCCGGTATCGAGTCTCTCGGCGTATGGGCCCAAGTGCCCCATTACATACTCAATGCCCCCTATCCTGCGGCTTCGCTGGCTCTCGTGCAGGCTCTCCAACGCACGGCCGAGGTGAGGGTCGAGACCGGTTCACTCCTGCAGCAGTCGATCAGTAGCCGCAAGCGCCTCGACGACCTGGTGGCTTCGGATGATTCCCACGCCGAGATGATCGCCGATCTCGAACGTCGACAGGATGAAAGCACCCAGGCAGAGGCCGACATGCAGTCGACCGAGCAGCTCGCCGACGAAATCGAGCAGTATCTCCGAGAGCAGGGCGACAGCGGAGCCGGCGGCTGAGGTCGCTGCTGTGGCGCCTCACGGGGGCAGTTCCCACAAGACGGCGGAATTCAGATCGGCTGCTTTCACCGAGCCGGATGGCGGATTGACCCCATTCCCGAGCAGCACGTGGGTGACCCTGGAGTCGAACGTGGTGGTGGTGGAATCAAACCCGACCCTCCACGCGATGGCACCCCAGACCGGTGGCGGTATCGACGCGTCAGCGATCATCAGACGGCCGATGTCGATCCCATCAAGGGCCTGCTCGGTGGTGCCGGCCGTGGAACTCCGGTAGAGCGAGTCGAGTCCGTCGAGCCCCGAGAGGGTCCCGATCGAGGCCGCCACGACAGCCGTGATCGCAGCCAACACCAACCGGGGCCTCTTCATCGCCAGAACCACCGCCAACCCGACCAGCAATACCACCGATGCGGCCGCTCCCGGTTCGAATCGCAGCGATCCGAACGGAGCCCCGGCGATTTCCACACCGAGCATCATCACCGGTGAGCGCTGATGCACCCAGTTGTCTCCAGGCCCGGCCCACGCAGCCACAACGCCCGCTGCCACAACCGACCCGGTCAGGACGGACATGGAGAGGGCGAATCTCATCCTGGTCAGGGCCACGATTCCGGCCGACACCAGCACCGGAGCAAACACCTCGGAATATCGTCCATGGAGGTAGGCATCCGAGCGACCGACCCCGGTGAGGAACCAGCCGGCCATGGCAATGGTGGACATGGTCGACAAGATGGCCACTCGCCCGGTTGGTCCGGATCGCCAGAGCGCAACAGAACCGAGAACAGCCAGCCCAGCACCGGCCAAGACCAGATACGCGGCTGCTCCCATGGCGTGGACCGCCATCTCGGGGAGGTCGCCGAAACCGCGGCGAGAGGCCAGATCCCCAACCGAGTACGTGCCCGATCCGCCCAGCGATGCTGTCTGCACGAGCCTGCGCAGCCACTCGGTGAGTGCCATCCCGAGAATGACTGCGGCGACCAGGCCGACCACGTGGGGCCACTCGACGCGTCCGATCAGGAGCGCGCCACCAGCGACGGCGATCACCATCGCAACGGGTGCCATTCTCGGATGGCCTGCGTTGAGCGCCACCGCACTGGCCACGACAAGAACCGCTGATATTCGCCCAGGATCGCGGGACAGCCGTTCGACGGCCAGCAGCGATGCCACGACCAGAAGCGGCAGAAGGTTCTCGGTCCAGACGATCGATGACGTGAGCAGAGCCGCCGGAAGAATTGATCCGACAACAGCCGCTGTCAGCGAGACCCCTTGGTCGGACCCGAGAACCCGTCGGCACAGCAGGTAGAGCGCCGGAAGCATGAGCGCCGCCAGACCGGAGTTGACCGCTCGCGCCCACGTGAGCATCGATCCGTCGGTCAGCCCGAACAGCCACCCCGGAGCCAGCAGAACCGGATACAGGAACGAGTAGGGAGGCTGCTGGGTGAGCGGTGCCGCACCATCGCCGGCCAACGTGCGGGCAATCCCCAGGTAGGCCAGGTCGTCAGCCGAGAGCAGAGGGCCGGGTACGGAGGTGGCGATCCACAACCCGATCACCATGTGCAGCGCGGTCAGGCCGGCAAGTACGGTCCTGATCCGCGTCATGGGGTGACAACATACGGCCATGGGGATGGGCCCGGTGGGACCATCAGCCACGAACCACCTTGGACGCAACGGCCGTGATCCGGTCGCGTACATCGAGCAGTTGTTCGGCCAGGTCAACTTGAGCCGCGGCCCGTCTGAGGTTCTGTTCAGGGTCGTCGACGGCGAAGTAGATGTCCCCATCGGCAAAGTCGGTGAGGAACCGCATCGCGTTCTCGATAGCGAGCATGACGCCCGACCACGGAAGAAGGCCGGCCTCGGCGCGAGTCACATCGCCGAATCCCTCCAGGAAACCCTCCATCACGGCCTCGACCATCTTCAGGGGAACCGCGCTCCCCGACGCATCATCCTCAACGGGCCGGACCACGGACCGCACCAACTCGCCGACATCGTCGATGATGGTGCCGGGCATCACGGTATCGAGGTCGATGATCACCATCCGGCCGTCGTCAGCCACGATCGTGTTGACGAGTTTGGCGTCGTTGTGGACGACCCGTACAGGCAGACCCGGTCGGGCTGCGGCTACGGGAGCCACTATCGACCACAACTCACCGATCCGGTCCCGGGTAGCCGTCGCGGCACGACATCGTTCCGGTGGGGCCGACCCGATCGCCCCGTCCATACGTTGATATCGCAGGGCCGGGTCATGGAAGTTCTCGATGACCTCGTGGACGCCATCCAGGTCGACGAGAGCGCGATCGAATCGTCCGAACGCCGCTGAAGTTTTCCGGATCTCGACCGGATCGGCCGGGTTCGGATGGCGCCCATGAACCCATCTCGATGCCCGCCAGACACGCCCGCCATCCCGATGAACCATCTCGCGCTCGGGTCCCACCCCGACGGAGTCAGCGATCGGGACC
>JAJRXJ010000377.1 GCA_024276355.1 Actinomycetes bacterium | reverse complement strand
GGACCAGAAGCCCGGGGCCAAGAAGTGCGGTCATCAGGGCGGCAAGGTTCTGGTGGGCTCCGACGAGCAGATCAAACGGCTCAACGCGGCCCGTTTCCAACTCGACATCATGGGCGTGCCCGGCATCATCGTGGCCCGCACCGATGCCGAAGCCGCCAGCCTGCTCGATGGCGGTTCCGACGAACGCGACCAGCCGTTCATTCTCGGCGCCACCAACACCACGGTGCCGAGCTACAAGCATGTCTTCCTGGCCATGACCCGGGCCCTCAACTCGGCCGGCGTCGATGAACTGGTGGGCCACAAGCTCTACTCCATGTCGGACGCGGCCTACGCCGAGGCGGAGTCTTGGATGAGGTCGGCAGGGGTCGATGGCGCCATCGCCGACGCCGCGGGTCCGTGGCTCGACGGGTCCGAGCATGTCGCCGACCGGGTCCTCGACAGCGCCGCCGACGTGATCCTCGGTGCCTGGGAGGAAGAGGCCGGGCTGGCCACCTACCCGGAGGCCGTCGCCGAGGCCATGAAGCTCAGGGTTGCCGAGGGCGAAGAGTTCGAGATCAGCGTCGACGAGTGGACCGAGTTCGCCTCGGGTGTCGGCCACGCCGAGGCCCGGGCCAGGGCCGTCGAACTCGAGATCGATGTGGTCTGGGATTCGGATCTGGCCAAGACCACCGAGGGCTACCTCCAGGTACGCGGGGGGATCCCCTATGCGGTCGCGAAGTCGCTGGCGGCCGCTCCCTACGCCGACCTTCTGTGGATGGAAACCAAGACCGCCAACCTGGAGGAGGCCCGCGAGTTCGCCGAGGCCATCCACGCGGTGCTGCCCGATCAGATGATGGCCTACAACTTGTCGCCTTCGTTCAACTGGGACACCACCGGGATGACCGAGCAGGAGATGCGGGAGTTCCCCGACAAGATCGGTGAGCTCGGTTTCACCTTCAACTTCATCACCTACGGCGGCCATCAGGTCGACGGCATGGCGTCGGAGGAGTTTGCCACCGCGTTGATCAACGACGGTGCGCTGGCGTTGGCTCGTGTGCAGCGGAAGCTGCGTCTGATCGAATCGGAGTACGTGACCCCGCAGTCGTAGGTGGGTGGGCCCCGCCTCGACGCGGCTCTGGGCGCGTCCTCGGGCCGTACGGCCACCACCAAGGCCATGGGCAAGGGCTCCACCCAGTTCCAGCACCTCGTTCAGACCGAGGTGCCCACGTCGCTGCTCGAGGGTTGGCTCCGGGAATGGGCCGACCACAACGGCATCGACGACAAGGTGCGGGTCTCGTTGCGCCCCAACTCGTCGGGTGCGGGCCTGCTCGAACTCAACCTTCTCGACAGTTCCGACCGGTCGCTGGCCAGCATGATCTTCGCCTCGATGGACGACCGTCGTGGCCACAACATCTTGTCGATCCGCGATCAGAACACGGCCGACGACATGCGTCGCAAGCGGCTGATGACGCTCATGCACATCTTCCTCATCCATCGTTACAAGAGCGCCACCGTCCACTATGTGAGCCCCACCGAGGACAACCATCGACAGACCCAGTCGATGAAGGCGCTCGGAATGTTCTCCGATGTGAAGGACGAGGTCGGTCACATAATCGTGGCCACCGTCGACCCGGCCTGCATGACCGAACTCCTCGACGAGTCGACCGGCGCGCTCAGCCGGATGATCGACAAGAGCTGATTCCGTGATGCCGTGGGCTCGATCGACTCCGGTCGGTCGGGCCCTCGGTCGCGTATGGGATCAGGCCCAGATGTCGCCGACGGTGTAGCCCTCGGGAAACGGGTCGGTCGGGTCGAGCAGGTACTCGGCCCGTCCGGTGATCCATGCCTGACCGGCGATGGTGGGCACCACCGCGGGTCGGTCGGCCACGGTGGTTTGCTCCACCAGTTCCCCGGTGAACAGGGTGCCGATGATGCTCTCGTTGACGAACGGTTCGCCGATTCCGAGTCGGCCCCTGGCGTGGAGCACGGCCATCTCGGCGCAGGTGGCGGTGCCGCACGGCGAACGGTCGAACGCACCGGTCCAGGTGTCGGGACGGTCCCAGTCGAGCGGCCCGGACGCCGCCGTGACCACGTTCTTGAGGGTGGCCTCGGGATTGGTGGGCGGCCCGGTGAGCATGGAGATGCTCACACCAGAGATGCCCTCGTTGTCCGGGTGGACCACCGGTAGTTGCTCAGCGGCGGCTTGGCGGAGCATCGCCGAGATGCGGGCCAGTTCGCGGCCGTTTCCCGGGGCGATGTCCACACCGAACTGGGCGGCCTCGGCGATCACGTACCACATGCCCCCGAAGGCCACATCGACGGTTGCCGGGCCGAGGTGGGGAACGTCGATGATGGCATCGAGATGGGCGACGAAAGCGGGCACGTTGCGGAACTTGATTTCGGTGGCCTTGCCGTTGCTGCACTTGGCGGTGATGCGGACCAGCCCGGCCGGCGCTTCGAGGGTGAACTCGGTGACCGGCTCGTGCATCTCGATCATGCCGGTCTCGAGCAGAACCGTGGCCACGCAGATCGTGTTGGTGCCCGACATGGCCGGGTACTCGGTCTGCTCCATGATCACGAACCCGGCGTCTGCGTCAGGGTGGGTGGGGGACACCACGATGTTGGCGCACAGAGCCGGGTAGCCGCGGGGTTCGCGCAGCATGAGCTTGCGGATGCCGTCGTCGTGGTCGCGCAACCAGACCATCTTGTCGTAGACAGTGGCGCCCGGCGGGTCGTCGACCCCGGCCACGATCACCCGGCCGGGCTCACCCTCGGCGTGGGCGTCATAGGCGGTGAGGTTGCGGACGGGTGGTTGGCTGTGCATGGCACCGTCGAGCCTGCCACATTTCGTTTCCATCGAGCATGTCATGGCCGCGGCCGACGGCAACTAGCGTGCGAAACCGTGGGGGCCCTGTTCGGATCGCTGAGCGCGCTGTGTATCGCGATGAGCGATCTGTTCGGCCGGCGGGTGATCGGTCGCAGCAGCGTCCTCACGACTGCGGTCACCATGCAGTTCGTGGCCATCTTCGGGTCGCTTCTCCCGCTTCTGGTGATCGCCGGTGAACCACGTGCCGATGACCTGATCCGTGGCGGACTCTCGGGCCTTGGTCTCGGTGTTGGGCTGGCCTGCTACTACGGGGGTATCACCCGGTCGTCGTCCACGGTCGTGTCGCCTCTGGTGGCCACCATGTCGGCGGTTGTGCCGTTCACCTACACGGTGGTGGTCGGAGGGTCGGCACCCGTTCTGGCCATCGTCGGGGCCACCGTCGCTGTCGGCGGGTTGATCCTGATCACCATCGGGGGGAGAGCCGCCACGGCGGTCTGGACCGGCCTGGCCTGGGGGTTCGTGTCCGGCGCGGGATACGGATTCGGCCTCACCGTGGTGATCGACACCGCGTCGGAAAGCGGTTCGTGGCCGGCCGTGACCCAGCGCATCGGGGCCTTCGCCCTCATGCTGGTCTTGGCTTCGGCGAGTCGAACCCCGACAACACCACCGAAAGGAGCCAGGTTGAGTGGACTGATGGCCGGTGGCTTTGCGGCGTTCTCAACGATCTTCTTCTTGGCCGGAGTGCAGGCCGACCCGGGGCCTGCGGTGATCACCG
>JAJRXJ010000014.1 GCA_024276355.1 Actinomycetes bacterium | reverse complement strand
CGCTCGGACTGGATGATCGACCGTATTTCCTCGTGCTCGGACGCGTCGATCGTGGCAAGGGCACCCACACACTCATCGAGATGTTCGGCAAGCTGTTCCGTGACGGCCGCATCACGGGCCAGTTGGTGGTGGCCGGCCCAATCGTCGATCAGCCTCCCGACACCCCTGGGGTGTCTGTGGTCGGACCGGTCGACGATCCCACCAAACGGGGACTCCTGGCCGGTGCCGTCGCTCTCATCAATCCCTCGGTCATGGAATCGTTCTCTCTCGTGGTTCTGGAGAGTTGGATGGCCGGCACCCCGGTATTGGTCAACTCCAGGTGTGCCGCCACTGTCGAGCACGCCCGACGGTCAGGCGGCGGGTTGGCGTATTCCGGCATCGAACAACTCGAGTTGGCGATGCGCGCCCTAATCGACCATCCGGACCGGGCTGCCATTCTCGCCGACCGGGGACGCTCGTACGTGGAGAGCTGGTACACGTGGCCGGCGATTCTCGATCGCTACCTGCCTTTTCTTCGGCAGGTGATCGAACACTCGCCGCCTACCCGTCGTCGCGGTGGGGTTGCCTAGAATCAACCCCATGTCAGACTCCCCGGCCAGCACACCCGACGATCTGCTGGCCGAGGCCGAGCGTCGGGCCGCCGACCTGAGGGCCGGCGGACAGCTGCCTGCCGACATCGACGACCGCCTGGCCGACGACTACCTGCGTGCTTCCCGCCGCGACATCGAACGGGCGCCACTGACCACCGCCGAGATGATCGAATCGCTGAGATCGGCTCCGTCCATCGACATGTCGCGGGTCGAGGTCGTCGCCGCCAGGCCCGGGGGTGCCACAGCCAAGAGGCTGGCCAATCGTCTGCTCCGTGATCAGCTCATCGGCCTGGCGTCGCAGACCGAGCAGGCCCGCACGGCCACCATCGACGCCCTCGATGCCATGCTGTCGGAAATCGACCGACTCCGGCGGCTCGCCGACAACGCCGTAGCCACCGCCGACATGCTCGCCGCGAGGGTCACATGTCTCGAACGCGAGCTGGCGTCCCTCCCCCGACCCACAGAGTCGCCGGATGACCATTCCCACTGACACCCCGGTCGACCGCTCGTGCCACTACCTGATCGACGCGAGCGAATCACCCGACCGGTCGTGGCGGCTGATCGCCGCCCATCACCTGCTCACCAGCAGACACATCCCTCAGGCCACGATGTCGATCATCGGCATCGACCAATTCACCGCCCGGCGCCTGCGCATGTTTGCCACCGACCTCGGATTGTCGGGCCTGAGAATCCCCGACGACAACCCACCATCGGATGCTCTGACCATCGACCTCCCACAGCCGTTCGCGGCACCAAGCGTGATCTGTGAATTGGTCGCCATGTCGATCGAGGCAACCGGATCAGCGGCATGAGAATTCGTGCTGTCGTCCAGCGATGGGGACCCGAGGTTGCCGGAGGGGCCGAGAGCTTCTGCCGCTCGGTGACCACCAGACTTGCGCAACGGGGTCACGAAGTGCGGGTCGTCACCAGCACCGCAACCGACCATCTCACTTGGGAGCCAACCCACGAAGCCGGCACCCACATCGACAACGGCGTTGAGGTGGTGCGTCTCCAACCCCGCTTCATGCGCGACCCGACGAAGTTCGCCCATCTCGACCAGCGGGTCGCTCTCGCCGATCGTCCGCTGGCCCCGACCGCCCAGCAGGACTGGCTCCTGATGGAGGGCCCGATCCTGGCCGGACTCGCGGACGAGCTTCGCGAGCCCGTCGACGTGACCACCTTCTACACCTACCTGTACCCCACCACCGCCACCGGCGTGAGGCTCGCTTCCCCGTTCAGCCCCACACTCGTTCATCCCACCGCCCATGCCGAACCACAACTCGACCTGCAGGTGTTCGACTCGATGATCGATCACACCGACCTGTTCGTGGTGTCGACCCCGGAAGAAGCCGATCTGATCAGGTCCAGAAGCAGGGGCCGCGCCAACGTCGAGTTGCTGGGCATCGGTGTCGACCCGATCAACGCATCGATTCGAGAAGCCGCCGCCGATCCGGCACACGGCCGCCCATATGTCACCGTGGTGGGGCGGGTCGATCCGGCCAAGGGATCGATGCAGGCAGTCGGATACTTCACAGAGTTCAAGCGACGCAATCCCGGCCCTCTGGCACTCGTGATAGTCGGCAGTCAGGCCGTCGAGATCCCCGAAGACGGCGACGTCATCACCACCGGTTTCGTCGACCAAAGGGCACGCGACACCATCATGGCCAACGCCATCGCCCTGGTGCAGCCCAGTTGGTTCGAAAGTTTCTCGCTGGTCCTCGCCGAGGCCTGGACCGCCGGCGTTCCGGCTCTGGTGCAACGCAACTGCGCCGCAACGGCCGGGCAGACCATCCGCGCCGGAGGCGGTCTTCTCTACGATGACTACGCCGGGTTCGAAGCGTCGCTGCTGATGCTGCTCGAATCGGATCAGACCCGCCGCACCCTCGGAGAATCGGGTCGACGGTTCGTGGCCGACAACTACCGGTGGGACAACGTGCTCGACAGATACGAGCAGCTGTTGGAAGCCACGATCGAGATCAGTCGGAACCGACTCTCGAGTCAACCGGCTCGACGGTGACCGTGAACGGCATCTCGATAATGCCGTCGGCCTTGGCCGAATCTCCCACGTTGAAACGCAGCACCGCGTCTTCCTGCGAGTACAGATAGCCACCGTTCTGCGTGTGGGCACCCAGGCTCACGTCGTAGGTGCCGAACAGCAGCGGTATGTGGGTGAGCAGGTAGGTGACGTGGACCCGTCCGTCGATCTCGTGGATCTCCGTGCCCATCACCGATGAGTTGCTCGAGTGGATGAGGGTGCCGCGCTGGTCGTGGAGCGCTATCGCGAAGAGGATGTCGTCGATCTTCATGGCTGATTCGTAGACGGCGTGGATCCGCAGCTGCTCGTCGGGACGCACCCAGTCGCGTGCTTCGACCGGCATCTCGACCCATGACTTGACCAGCTTCACCTCCCCGGTGGCGGCGATCTCCCCCGAGTCTCCCGCGGCGGTGAGACCACGTTCGTGAAGGGACGCCCGGTAGGAACGCACCGCGTCGTTGGGGTCGCCAAAGGCAATCATCTTGCCGGCGTCCAGAACCGCAATCTGATCACACAGTTCACGGGCCAGCTCCACCGAATGGCTCACGAACAAGATCGTGGTTCCGGCCTTCTGGAACTGATCAATTCGGTCGAGACACTTGCGTGAGAACGCCTCGTCACCGACCGCCAACACCTCGTCGATCAGCAGAATCTCAGGATCGACGTTGACCGCCATGGCGAAACCCAAGCGGGCGTACATGCCCGACGAGTAGTACTTGACCTGTTGATCGATGAATGCCGACAGCTCGGCGAATGCGACCACATCGTCGAAGATCCGGTCGATCTGCCGGCTTGACATGCCCATGATCGAGCCGTTGAGGTAGATGTTCTCCCGGCCGGTCAGGTCGGGATGGAAGCCGGCTCCCAGCTCCAGAAGCGCAGCCAGGCGACCTTCGTACCGGATCGACCCCTTGTTGGGTCGAAGGGTGCCGGCGACGCACTTGAGCAGAGTCGACTTGCCCGAACCGTTGTGGCCCAGCAACCCGACGGTGGTTCCCGACGGCACCTCGAACGACACGTCGTCGAGGGCCAGAAACTCGGTGTAGCTGGAGCGGCCCATCGAGATGAACCGTTCCTTGAGCGACTTGGCCTGCTGGTCGTGGATTCGGAATTCCTTGGTGACCGAATCGATGGTGATACCGGTCGACATCAGATCTCCTCGGCCAGGTCGGCTTCCATGCGGCCGAACATCATGAACCCGACGATCACCAGGACCACTCCGGCGACCGCGGAAACCCCGAGGTTTCTGAAGTACCAGAGCAGGCTCTCATCGGGAAGGACTATCCCCGACGGCGGGTTGTAGAGGGCCCGCTGGAACGCCATCACGATGGGCAGCACCGGATTGATGAACGCGATCCATGACGAACTGCCCAGCCTCTCCTGGATGGGAAGGTATTCGTAGACGATCGGGGTGAACCAGAACCAGGCGAGCAACACCAATTCGAGCAGATGCTGGATGTCGCGGAGTTTCACGTTGAGCGCCGAGAGGAACACTCCCAGGCCGCTGAGTATCAGCAACAGACAGATCAGCGCCGGCACTATGAGCAGCAGACCGGTGGGCGACGGTGCGTGGCGCAGAACCAGCATCGCCGATGCCAACACGAGAGTCTGCAGGAAGAAGTGGACGAGTGCGGCGCCGATGGATGACAGCGGAAGGACCTCCCGCGGGAACCACACCTTCTGCACGAGGCTGGCGTTGCCGACGATCGAACCGGTGGCCGAAGCCAGTCCCGTGGAGAACAGGTTCCACACGAGCAGACCGGAGAGAAGAAATATGGCGTAGGTGGGTATCTGGGCCCGCAGTATCTGCTGGAACACGATCGAGAACACGATCAGGTAGAGAAGCGGGTTCAGCAGCGACCACATGAACCCCAGAATCGAGTTCTTGTACTTGACCTTGAGTTCCTTGCGGGTGAGGTTCCCGAGCAGTTCCCGGTAAGTCCACACCGCCCCGAGACGCTGGAGCAGCGAAGGGGCCTCGGCGTTGGCAACCGACCGTCGGGCCACCGGCCTGGGGACCTGCCGGTGTGAGTCGTCTTGGGAGTCGTTCATGGTAAGGCTGCGCTTCGTTGATCATCGAGCGACCGGTTTGAATCGCAGCATGGGATCGTATCCACCGCGGTGGACGTTCTCGCCGTGTCGGGGATGGTCATGGGCGGATGCGCGGTCAACACAATGCCTCCACCATCTCCCGAATGGCCTCGCCGTGGGCCGCGGCATCGTCGCCAAGGCGCTTCGCGGCACCCACAAGACCCGACGACGCCGACATCGACTCGTCGGCGGCATCGCAGAGCGACTCGGCTGTCACCACCGGATCGAGCAGTGTCGCTCCGGGCCCGATCTGGGCGACGAGTGCCGGAAGTTTCGACCCCTGATCGAGCGCGACAACGGGCCTCGCGTAGGCGGCCGCAAGCACCGCTGCGTGGTAGCGGCCGGTGACGGCCACAATCGACCTCGCCACTTCGGCGGGCGCGCTCAGGTTGTCGACCTCGAGCAACTCACATTCACCGATCATCTCGGCGAGTTGCCGATGGACCTCATGATCACGACCCGGGTCAAACGAGACGAAACGGATCGGTACCCCGAGATGCCGACGCAACCCGACCAACGAGTCGGACCATGCCGCCATATCGGGGGCGACCTCGTTCGATCGGTTCCTCTTGATTGTCCCCGCGATCTCGGTCTTGCGGAGTGACACGATGATCCGATCACGGGCCACGGAGTTCTCGTCGATCAGGTCGGGGGCCGCCGCGAACATCGCATCCGGGCCGCATTGAGCCACCACCTTGCTCCGGAGCAGGATCGCCGCCGACACCGGATCACGAACCACAACCCTCTTGGCCGACCCCAGAGCGAATCTCAACAACGTCGATGAACCACGACGGGTGATGGGTCCCACCCCGAGGGCGGCGCCGACAATCGGGATCCGACGCAGGCGAGCCATCAGTGGACGCGTGCAGTGTGCCGGGAGGCTCCAGATGCTCGTTGAATCCTGAAGTATCCCGCCCGGCCCCACCACCAGGCCGTCGGCGCCCAGAATTGTTCGGGCCGCCGCCGGCGACAACGCCCTGACCGATTCAACGCCGTGACGCCTGGCGGTGTCCGCCGGATCAACAGACAGGACGACCGGTTCGCCGCCGGCGGCCTTCACCACCGACACCGCCCAGGATGTGAGCAGTTCATCGCCGGTGTTCCCGGCTCCTGCCCATCCGGCGATCACGATTCTCGGGCTGTCGGCCATGCTCATGCGAGGCTAACCGCTGCGCCCGGCCGCTGGTATCGTTCGAGCGCCATGAGCGAGTCCGAACCGTGCCTGAGCGTCGTCATGCCTTGCTTCAACGAGGCCGCCACCATCGAGTCGATAGTCGACCGCGTTCTGTCCAGCCCCCACACGGCAGAACTCCTGATCGTCGACGACGGCTCCACCGATGGCACACGAGACCTCATCGGGGAGATCACCGATCCGAGGGTCAGGGTGTTCATCCAGCCGGCCAACCGGGGCAAGGGCGCCGCCCTGAGAAGGGGTTTCGCCGAGGCCACCGCCGAGTTCGTGATCGTCCAGGACGCCGACCTCGAATACGACCCCGCCGACTACCCGCTCATGCTCGAGCCGCTGCTGTCCGGTGATGCCGACGTGGTCTACGGCTCCCGATTCCAGTCGGGCCGGCCCCGCCGGGTCCTCTACTTCTGGCACTCGGTGGGCAATCGACTGCTGACCCTGCTGTCGAACATGTTCACCGATCTCAACCTCACCGACATGGAGACCTGTTTCAAGGCCTTCCGGCGCGAAGTGGTGCTGAGCCTGGAATTGGAGGAGGACCGATTCGGCATCGAGCCCGAGATCACCGCCAAGGTCGCTGCCGGGGGATGGCGGGTCTGGGAGGTCGGGATCTCGTACTCGGGACGAACATACGCCGACGGCAAGAAGATCAACTGGCGAGATGGCGTGGCCGCCATCAAGTGCATCGTGAAATACGGGGTGCGCTCCCGGCTCACGGGCCGTGGCAATCAGCCACGCTGACGATTCGTCTCTCGTCGCTCAGGAGTCGTCCGTTTCAGCCGACTGTGACGCATGCAATCAGATCTTGTTGTGATCGGCCTTGGCTATGTCGGGCTGCCACTCGCCCTCGAGGCCACTCGTAGTGGTCTGACGGTTACCGGGCTCGACGCCAACGCCGCCATGGTCGACGTGTTGAACGAGGGCCGTTCCCATGTCGACGACATCAGCGATGCCGAGGTCTCGTGGATGCTCAGCGAGAACTTCGCGGCCACGACCGACCCGTCGTGCATCGCCGACTCGTCCACGGTCGTGATCTGCGTTCCCACACCGCTTCGCAAGGACACGACGCCGGATCTCGGCGCGGTGAAGAGTGCGGCCGCTTCCATCGGTGACCACCTCGCTCCCGACACCCTCGTGGTTCTCGAGTCGACCACCTATCCGGGTACGACCGACGACGTTGTCCGGCCGATTCTCGAAGCTCGCAGTGGGCTCGTCGCCGGCGTCGACTTCAATCTCGCGTTCTCGCCGGAAAGAATCGACCCGGGCAACCCACACTTCACGCTTCGCAACACACCGAAAGTCGTGGGTGGATACACCGACGCCTGCACCCAGCGTGCCGAGATCTTCTACCGCAAGGTCGTCGACGTCGTGGTCCCCACCGTCGGTACCCGCGAAGCTGAAATGGCCAAGCTGCTGGAGAACACCTACCGCCATGTCAACATCGCTCTCATGAACGAGATGGCCGTGTTCTCACATGACCTCGGGATAGATCTCTGGGCGTCCATCGAGGCCGCCAAGACGAAGCCGTTCGGTTTCCAAGCCTTCTATCCCGGACCGGGGGTCGGGGGCCATTGCATCCCGATCGATCCCAACTATCTGGGGTACGCCGTGCGAAATCTCGGATACCAGTTCAGGTTCGTGGAACTTGCCCAGGAGATCTCGGGTCGTATGCCGAACTACGTGGCGACCCGGGCCCAAGCTGCACTCAATGCCGATTGCAAGTCGGTCAACGGCTCGAAGGTGTTGCTACTCGGCATGACCTACAAGGCCAACATCAGCGACGAACGCGAGACGCCCTCACGTCCGGTGGCGGCGGCGCTTCTGGAGATGGGTGCCGATCTCACCTACTACGATCCGTTCGTCGACAGTTTCGACATCGACGGTGTCTCGTTGAAGGCCGCCGCTGATCTGCAGAGCGCGGTCGCTGATGCCGACCTGGTCATTCTTCTACAACCCCACGATTGCATCGTCGACTCGCCGGCTCTCGGCGCCGCCACCAGGATCCTCGATACCCGTGGAGCCCTGACCGGCGACAACGTAGAGCGCCTCTGACCCCCTCTCACCCGGTTTTGTGAACGTTTGGAGTCCCGTACGGGACTCCAAACGTTCACAAAACCGGGGCTAGAAGAGGACTCGGGTGGGGGGAGACACTGTTCCGGTCCAGGCGCCGGCGGTGGAGGCCAGGCGTTGCAGGAACGTGACCATTTGCGCCCGGGTCACCACGCTGTCGGGGCTGAACACTCCCGGCGCCGTGCCGGTGGTTATGCCGTTGGCCGCCATCCAGTCGACGGCGGTGGCGTAGTAGATACCTGGGGCAACGTCGGCGAAACCACTTGAGGAGGGAGCCGCCGGACGCCCCGCCATGCGCCACATGAACGTGGCCAGCTGGCCCCGCGTCACTCCGCCGGCTGGGTCGAACAGGTTTCCGGGGATGCCGGTGGTTACGCCGGTCTCGGCAGCCCAGTTGACGGCGTCGATGTAGAACCGACCGGGTTCGAGATCGCTGAAGGTCGCCGCTGCGGTGGCTGCCGGTTGGCCCATGAAACGCCACAGGAACGTGACCGCCTGGGCCCTGTCGAGCGTGCCGGCGGGTCCGAAATTGACGCCGTCGATGCCGGTTGAGATTCCGGTCGCTTTGGCCCAGTCGGCCGGGAGTATCCAGAACGCGGCGCCGGTGGCATCGGCAAAGGGGACGAATGACCGGGCCGCGTCGACCCGGACCTCGGGAAATCTGGTCTCGCGATCGCTCGGTGACGGCGTCGGCCGCGGCACCATCACCCCGGTGGATCGCAGCAGGTTGCGGGTCCGCGACGGTTCGAATGAGGGAAACGTCGAGCGAAGCAGAGCAAAGGCCCCGCTGATGTGGGGAGCCGAGAAAGATGTGCCGCTTTAGGTGGCGTACCCACTGACCGCAAAGGACGTGGGCGCGGCCGTGACAACCGCCCCACCGGGCGCCACAAGGTCGAGAAGCGAGCTCGTGTCGGAAAATGACGCAACCTGACCGGACGAGTTGGACGCTCCCACCGACACCACGCCGGGCAGACATGCCGGGAATGAGATCGACGACGACGAGCCACCGTTGCCACTGGCCGCCACCACCGCCACACCCACCGTTGCCAGTTTGGACACGACCGACTCCCACGCCGTGTCGACACAGCCGTTTGCCGGACCACCGAGGCTGAGGTTGACCGAAGATATGTCGAGCGATGAGCTGAGCGAGACGACCGCGTTGAGAGCGGCGAGCACCCCCTGTTCGGGGATGTAGCTCTCGACCGCACCGCCGGGTCTTCGGATGATCGCCGTTGTGCGCAGCGAGATGATAGACGCATCGGGGGCAACTCCGATGTAGGGAGAGCCGGCTTCATGAGCAGCGATGACCCCGGCAACACCCGTGCCATGACTGCACGGTGAAGGAAGCGTCGTGCAGGGCTGACCGGCACCGACACCGATGGCATGTGTGCTTCCGTTGGGGCACAACTCAACCGGAGTCGACGGAGCGGGATCACCCGGAAGTGTCACATTGTCGGCGCCGCTGAGGAAACATTCCTCGTAGATCACCGAACCCCCATGAGTCGGCGAAGCCGCCAGGGCGGGAGTGGTGGTGGACACCCCCGAGTCGATCACCACGACAGCCGTGCCCTTGCCCGTGAAGCCCGCCGCATGGAGGGCGGCGGCACCTATGTGAGGCACGGAGACATTGAGGGATGGAGCGAACCCGCGAGCCTCCGAGATCGACTTCACCTCGGGGAGCGATGCGAGACCTGACCGACCCGACGGCGTGACATCGGCAGCGATTATGTCGACATCGTCAAGGGCCAATGTGGTGACGACGTCCGGACCGAATCTTGCGTCGATCCTCGAAGCAAGAGCGGTGGCATCACCCGGTTCATGGCCGTCGACCACGCTGACGATCACGTGGGCCACGTCGGCCGGGACCGCGGCACCCGCCGCTCCGGGAGCGGTCGAGAGCAGGGCGGCGACGATCGCAACGGACAGGAGGGTTATGGGAGTTCTCTTCACATTGATCCAGTCGGCAACTGATGTTGCATGTCCGATCGGCAGAATGACCCGCGCCCGTGAGTGACCATACCCTCATGACACCACTCGATGGCTCCGATGCCCTATAACATCTACTCACCAAAAGCGGGCGGCCCGCCGATGGGATCCGGATGATCCGAATTCGAGTACTGATCACTATCGCCATCTCCTTGCTGGCCGTCAGCCTTTCGCCAGCGGCGAGTGGGGCTGCTGCGGTGGCCCGCGCCGTGTCGACCCCACCGGCTGATCCGAGTCTCACGTTCTCCGGGGGCGGTTGGGGGCACGGCATAGGCATGAGCCAATACGGCGCGCTCGGTCGGGCCCGGGCCGGACAGACCGCCGAGGAAATCATCGCCTTCTATTACCAGGGCACACAGCTTCTCCCGGCCAGTGGCCTGACCCTCGACCCCGCGGTCGTCGTCGACGACGTCGATGTGCTGGTCGGCACCGCAAACTGCTCCTCTTTCAGACCCTCGGGTCAGGTCACGATCGCCATCGACGGCACCGACATCGGCACCACCACCGACCCGGTGGCCATCAGCCGCAACGGACCGGGCACCAGCGGGAACTACTGGTGGGAAGTGTTGACCGGCCCCGGCGCACGCTGCAACGGTTCTGCATCCAACCCGTCGATCACCGCCGATCCCGGGGCCGTCGACCTGTGCCCGAGTGGCTGTGCGAGCCAACCTTGGCCGGCGCCGGCCTGGCTCGACATCAGGTTCACCGACGGCGAGCCGCTGTCGATAAGTGCCGCGTGGAAACGCAGCGGTGAGGCCGATCGGGCCTACGCCCACGGCCAGATCACTCTCGTTCCCCAGGGTCGTCCGACTTCCACCCACAGCGGCAAGTCGGAAGTAACCACCCAGTGCCTCGGCGGGGGATCGAACAGTTTCTGCGTGGTGGTCGGCAACATGACCATGCAGCAATACCTGTACGGCCTGGCCGAGGTTCCGTCCACTTGGCACATCGAGGCGTTGCGCACCCAGGCGATCGCCGGTCGTTCCTACGCCCTCTCACGCATCGAGTCCCGCACCAGACCCACCTGGTATGAGCCGTTCAATCTCTACGCATCCACCAAGGACCAGTACTACGTCGGCTGGAATCACGAATCGGAGGTGTGCCCCACCGGTGCGTCGTGCCGCTGGATCGAAGCGGTCGACCTCACCAACGACATGTTCGTCGCCGCCCCCGACACAACCGTCGCCTCGACGTTCTATTCATCGTCCAACGGCGGTTACACCGCGGCCAACGAGGACGTGTGGGGCAACGTGCCCCTCTCCTACCTGAGGGCCAATCCCGACCCATACGACGACATACCCGAGAACCGCAACGGCAAGTGGGAGTTCACCTACTCCCTGGCCGACATCAGCCGCTGGCTCAAGAACTATCCCTACGCCAACCTTGATGTGGGCACGGTGCAGGGGATTGTCATCTCAGGCGTGCCTCCCTCCGGCCGGATCGACAAGGCCCTGGTCACCCTTTATGGATCCGACCGTACTCTCGAGGTCGTCAACTCGTCCGGCGATCCCTACGGATACCGATTCTTCCGCGCCATCCAACTGGGGTGTCGCGCCGATTCGGGTTGCTCCGAGCCGCTCACCACCAAGATCCGGATCAGTTCCTTCTTCGACGTGCCCTCCGGCAAGTGGTTCACCGATCCGATCAGATGGATCACCGAGTCCAACATCGCCTTCGGCACCGCCCCCAACCTCTACTCGCCCTTCGAACCCAACAGCCGGGCCAGCGTGGCCCTGTTCCTGTGGCGCTTCGCCGGCAAACCCCCAGCAGTCATACCCGGACCGTTCACCGATGTCGCCGCCGGAGCCGACTACGAAGAGGCGGTCTCGTGGCTACTCGATGCCGGGATCACCACCGGCACGTCCCCCACCGAGTTCTCACCCGACCTCACGGTCACCCGTGGACAGGCGGCAACGTTCCTGTGGCGCTTCGCCGGAAGACCCACCCCCAGCGTCGACCAGGCCTTCGCCGACGTGGATCCGAACAGGTATTACGCAACACCGATCTCCTGGATGGTGGAATGGGGTATCACCACAGGAACCAGCCCCCAGACATTCGAACCCGAGAGCCCCGTGAACCGCGCCGAGATGGCCACTTTCCTGTGGCGCCTCGCCGGCAAGCCTGAGGCCTTCGCTGCCGGAACCACCCCACCGGCAGCGATGCGAGTGCCATGACTCTCCACCGCCGGCGGTTCCTGCAGGCGGCGGCCCTGACGCCTCTTTCAGCCATACTCCCTCGGATGATCGGTGCGGGAGCATCTGCCGACACCAGCATCGGCACTCCTCTCATCTCCCCGACCGTGATCGATGTCGACGCCCTCGGTGGGTTGTCGCTCAGTTGGTTCGGCCCCGAATCGATGACCACCGTCGCCACTGTCGAGGCCCTCGTGGCCGGAAACTGGACCGCGGCGACCGAAGTTGCCTCCGATCACGGCCACGGTCCGCCCGATCCGACCGGCCGGGCCCATTCCCCGGTCATCATCGTGCCGGGCGCGACCTCCTACCGCATCACTCCCGTTGCCGACGTGCCCGATTTGCGCCTCCACCGCATCTCCGGTCCGACCAGGCAGCTCACTCCGCAGGCAACAACAGGCCCCTACACCACCGTCTCACCCGCCCCCGGTCTCGAGATCATCGAACGAAGCAACTGGACCGACAGGGTCCGCAAGGACACCATCGATTGTTGGCTGGGGGCATCGGTGTTCGGTCTTGGGTGCCGGGCCGACGTGGGTCTTCGCCACGGAGTCATCCACCACACGGTCAACACCAACAACTACTCCCCCGACGACGTGCCCCGAATGCTCTGGCTCATTCAGAGCTACCACATGGACACCAGGGGCTGGGACGACATCGGCTACAACTTCGTGATCGACAGGTTCGGTCGCATCTGGCATGCCCGCCAGGGCAGCATCTACGAACCGATCAGCGGCGCCCACGTGTCGGGACTCAACACCGAGAGCATGGGAGTTTCCGTTCTCGGAACATTCAGCAGGGTCGATCCCGGCCAAGCCGTCATCGACAGTCTGATCCGCCTGCTCGGATGGAAGTTGTCGCTGTTCGGAGTCGACCCGTTGGGGACCTCATTCGTCAGGTCGGCCGGCGGCGACTACGCGGAACCGGGAGAGATGGTGCTTCTCCACAACGTCTCTGGCCACCGCGACAATCAACAGACCGCGTGCCCCGGAAACGTGCTCTACGGACGGATCCCGGAAGTGCGCACCGGCGCGGCCGAACTGGTGCCGGTGTTCGGCACGCTCACCCCGACCTACGCACTCGATGCCGTCGATGTCACCGGATGGACAATCGACCGCTTCGCTCCACGCTCTCCGACCACGGTCGACATAGCGGTCGATGGCACACCGTTTGCCTCCATCGTCGCCGATACGCCCCGACCGGGCCTTGATGAGTCCTATCCAACCGCCGGGATCGCCCACGGGTTCGACCACACGGTCCCGATCGACATCGACACCACCAACATCCGAGTCGACACCACAGCCGCCGACGGTCGTTCCGCGAAGCTGATGGACCTCCACCTCTTCGCCGGTTTCATCGATGTCGAGCCCAACCGGTTCTTCGCCCCCGGGGTCTACTGGATGCGCTGGCACTCGCTCACCACCGGCACCCAGCCGGGGCTGTTCGAGCCCATGGATGAGGTCACCCGCGCGGTGATGGCCACCTTCCTGTGGCGATTCATGGACTCACCGACACCGGGGTCTCCAGCCCCCTTCGATGATGTGCCCAGCGGTGTTTTCTATTCCGAGGCCGTGGCCTGGCTCGCCGAGTCGGGCATCACCACCGGCACATCCGCCACCGAGTTCAGCCCCGATTCGTGGGTCACCAGGGCCCAGATGGCCACCTTCCTGTGGCGGCTGTGCGGCCGTATCGAGCCGAGCTCGCCGTCTCCCTTCGCCGATGTTCCGGCTGATTCCTTCTACACGAAGGCCGTGGCCTGGCTCGCCGAGATCGGTGTCACCACCGGTATCACCCCCGACACGTTCTCACCCGACGGGCCGGTCACACGCGGAGAGTTGGCCACCTTCCTCCACCGGCTCGCCACAACAGCCGCGGCCTGGACCATCACCGCTGCCCCCACGGCAGTCAGCGTGTGAGTTCGGCGATCCAGGTCATCAGGTCATCGACCGGATCACCACACCACTCGAGCATTCGACGGCGACCATCAGCCTGACGTTCGTGAAGGCCGTCGAGATCAGCCAGCGAACTCTCAACCGCTGAGAAGAACCCGTCTTCGTCGGTGAGTGGGAACGCTCTGGTGAGACCCCATTTCTCCTCGAGTTCCACCTGATACGGGTGTCGCCCGGCCCATGTGTTGTAGCGAATCGAAGGGGTGCCGATCACCCCCGCCTCGGAGCAGACCGTCTGGCTGTCGCCCACCACGAGGTCGGCGGCCGCCAGGACATGATGGAACCGCTCCGGTGGTGTGGTGATTCGCATCCCGGCCAGATCGGGTGGCAGGACGGACTCCGAGGAGATGACCACACGCCCGAGCGGGGTCATCATCGCCAGGATCCGATCGATCTGGGCTCGACTCATACCGGCCTCGCTCACGTCGTGACTGGCGGTGAAGGCGGTGAGACGGAGTACGAACAACCGCTCATCGTCAACCAACCCGATTTCCCCACGCACGCCGGGATCGGGGGTGAACCGATCCGGATGGAGGTAGAAGAGTTCCTTGTAGCCGCGGTAGCGGCGGTGCTTCCTGCCGTAGCTGCGCTCGGTTGCGGTGGGGCTGGCGATCAGGTTCGCGAACGGTCCCGCCACCCAGAAGAGCAGTCCCGCGACGTGGCCGTCGTCGGTGTCGTAGATGACCGGCGTTCGTGTGAGCCGTCCGGCGTGGACACCCGCAGGTGATCTTGTGAGGATGAGGTCGGGCCGAAAGCGTCGTGTCGTACGCAGCGCGTTGCGATCACGAACCAGCAACTCCTTGGCCAAGCCGAACATCGTGGTGCCGGCGCTGGATGCCGGTACGTGGGGTCGACCCCGGGCCTCGATCAACTCCACGACCGAATCCTTCCCCGGGCGCGACAGCCAGAGAGTGTCGGCTCCCTCGGCCAGCAGTCGGTCCTCGACGGCGCCGAGAGTCCACACATCCGCGGGGTGGACGGCGTCGATCAATACCTTCATGCCGTGCGACCGTATCGGCGTGGATGACCGCATCCCATACCGGGTCGATCTATCGTCGTCGACGATGATCAGCACCGTCCGGCGGCTCCTCGAGCGCAGAGCCACTCCTCTCGCCCCGCGCCGCCAGATGGCCCTCACCGTCCTGGCCGCGCTGGCGGTGGCAGCGATGGCCGCATGGGCATGGTCGACGGCCAACATCCCCGTATCCAGCCTGGCATTCCTTCCGCTCGTGGCCTCGCTTGTGGTGGCCGCACCCATCAGCCTGCTGCTCAAGGCCGCAGAGTTCGACATTGCCGCCCGCATCAACTCACAAAGTCCCACCCGTGGCCGCGCCATGAGGGTGGCCGGGGCTGCCGCCATCGCGAACCTCCTGCCGCTGCCGGGGTCGATGCTGGTGACTGTCCGGTCGTTGTCCGAGGACGGTGCCAGCTATCGCGACGCGATCTCCTCAGGCGCCATCCCAGGATTGGCCTGGCTGGCCATCACCGGCACGGTCGGTGGAGGCGCGATCGCGGTGGCCGGATCCCCCGTAACCGGCGCGGTCGTCAGCGTCGCCGGCCTCACCGTGGGTGTCGGGGTGATCATGATGTTCAGGTCGGCGGCCCCATCCGTGGGTCGGGCCCGACTTGCATCATCGATCGTGGCGGTCGAGTTCGGTTGGCTGGCCACCAGCGCTCTGCGCCTCTGGCTGGCCGGCGAGGCGCTCGGCCAACACATCGGCCTGAGCCAGGCTCTGGCCCTGTCGGTTGCCGGGGCCGTCACCGTGGCGGTCGGGTTTCTCCCGGGTGGTCTCGGGCTCAGGGAGTTCCTGGTGGCCGCTCTGAGCCCTCTCATCGGCATCCCGTTCAACACCGGGGTCCTCATGGCCTCCGTCGACCGGCTCGTCTGGCTTGTCTTCCTGGCGGGGGTGGCACTTTGGCTGTCGGTCTCCGGTCGACGGCCGGAGTCCGACCGACCGGTTCGCTAGGTGAGCCTCGCCACCAACTCGGCCAGCGGCTCGCGGAAGTCACGCGTGGTCGGCAGCCCGGCCAGGCGCATCGCCATGTTGTCGAGCACCGAGTTGGCCGG
This sequence comes from Actinomycetes bacterium, assembly GCA_024276355.1. Taxonomy (GTDB): domain Bacteria; phylum Actinomycetota; class Acidimicrobiia; order Acidimicrobiales; family Aldehydirespiratoraceae; genus SZUA-87. Next base: position 21,481 of record JAJRXJ010000014.1, on the reverse strand, counting down.
CCGCGGAGCCGGACGGGGCGGCTGAAGGTCGGCCGTGGCACACGGCCTCACACGCTCGGGGTCGGCTCCCACCGCCTTGGCGACCTCCCGTGCGAACTCATGCCAACTCACCGCACCCTGGTTGGTGACATGGAAGATTCCCGGTCGACGTTCGACAGCCAGGCGCCGCAGCACGGGGGCGAGATCCGACGCGAAGGTGGGGTGGCCGCGTTGATCGTCGACGAACGACAACACATCGTGTTCGCCCAGAAGCCGCAGAATCGTCTTGACCATGTTCGGGCCATGTTCGCCGCACAGCCATGCCGTGCGCACAATGGTGGCCTCACCTCCCGCCTCGAGTTCACCGGCAAGCTTCGAGCGGCCGTAGACCGACTTCGGGCACGGGGAGTCCCATTCGTTGTAGGGAGACTCCTTGGTGCCGTCGAAAACGTAGTCGGTGGAGATCGTGGCCAGATGGGCACCGGCCGCCCGGCACCCTTCCGCGAGGTTCCTGACAGCCATCGCGTTGACCGCGAACGCGGTGTCGACGTTGCTTTCACAGGCGTCGACTGCGGTCATTGCCGCACAGTTCACAACGATGTCGGGACCGAGCTCGGTCATCGCGCCGAGCACCATGGCCCGATCGGTGATGTCCAGTTCGGCCAGATCCACGGCCACCACCTCGTGGGGATCGAGCAGCGGCACCAGCTCGGTGCCGAGTTGCCCTCTCGCCCCCGTGACCAGGATCCTCACGACGCGGCCTTCAGCGGCTCCCACCAGCTCCGGTTGTTGCGGTACCAGGCCACGGTCTGCTCGAGGCCATCCCCGAAGTCGTGGCTGGTGTCCCATCCGAGTGATCGCAGCTTGGTGCAGTCGATTGAGTAGCGGCGGTCGTGGCCCAACCGGTCGTCCACGTAGTCGATCGCTGATTCGTCGCGCCCGCACAGTTCTATGAGTCGATCGGTGAGCTCACGATTGGTGATCTCGTTTCCGCCTCCGATGTTGTAGATCTCTCCCGGATCGCCCCGACGCAGAACCACGTCGATCCCTGAGCAGTGGTCCTCGACATGGAGCCAATCGCGGACGTTGAGTCCGTCGCCGTAGAGAGGAACGCTGAGGCCGTCGAGAAGGTTGCTGGTGAACAGCGGAATCACCTTCTCCGGGAATTGGTACGGGCCGTAGTTGTTGGATGCCCGGGTGACCACGATGGGCATGCCATAGGTGGAGTGGTAGCTGAGCGCGATCAGATCCGACCCGGCCTTCGATGCCGAATAGGGCGATCTCGGGTCGAGCGGGTCGGTTTCCACCGACGAACCCTGCTCGACGGATCCGTAGACCTCATCAGTTGACACGTGGACGAACTTCTCAACCCCGAGCCGATTGGCCACATCGCACATGACGTTGGTGCCGTCGCAGTTGGTGTGTACGAAGGCGTCAGGACCCAGTATCGAACGGTCGACATGGGACTCGGCTGCGAAGTGGACCACGGCGTCGCACCCCTCCATGGCGGCCGTGACCGCATCACGATCGGTTATGTCGCCGTGTACGAACGAGGCCCTCGGCCCGAGCACATCTTCGATGCTGGCCATGTTGCCCGCATAGGTCAGGGCATCGAACACCACTGCGGTGTCGTCGGAATGATCGAGGATGTGTCGGAGGTAGTTGCTGCCGATGAATCCGGCGGCACCGGTAATGAACAGTTTCACCGTTTCTCCTAGGTGGTTCGAAGCGAAGCATGTGGACGTCGGTCGACCGGCAGGTTGGCCCGGGTCGGGTTTGCCGAGTCGCGCGCCGACAGGATCGGCGACTCGATGCCCCAATCGGCTGCGATCTCCGGGTCGTTCCACGCGACCCCCAGTTCATCGGCCGGATTGTAGTAACCATCGACCAGATAGGTGATGGTGCAGTCGGAGAGTGCGGCAAACCCGTGGGCCAGGCCCGGCGGAATGTAGATGCCGGTGTGGCGATGGGTTCCGTCTGCCTGTGTGCCCAGATCGGTCGACCATGTTGCGCCGTCGGTGGGAGATCCCTCGCGCAGGTCGTGAAGGACCACACGCAGCGAGCCGTAGGGCACATACCAGTAGTCGCTCTGATGCAGGTGGTAGTGAAGCCCCACGATCGAACCGGCGGTGCGGTCGCCGCGGTTGCCCTGGATCATCTCCCGCTGTCCGGGGAACCACGATCGACGGTAGGTCTCGACGAAGATCCCCCGCTCATCGGTGTGGACCTCGGGCTCGACGATGTAGACGCCGTCGATCTCGTCGAGTGGGGTGACTAAGGCCATGCTGGTACTCCGGTCGAGGTGGTCGAGATCACTCGATCTCGATGTTGCAATGATCGCCGATCATCACCCGAGTGGCGCGTGGCCGCGTGTCGCCCCGGACAATGACGGTGTCGCGTCCGACGAGCGAGTCGGTGAGGCGGGGAATGTTTGTGATGGTGGCCCGTCGCAGGATCACCGAGTTGTCGATCTCGCTGCCGGCGATGACGCAGTCGACCGCAATGGAGCTGTAGGGGCCGATGTGGCTGTCGGTTATGAGCGAACCGGCACCGATCACGGCCGGACCCCTCACCGTGGAATTGACCAGCTTGGCTCCGGACTCGATCACGACGCGTCCCTCCACCCGAGACTTCTCGTCGATCTCACCGTCGACGACGAGCTTGAGGGTGTCGAGCACCAGACGGTTGCACTCCAGCAACGGATCCTTCTTGCCGGTGTCGATCCACCAACCATCGAGGACCTCGTGGCACACGCGACGACCCGAGTCGATCAACCATTGGATGGCATCGGTGATCTCGAGTTCGCCTCTGGGCGACGGTTCGATGGCCGAGACGGCGTCGTGTATCGACGAGTCGAACAGGTAGATGCCGACCAACGCCAGGTTCGACGGGGGCACCTCCGGCTTCTCGACGAGCTGCACGACCTCGTCGTCGGGCCCGATTTCGGCCACCCCGAATGCCGAGGGGTTGTCGACCTCGGCCAGCAGGATCTGCGCCGAGGGGCGGTCGAGTTGTGGTCCATCGAGAGCGAGGGCCATCGTGTCGGATCGGCTCTGCTGGAATCGTTTGACGAAACCGGAGAGTCCTTGCTCGAGCATGTTGTCGCCGAGGTACATCACGAACTCCTCGTCTCCGAGGAACTCGCTGGCGATCAACACGCAGTGGGCGAGTCCGAGTGGCTCGTCCTGCGGGATCCAGGTGATGCTCACGCCGAACTGTGATCCGTCGCCGACAGCCTCACGGATCTCGTCGCCGGTGGTGGGAGCGATCACGATGCCGATTTCGGTGATGCCGGCCTCGGCCATGTCTTCGATTCCGTAGAACAGGATCGGTTTGTTGGCCACCGGGACGAGTTGCTTCGCGCTGGTGTGGGTGATGGGGCGCAGACGTGTGCCGGCCCCTCCGCTTAGGATCAAGCCCTTCATATGTGGTGCAACCTAGCGCTGAGAGGCATCGCCCTCACCTGTCGGCACGGATTGGGCCGACGTGAGCCGACCCGACCGACGGTGAGCCGAGTATTCGGCGTTGAGCAATCCGGCGGTGACCATCGCCCCCGCGGCCACCGACGACGCCAGCGCTATCTCCACGCGGAGGTAGGCGTCAGACGAGCTGAGCAATGCGAGCGGGAACACGGCCACGCCCACGAAGAACCCCACCACCGCGAGTCTGGTGTGGTCGAGAGCCACGAGCCCGAGGGCCAACGACAGCATGATCATCAGACCTCCACCGCTGGCCGACAGCAGGGCCATGTCGCGTGACCCGAGTTGATCGCCGAACAGGCTCGACACCAGCCATGGGCCGAGCCACGCCATGACTCCCACCGAGGTGAGGGCCACCGCGGTTACGGCACCAACCAAGCGGAGTTGGAGATCCCGGAATGCACGCAGGTCGCCCCGACCGGCCAGAGAGGCCAGATTCGGCAGCAACGCTGCTTTCACTGCCTGGAAGAAGAACAGCGGTATCCGGCTGATGATCAGACCGTTGAGGAACACCCCCGGTGCCTCGGCACCGATGTCGTCGCCGACAATTTCCAGGGCGACCGGTCCGACGTTGAGGAGGAAGGCCTCCGACAGCGATGTTGCCAGAAGGAGACCCAGGGCCGGCCGAAGTTCGCTGAGAGGTGCGGGGGGCCCGGGCTTCACGAACGAACGGGTTCGTCCGACGCCCACCCACGCCGCGAACACGAACGCGGCGGCCATGGCCGCCGCGTATGCCCCCACGGCAGCAACACCCAGCAGAGCGAACAACAGCGCCATCAACAGACGGGAACTGCCCTCGACCGCGAAATACGCCCCGTAGCGACGGAACCTGTGGCGGCCCGACAGGACCCCGCGCACGAGTTCGGCCACGGCAAAGGCCGCCAGCGCGGCGATCAGCGCGGCGAGCAGGCCGGGATGATGATCAAGCAGGCCATTGAGCCCCAGGGGCCACGCGACGAGAATCCCGATCGACACCGCGGCGAAACCGGCAGCACCGATCTTGGCTGCCTGTCGAAGTACCGGGGCACTCCCGAGCCCCCGGCTGGCGCGGTCGGCTGTCGCTCGTGCGACCTCCTGTTCGAGCGGCTGGAACAAACCGGGGCCGAGAATGTAGACAAGCCCCCAGAGCACCGCCAACCCGCCGTAGGTCTCGTCGCCGAGCGCGCGACGGGCAACGACCAGGAAGCCGTAGGTGGTGATTCCGTTAACGACCAGGCCCACAGCGATCTGCGCGGTTCCGTCGGGTAACGGACTGCGTTCGCGGACCCTTGCCAAAAGACTTCTGATTACCTGATCTCCAGAGCGAGGGAACCGTGCCGGTGGGCGCGGTGACGGCAGACGATGCTATCGGAGCATCGGCCGGGACTGTCGGCGCTGGTCCTCAGGCCGGAACGAAGCTCGGCATGCACAGACCGTCGAGCTCCACGATCTCTATCTGATCGCGGTTCTGCCAGGTGACCTGGTTGTCGGGATCGACTCCCAGCTTGAACTCGCGGAAGCTCATTTCCAGGGCATCGAAGGCCACGAGCCGGCCCCGCAGGGGTTCACCCACTCCGAGTATCAGCTTGATCGCCTCCAACGCCTGGATGCTTCCCACGATTCCCGGCAGCACACCCAGCACCCCGGCCTCCGCGCAGCTGGGAGCGAACTCCGGTGGTGGGGCCTCCGGCAACATGTCACGGTAGGTCGGCCCGTTTCTCGGGTCGAACACGGTGATTTGCCCCTCGAAACGGAAGATCGAGCCATGAACCACCGGGATTCCGAGCTTCACCGACGCGTCGTTGAGCAGATAGCGGCTCGGGAAGTTGTCGGCCCCGTCGACCACCACGTCGTATCCGGGGAGAATGTCGAGGATGTTGTCGGCGCCGAGACGCATGTCGTAGGTGACCACGTCGACATCGGGGTTGAGTGCGGTGAGGGTCTTTTTTGCCGAGTCGACCTTGCGCTCACCGATCCGGTCGAGGTTGTGGAGAATCTGACGCTGCAGATTCGACTCGTCGACCACATCCATGTCGATGATGCCGAGTGTGCCCACGCCGGCAGCAGCCAGATAGAGCGCCGCGGGAGAACCGAGACCTCCCGCCCCGAGCAGCAGAACCTTGGCGTCGAGGAGCTTGATCTGACCTTCCTCTCCGATCTCGGGCACGAGGAGATGCCGCTGGTACCGGTTGCGCTGGTCCGGCGACAGGGTGCGGGGTCGAGACCACTCGCGTCCTTCGTCTTTCCACTTGTTGAATCCGCCATCCATCGAGACGGCCTTCTCGTAGCCGAGCTGTTCGAGCGTCTGGACGGCGAACGCCGACCTGACTCCCCCGGCGCACATGACCACTATCGGCGTTGAGCGATCAGGGATGCGACCTTCGATGTTCGATTCGAGCTGCCCTCGGGGTATGTGGATGGAACCGGGGATGGCCCCCTGCTCGTATTCGTCGGGCTCGCGCACGTCGAGGAGAGTCCAACCCTCGGCCATGAGGTCTTCGCCTCCGCCGGGGTCGACTTCCTTAATGCTCGCCTTCGCCTGCTGCAGCAGTTCTCTGAAACTTGCCATGTTGGAAATACTACCAATCTGGTCAGGATTTACTCTGACGGAACCGTCATATGTTGTCACGCATTCCCACGATCACCGGGAGCGCATTGCTGATCGGCTCCCTCACCACCACGTCGGCCAGCGAATCAAACGGAGTCGGTTCCTGGTTGAGGATCACGAGACGGGCTCCGGCGGACTTGGCAATCGAGACCGTCTCGTTGATCGGATAAACGCTCAGCGAGGTACCGACCGCCATGAACAGGTCGGCCTCGGATGCGGCCTGCTCGGCCCGGGCGAGGTCGGACTGATCGAGAGACTGCCCGAACGAGATGGTGGCCGACTTCAGGATGCCGCCGCACTCCTCGCAATGAGGGTCGCTGTCGCCCGCCCGCACCCGATCGAGCGCCACGCTCATCGGTGCTCGCCACCCACACGACAGACAGGCCACCTTGCGGGTGGTTCCATGGATCTCGATGACCCGAGCCGGGCTAGTGCCCGCGAGTTGATGGAGTTCATCGACATTTTGTGTGATCAGCGTGTGGAGCTTGCCGATCTTTTCGAGGTGGACGATCGACAGATGGCCATCGTTGGGTTCGACATCGGCCCACAGCTCCCCTGCTGCCCGCCGCTGCCAGTTGAGTCTGCGCACCTCGGGGTCGTTCACGTAGTTGTTGATGTTGGATGCCTTTTCGGCGGCCGGATCGCGGGTCCACAAGCCCTGGGGGCCGCGAAAGTCCGGGATACCCGAATCAGTTGAGATTCCGGCCCCGGTGAGAACCACTATGTGGTCGGCCGACGAGACCAGACCCCCTGCTTCGGATATGGCCGAACCGCTCATTGGGCGATGGTACCCACGCCTCCACCTGCGATCCCGTCAAACAGTCCCCGGCCCCGGACTCCCCAGCGAAATTCGACTACTGTTCGTGGCCGGACAACATTTGTCGACCAGGGAGGGACCTGATGCGACGACGTCATCGAATCCTCATAGCGCTCTTGTCGCTCGGGATGCTCGCGGCCTTGCCGGTGTCTGCCGGCATTGCCGCCGCCCAAGGCGATCCCGGGGGAGGAGACCCGGCACTCGACGCGCTTCGCGAGTTGGTTCCACCGAGTTTCCCCGGTGAATACGACCTCACCGCGGCCGACGCCGAGTACGGCCAACTCGTGTCGTTGTTCGACGAGAACACGATCGTTCCCGACTTCGGAAATGGCAGCAAGCTCACCGGGGTATGCGGTGGATTCGCCTACTCATACGACTCCAACGGCGACCTGCTCGACGCCGCCTTCGATGCCGGCGACGACCAACCACCCGTCGACATCGGTGGAGCCAACGCCGGCGAACAGGCCTTCACCGCCTCAAACCCGTTCGAGGTCGACACCGACGGACTCGTGATGTATTTCGGGTTCATGCCCCGCGACGGCGACGGGCCGCTCGAACACCACTGGGAGATCAAGACCCAGGGGATCAGCCTCGACAAGGGCGGCGACCCCAACCCCCGGCGCAAGAACCGCAACGCAGGAATCGTCGACCTGGCCAATGATCTGCCGAGCATCCTCAAGGCCAACTTCAAGGCCAAGATCTCCGGCCGCCTCGACGAGGCCAGCGGTCTCGGGCCGTGCATCGGAGAGGGCCACGTCCAGTTCAACGGACCGTTCCTCAACGTGGTCTCGGCCGCCGGACTGGCCTTGGCCGGTCTCGGAGTATTCGGTCTGCTGTTCAATTCCCGTCCCGCCTACACATGGAAGAGCTGATTCACCATGTCTGACCAAGAACTCAAGCGGCACCCCGTTCGTGGCGGCATCTGGGGCATTCCCACCGGCCTCGGCCTCGGCCTGTTGGCGGTCAACGCCCAGATGTTCTCGCTCTCGCTCACCACCTTGGGAGCGTTCGCGGTGCTCGGCATCGCCATCGGGGCGGTCTGGGCATCGTTCGGTCCTGCCAAGAAGCCAAAGGGAGCGGCTCCCGACACCCGGGCCTCGGTAGCGGAACCCGAGCCGGTGACGGCGCCCCCGGGTCTCACCGAGGACGAACCCGGGGAAGATGCCCCTCCCGGTGAACACCCGGAGTCAGTCTGAGCTTTCCATAGCCCGCGCTTCGTAGGATTTCTCGTCCGAATCCCCACTCAGGGTTGACACGAGTGCATGAAATGTAATGAAATACATCATCACTTCCCCGTCCTACATTTCATTGCAGACGGAGCACTTCATGTCAGTCCCCAACAAACCCCCAGCCAGACACCCAATGGTCGAGTCGATCAGGGTGGGAGTCTGGGCCGACCCCCTCATTGAGCAACTGGGGCACGATCCCCGATCCATCTATGTCGAGCAATTCTGGCTGGGCATACTCGGTCCGAGCACCGTGTGGCTCCTCAGGCACTGCGCGTCCAGACTCGACGAGTCTCCCGACGGCTTCGATCTCACCCTGTCCGATGTGGCCGGCGCCCTCGGCCTGGGCCACCGCGGCGGCCGCAACAGTCCGTTGGCCCGTTCGATCACCCGGGCATGCCGGTTCGGTGCCGCTCGAGCCGTTGGCGAAGGTGAGCTGCAGATCAGAAGGCGATTGGCTCCACTCAACCGGGGCCAGATCGAGCGGCTCCCCGAATACCTCCGCGAGCGTCACCGGGTCTACATCGAACACGAACTCGACATGGGTGACCTCGATGCCCAGCGTCGTCGGGCCCGACGGTTGGCTCTGGGATTGGTGGCGTGCGGAGGCCACCTCGACGATTCCGAGCTCCAGCTCGGTCGCTGGAGGATCCATCCTTCGGTGGCTGCCGAGGCAGTCCGCTGGGCCTGGGAACAGCACAACTCCGACGCTTCCGGCGGTCTGGAGGCCGCCTGACGATCATTATGGGTCCGATGACCCTGCAAATTGGGTCAAAAGAAACATAAGGGATCGGCCATCGAGTGCCGAAGGAATAGGGACAGCTCGCCACCGAGGTGGTGGCGACACGAAATGGGGAGTCCACCCAATATGACCACCGCCTTCCAGTTCCTCAGCACCTGGATCACCAGCCACATCGACAACGAGCGTGGCGCAAGCCTCGTGGAGTACGCCCTCCTGGTCGCACTCATCGCCGTCGTTTGCATCGCCGCCGTGACCGCTCTCGGTTCCTCGGCTTCGAGCAAGTTCTCCGAGGTCAACTCGGCGATCGGCTGATCCAGCCAAATCGAATCGAAGGGCGGCCCTCCGGGGCCGCCCTTCGGCGTTTTCGGACAGGGGCCGCCCGTCAGGTCGGCGGAGTGAAGTTGCGGGCCAGGTCGACGAGAAGCCGCACGCCGAAGCCCGTGCCGCCCTTGGTGATCTCGGCATCGTCAGAGTCGGTGAAGGCCGGACCGGCGATATCGATGTGGGCCCAGGGAATGCCCTCCCCGACGAATTCCTGAAGAATCAACCCGGCGGTCAGTGCCCCCCCGTGGGGACCGGCGATGTTCTTCATGTCGGCCACCGACGACTCGAACATCTTCTTGTAGTCGTCGGGCAGAGGCAGATGCCATACGCGTTCGCCCGTATTCGAACCAGCCGTCTCGATCTGCGATATCCATGAGTCGTTGTTGCCCATCAATCCGGCGATCTTGGGGCCCAGCGCAACCATGCACGCTCCCGTCAGTGTGGCCAAATCGACTATCGCGTCGGGCTTGCCCTCGCTGGCAACCGACAGAGCGTCGGCGAGAACGAGGCGTCCCTCGGCGTCGGTGTTGAGGACCTCGATGGTCTTGCCGTTCCTGATCTTGAGGACATCGCCGGGCCTGGTCGCGTCGCCACCGAGCATGTTGTCGGTCATGGGCACGAAGGCCCGTACCCGGCATGTCACACCGGCGGCGGACATTGCAGACATTGCGCCCACGACCGCCGCGGCGCCGCCCATGTCGCACTTCATGGTCATCATTCCCTGACCGGTCTTGATCGAAAGCCCGCCGGCGTCGAAAGTGATGCCCTTTCCCACCAGAGCCAGCGTCGATGAAGGCTTGCCCTCGGGCTCGTAGGTGAACTCCACGAAACGGGGCGGATTGGTCGACCCACGATTCACGCCGAGCAAACCACCAAGCTTGGCCTTCTTGATCGCCGCCTCGTCCCACACCTTCACCTTCACCCCTGCCTTACGAGCGATCGATGCCGCTCGGCGGGCGAAGGCCGGAGCGGTGAGCGAACCGCCGGGCTCGTTGACGAGGTCTCGGGCGATCGATTGTGAGGTCGCGATGGCCGCGCCGAGATCAAGCGCAGCCTGGGCATGGGCGCCCGAGCCACCGGCCACGTCGACTCTCTTCAGCTTCGGCGGCTTGGCCTTGGACTTGTATCCGTCGAATCGGTATGAGCCGAGGACAGCGCCTTCGGCCACGGCCTGTCCGGCGAGCAAGGCATCGACCGTCGTGTCAGCAGGCAGGGCCACCGATACCCGTCTGCTCGAACCGAAACTGCGCACCACCTGCGCGGCCGCCTTCCGAATGACATGCATGTCGACATCGTCGGAGTCCCCGACCCCGACCAGCGCAGACATCCGGCCGTCGATCGGCCATGAATGGACCTGAGCGAGCCGGCCCTCGAAACCCGCGTTGGCGAGCTGCTTCGGGTCGACCCCGGCCCCGTCCGAAGACACCGCTTCGGTCGTGACCAGGCTCACGACCACATCGGCAGCCTTGGCGTGGTTCCTCACTGCATGAAACTCGAGAGCCATTCGGCGCTCCCCTTCGTGTTGATGATCGAAATCGGATTTCAGATGTCTCGGGCTCTCAAAGCGGTGCCCTCCTGCCATCGGGCAAGGGTCCACATGAGATCGGAGAGCCGATTGAGATAAGCGGAGGCCCGCGAATTGGCCGCGGCCACTCCCACCACCTGTCGCTCTGCTCTGCGCACGACCGTGCGGGCCATGTCGAGGCTCGCCGAGATCGGATCGGCACCGGGAACAATGAACTCACGCGGTGGGGTGAACATCGCACTCACGTGATCGATGCGACGCTCGAGAGCAACGACCATGTCGGTGGTGACCAGCGTTGTGCCCATCTCCAGCTTGTGTCGGTTCTCTGGCGCAGTCGACAACTCGGCCATCAGCACCCAGAGATCGCGGGCCACATCGACGAGAATCGCCTCGAGGAGGGGATCGCCTCCTCGGGCAGCGGCCCGGGCCACTCCGATGGCCGCCTGGGCCTCGTCGACATCGCCGCACGCCCTGGGAATCGGTGAATCCTTGGCCACGCGACCCCCGTAGAACAGTCCGGTGGTGCCGTCGTCGCCGGTGCGGGTGTAGACCGCAGCCTGGTCGGGTTGTGGCGAGTCTTCGCTCTCGGGCATTGCCGAACTGTACACATTCGACGATGTGTCGCTGGGCCTCGCGTCCGCGAAACGGATCTAGCTCTCGATCACGTTGTCGGCATGACGCGCGAATGCCTCCGAGAGGAACCGCTCCTGGGGCTTTTCCGAACTTGTCTTGGGAATCTCCCCCACCACCTGGAAGTACGAGGGAATGAAGTTGGGTTCGAGTCCGGCTGCACACCATGCGAGTAGGTCGTCGCGGGCGGGCATCGCGTCGTCGATCATCACGATCGCGGCCACCACATCGCACTCCCCGGGCGCCCCGGAAGCGGCGGGGATGCCATAGACGAAGACGTCGTCGATCTTCGGGTGCTCAGCCAGGACCTTCTCAACGGTACCCGGCGAGATGAAGTCGCCGTTTCGCCGAAGACCACCACCGCGCCGATGGTCGAAGAAGAGCCAGCCGTCGGCGTCGGCATGGACCATGTCGCCGCTGCGAAGCCATCCACCCCGCGTCTTGGCGGCGGACGCATCGGGATTGTCGAAATACTCAACCGGTTCGGCGTTCTGTCCCTCGGGTCTCGAGCAGAGCTCACCGATCTCCCCCGGGGCGCACTCCTGGTCGTTTTCGTCGAGAACGACCATCTCCAGACCGGGCAGCGGCCGTCCGAACGACCCGACCGGTCCCTCCCCGATCGGCTTGATGGCCATTCCGCCCTCGATGGCGGCGTACCACTCGAGGATCTTCACATCGAAACGTCGCTCGAACGCCTCCCAGATGGCCGGCGGCATGCCCGCGCTGGTGACGAACCGGACGGGGTTGTCGGCGTCGTCGGGCTTGGCAGGCTCGCTGTAGATCGCGGTGGCCATCCCACCGAGCAGCGAAAACACGGTGCAACCATGAAGCCGACACACTTCCCAGAGCCTCGACTTGGTGAACTTTCGGCTGAACACTGCTCTCAGGCCCATGCCGAGCGAGGGACCGAGCGTGACCGCCTGAGCGTTGCCGTGGGTGAGAGACAGACCGGTGTAGGGCCGATCTCCGGGCTCGTATCCGGCCACCCATCCAAGCATCGTGTAAGCACCGAATCTTGAGTTGGGGAACACAACTCCCTTCGGATCGCCGGTCGTGCCCGATGTGTAGATGATCTGGAGTGGATCGGACTCGACCTCGATGCGCACATCGACCGTGGCGGAATCAACCGCGAGTGCATCACCGAGAGGGTCGATGCCCGGACCGGGATTGTCGAGGTCGGCCACGGTCACCCACTCCAGGGGGGTCTCGTAACGCACGGCCGCGATCGCGTCGAGGGCCTCGGGGTCGCACACCACTCCTCGACATCCGGCGTTTCGAAGCTGATAGGCGAGCTTGTCGCCCCGGCTTCGGGGATCCACCGGCACGAAGACCGTGGCGGTGATCGACGCGGCAATCATGGTCTCGACGAACTCGGGTCGGTTGCGCATCATCAAGGCGAAGCGGTCGCCGCGAGACATCCCCCGTCGTATCAACTCGGCGGCGATCCGGTTGGCATTCGTCTGCAGGTCCGCGTAGGTGCGAACCTCGTCGGGGGTCGCTCCGCCGTCGAGGCTGTGGTGTTCGAAGGTCAAAACATCCAGTTCGGGGTTCTGCTCGGCCCGGGAGGCGACGATGTCGGCCAGTATCACGTCGCTGCGCTCACGCATCGGAGCTCACCTCGCGAGTATCGTGACGCACAACGCGGCCACATCTGCACCGATCGTGCCGCCACCGTTGTGGGCCAGGCCTATCCGCGCGCCATCCACCTGGCGGTCTCCGGATCGCCCCTGGAGTTGCTCGGTGAGTTCGACGATCTGGGCCAGCCCGGTGGCTCCGACCGGGTGGCCCTTGCGGAGCAGCCCGCCGCTGGTGTTCACCGGTGTGGACCCGCCGAGGGCCGTGCGACCCTCATCGACGAGACGGCCACCTTCCCCCTTGGCGCACAGTCCGAGGTCTTCGTAGGCGAATATCTCAGCTGGTGCCGACGCATCATGGCACTCGATCACATCCAGATCGCCGGGACCGATGCCGGCCTCCTCGTAGGCCTCGCCCGCGGCGAGCGCGGCCGCTCCCGGCTCGTCGGGGGCGCGATCCCATCCGCTTCGCAGGACGCTGCTTCTGACCTTCACCGGATTCTTCACCCCGAGCTCGCGGGCCTTGCGGTTGCTCATCAACACGACAGCAGCAGCTCCATCCCCGATCGGGGAGCACATGGGCCGCGTGAGCGGCTCGGCGATCATCGGCGATGACAGCACGTCTTCGACACTCAGCAACTCGCGATACTGGGCCCGCGGGTTGAGTGAACCGTGGAGGGAATTCTTGGCCGACACCTTGGCAAACTGCTCCACCGTGGTGCCGTAACGCTCCATGTGGGACCTGGCCACCGCCGCGTAGATGTCCATGAACATCGAGCGCTTCGTACCGGCACCGCTGCTGGCCGTGGTTGCCCCTTCCTCTTCGGCGTTCTTGGCCAACGCGGCCATGATCTCAGCCAGCGACTCGACGTCGACCGCCCCGGAGAACGCACCGAACGTCTTGGTCTTGTCGGGGTGGTAGAGCTTTTCGACGCCCAGGGCCAGGACGATGTCGTACATCCCTGCGGTGACCATGGCGGCCGCCTGGTTGAGCGCAGTGGACGCGCTCGCGCAGGCATTTTCAACGTTGACCACGGGCAGCCGACCCATCCCCATTCCCCTGAGCACCACCTCGCCCCGGATGCACTCTTGACCCGTGACGACGCCGGCCGCCGCGTTGCCGACCCATGCGGCTTCGATTTCGGCCTTGTCCACACCGGCGTCGGCCAGGGCCGACCGGATCGCTTCTGCACCGAGGGCCTTCAGGCCGGTGTCGAGATGCCGCCCGAAGTGGGTCATGCCCACGCCGGCCACGACTGCATCGAGTTTCATTTGGGGTCTCCCTGGGTTGATGCGGATTCGATCACGGGCGCTGTATTCAGAGAAGCCCGGGGGGCTCTATGCCAAGCGCCTTCTGCAGATACTCCAGTTCGGCCTCTCGCCATGGCAGCGGTGCCGGCTCCTGCAACATCCGGTCGCGTTCAAGCTCCTCAACCACGTCCGGGGATCGCGGGAACGGAGTGCCGTAGGAGTTGAGGTGGAACAGGGCACCGAGATCCTGGCGTGGCCGCTGGCCGCCGGCCTCGGGAGACTCGGCCGGATATCCGACGGTTTGCAGCAGCAGAACACGGGCCGTGTCGGGCAGACCAAGATTGATTCGGATCTGCTCGGTATTGGGGGTGCCCAGACAGCAGGTGCCGAGCCCCTGTTCGTAGGCCATGAGTGTGGCCAGCGCTATGCCCTGGCCACAGTCGACCTCGCCCAGTCCGGGCTTCTTGAGCTCGTCGGAGATCGACTTGAAAATGGGTATCAGCTGTGATTCCAGGGCCTGCTTCTTCTCCTCGATCGTGCCGAATCCCAGCGCCCCGGCCGCCATCAACTCGCGTAGGCGATCGTCCTGATGATCGATCGCTGAGGTCTCGAGATACCAAACAATGACCACGGGCGCAATGCGGATCTGAAACCCGGCGATCGGGGCCTGCAGCGCTTCGAGGACCTCTTCGGAGGCCGAGTCGCGCATCACCACCACGGCCCTCAGGCTGCCGACGTTTCCCCAGTGGGACGCCAGCCGGGCCGCTTCCAGCATCCTTTGCAACTTCTCGATCTCGACGGGCTTGTAGGGCCGCATAAACCGGATGGACCGGCGATTCCCGATGACCTCTCTCAACTCCATGAAAACTGCTCCTCGATGTTGGCGGGATGGTTGGATCAGAGCTTGAAGGCGCCTTCCATGGCGAGCACCTCGTTGCATCCGTCTTCGATCAGCGAGGCCCGGGTGTCTCGCAGCAACTTCTCAACCGGGTAATCGCGGGTGAGGCCGTTGCCCCCGAGGATTTGCACGGCGTCGCTGGCCACCTCGAACGCCACCTGTGTGCAGAAGGTCTTGGACGCAATCGAGTATTCGACCCGGGGCATCTCGCTGCCGTTGTACATGGCCACCCGACGCGACAGCGATCGCGCCGCCTCGACCTTCGAGAACATGTCGAACAGTCGAAGGCGAACACCCTGGTGAGCGATGATCGGCTTGCCGCCCTGAATACGGTCGCGGGCATATTCGAGGGCGTGTTCATACGCTGCCCGGGCGGCGCCGACGAATGTGGATCCCATCGACATGTTGGCCAGCGCCAGCACCTGTTCAACCGCGAACAGGTAGGTGTCGGTGCCGACCAACATGTTGGCCTTGGGTATTCGCACGTCGTCGAAGAAGATCTCGCCTTGGTTGAGCGGACGCTGGCCGAGCTTGTCGAGCGGCTTACCGCGCGACACTCCCGGTAGATCAAGCGGCACTATGCACACTCCGCCGCCCGCCATTCCCAGGGTCGGGTCGATATTGCAGAACAGAGTGGCCACATCGGCAATGGTGCCGTTGGAGACCCACGCTGACTTCTGGCCCTTCACAACCCACTCGTCGCCTTCGAGTCGGGCATGACAGTTGGCCTTCACTCCCGGGTCGGTGAAGAACGGGTCGTCGAACGACAGCTGGTCGCTGCCGTGATCGGGCTCGGTGATGGCCCAGCAGCCAATGTCGGCCGCACCCTCACCCGTGTATCGGGCCACCAGATCGGTGTCGCCGGAGAGTTCGGCGAAGATCCGGTGGAACCCGGCCACCCCCAGGCTGATGGCAAGCCCGGAGTCGCCCCATCCCAGTTCCTCGCTGATCATGGCTCTAAGACGGGCCTTGGCCACGGGATCCAGGGTGTCGTCGTCGGCGATCTCGTCGATTCCCAGCTCGCGAAAGCGACGATGGACGTCCCACAGCACCGAGTCGGGGGCGATCACCTCCGACGGGTCGGCCAGTTTGTCGAGTTCAATCCCGGCCGGCCGCATGATGTCGCGTGCGAAGGCGTGAACCGTGGCCACCACGTCACGCTCAATTTCTCCGAGACCACACTCGATGTCGATCGATTCCATTGCTCCCCCAATCTCGGCCGTCAGGCCGAACGAGCATCCCACACCCACTTATACCGTAAGTAGGGACCTTGGTCACAGTACCATTCCGGATAATCTTGACGCCTATCGCTTACCCTGGTTAGTGTCGTCGCCATGATGAGAGCCCACATGGCCCCTCCCCTGCCGACCAAGATCGACACCGGATCCGAGGCCTTTGCCAAGAATCGAGCGGACGTACTCGAACAACTCGACGAAATCGAGCGGCTGCTCGACGAAGCCGAAGGTGGCGGCGGCCCAAAGGCCATGGACCGGTTGCGATCCCGAGGGAAGATGCCAATCCGAGAACGCATCCTCAATGCCCTCGACCCCGACACCGCTTTTCTGGAGATCAGTGCCCTGGCGGGCTACAAGTCCGACTACGCGATGGGGGGAGGCATGGTCGTGGGCGTCGGGGTGATCGCGGGAACCGAGTGCGTGATCATGGGCAACGACCCGACAGTGCTCGCCGGGGCTCTCACCCCCTACGCCGGCAAGAAGTGGATGCGGGCACTCGAAATTGCCCGGGACAACCGCATGCCCTACGTCAACTTCGTGGAGTCATCCGGAGGCGACCTGCGGGTTCAGGCAGGTGACGGCGACAGCAACCGACGTCGCGTGGAAGTCGCGCACTTCGCCGAGACAGGTCGATTCTTCTACGAGATGATCGAACTTTCGAAGATGAGAATTCCCACGGTGTGCATCACCTTCGGGTCATCCACCGCCGGCGGCGCCTACCAACCGGGACTCTCCGACTACAACATCGTCGTCAAGGAGAAGTCGAAGATCTTTCTGGCCGGACCCCCTCTGGTAAAGATGGCCACCGGCGAGGAGAGTGACGACGAGACCCTGGGCGGTGCCCAGATGCACGCCGAGGTATCCGGCACCGGCGACTACTTCGCCGAAGACGAGATGGACGCCATCCGACTGTGCCGCGAGGTCGTGTCGCATCTCAACTGGCGCAAGCCCGGCCCCGGCCCCTCATTCACCGTGCAAGAGCCGATCCACGACCCCGAGGAACTCCTCGGGCTGGTGAGCAGAGACCTCCGCCAGCCCGTCGATGTGAGAGACGTGATCGCCAGGGTGGTCGACGGTTCGAGATTCGAGGAGTTCAAGGGCCGATTCGGTCCCACCATGATCTGCGGTTGGGCCAGCATCCACGGATACCCGGTCGGCATTCTCGGCAACAACGGCGTCATCTACCCGGACTCGGCGCAGAAAGCGGCCCACTTCATACAACTGTGCAATCAGATAGACGTGCCGCTCGTGTTCCTGCAGAACATCACCGGCTACATGGTCGGCAAGGACTTCGAACGGGACGGCATCATCAAGAAGGGCTCGCAGATGATCAACGCCGTCACCAACTCCACTGTTCCCCACCTCACCGTGATCATCGGCTCGTCCTACGGCGCAGGAACCTACGGAATGTCGGGCCGGGCGTTCGGCAACCGATTCACCTTCCTGTGGCCAACCGCCAAGATCGCGGTGATGGGCCCGAAGCAGATCGCCGGGGTCATGTCGCAGGTGAGACGCGGCCAGGCTGCCCGCAAGGGAATCCCATTCGACGAAGAGGAAGACGCCGCGATCGTGGCCATGGTCGAAGCCATACAGGAGAAGGGGTCGCTGGCCCTGAGAGCCACCGGAGCCATCAGCGACGACGGGATCATCGACCCGAGGGACACCCGAACCGTCCTGGGAATGTGTCTGTCGGTGGTCAGAAACCGAGAGATAGAGGGCGCCGAGGGATACGGGGTGTTCCGACTGTGACCACCGACATCGACACACTGCTCGTCGCCAATCGGGGGGAGATCGCCCGCCGCATCTTCCGCACCGCCCGCGAAATGGGCATCCGCTGCATCGCGGTCTACGTCGACGCCGACGCCGACGCCCCGTTCGTGACCGAAGCCGATGCCGCCGTCCGTCTACCGGATGGGTACCTCGACGGTGGGGCGATCATCGAGGCCGCTCTCTCCACCGGGGCAAAGGCCGTGCATCCCGGCTACGGATTCCTCTCGGAGAACCCGACCTTCGCGGCTGCCGTCGACGATGCCGGCCTCATCTGGGTCGGCCCCTCACCCGGGATCATCCGAACCATGGGCGACAAGGTGGCGGCCAAACAGGCGGCCATCGACGCGGGAGTGCCCACCCTGCCGTCGTCGAACGATCCGACCGATGGCACCTCGGTCGGATTTCCGCTTCTCGTGAAGGCCTCCGCCGGCGGTGGCGGCAAGGGCATGCACCTGGTCGAGTCGGACGATTCGCTTGCCGACTCGGTGGCCCGAGCCCAGCGCGAGGCCCTCAACGCCTTCGACGACGACACCGTGTTTCTCGAAAGGTATCTGCCCACCTCCCGCCACATCGAGATCCAGATACTGGGCGACTCCCACGGCAATCTCGTGCATCTGGGCGAACGCGAGTGCTCGATCCAAAGGCGCCACCAGAAGATCATCGAAGAATCTCCCTCACCCGCCATCGACCCCGCGTTGCGCAGCTCCATGGGAGAAGCAGCGCTGAAGCTGGCCTCGTCGATCGGCTACTCGTCTGCCGGCACGGTCGAGTTCCTGCTCGACGATCTCACCCACGAGTTCTGGTTCCTCGAGGTCAACACCAGGCTGCAGGTCGAGCATCCGGTCACGGAGATGGTCACCGGAATCGACCTGGTGCGTGAACAACTCCGAGTGGCATCAGGGGAACCACTCGGGTACAGGCAGGAGGACATCTCCTTCACCGGCCACGCCATCGAAGCCCGAATCTATGCCGAAGACCCCGACAACGATTTCCTTCCCGACACCGGCACGCTCCACGCATGGCTGCCGGCAGAAGCACCCGCCGTCAGGTGGGACTCGGGAGTGGAACAGGGTTCGGTCGTCGGGTTCGATTTCGACCCGATGCTGGCCAAGGTCATCGCATCCGGCCCAACCCGCGCCGAGACCACCCGCCGCTTGGCCTTGGCTCTCGAACGATCACACCTCGGCGGGGTCACCACCAACCGAGACTTTCTGGCCGCCTCGCTGCGAAGTCCGGAGTTCGCCCGGGGCGACACCACCACCGACTTCATCGAGCGAGCCGATCCACCCGCTCGCCGACATCTGGCCGATGAGGAACGGGAGTACGTCGCGGTCGCGGCGGCAATGTGGCAGCAGGCGCACAACCACGCCAACTGCGAGGTGCTCGAAAACGTCCGCAGCGGGTTCGTACTCGGTCGCCTGCCCTCACAGAGAATCAGCTGGGTGATCGATGCCGAAGAGATCACCATCCACTACCGCAGCCGCCGAGACGGCAGGTTCACCATCGAATCACAGCCCGACACCGGCGCGGTCACCATCCACGGATGGAGCCCCCACGGCATAGACATCGAGTGGCAGGGTCAACGCCGCTTCCATCGCGTCACCTCCACACCCGAGACCCTCTACCTGAGCGACACCACCGGCACCACCGAACTCGGTCGTGTACCGAGATTCGTGGTTCCGAGTGATGATCAGCCCACCGGCGGATTGGTCGCCCCCATGCCCGGTGTGGTTCTCGATGTCAGGGTCAGTCCCGGGGACACGGTCTCGGCCGGCCAGACTCTCGTCGTCCTCGAAGCCATGAAGATGGAGCACCACATGAACGCCCCGTCAGATGGTGTGGTCTCCGAGGTGCGGGTCACCCGGGGAGGCCACGTCAGCAACGGCGAACTGCTCGTCGTCTTCGAATCCGAATCCGAATCCGACAAGGACAACTGAGATGGCAGATCTCCACAACGATCGCCCGGTCCGAGACCCGCTCCGCATAGCCAATTGCTCCGGGTTCTACGGGGACCGCCTCACCGCCGCCGCCGAAATGGTGGAGGGCGGACCAATCGACGTGCTCACGGGCGACTGGCTCGCCGAACTCACGATGTTGATCCTCGCCCGGACCCAGGCAACCCGGCCGGGTGGAGGTTACGCCCGCACGTTCGTGAAGCAGATGGAACAGGTGATGGGCACCTGCCTCGACAAGGGCATCCGGGTGGTCACCAATGCCGGCGGCCTCGACCCCGCGGGATGTGCCGAGGCCGTGTCCGAGGTGGCCGACAAGCTGGGGCTCACACCGCGGGTCGCCTACGTCGACGGCGACAATATCCTTCCCCGATTGAGCGAGTTGGTCGAGGCTGGTGTCGATCTGGCCCACTTCGAAACCGGTGAACCAGTCGGCGACATTTCCAGATTCATCAGCGCCAACGCCTACCTCGGCGCTTGGGGGATCGTCGAGGCCCTCAAAGCCGATGCCGACATCGTGGTCACCGGACGGGTCACCGATGCCGCCGTCGTCTGCGGTCCCGCGGCATGGCACCATGGCTGGCAGCGCGACGACTGGGATCAACTTGCCGGTGCCGTGGTCGCCGGCCATGTGATCGAGTGCGGAACCCAGGCCACGGGCGGCAACTACTCGTTCTTCACCGAGGTCGACGGCCTGTCACGCCCCGGATTCCCCTGGGCCGAGGTGGCCGCCGACGGCTCATGCGTGATCGGCAAACATGACGGCACCGGCGGAGCGGTGACCGTGGGTACGGTCACCTCGCAGCTCCTCTACGAGATCGGCGGCCCGGCCTACCTCGGTCCTGACGTCACCGCCCGATTCGACACCATTCGGGTTGAGCAGGTCGGACGTGACCGGGTACGCATCAGCAACACCCGCGGTGAACCACCGCCATCCACCCTGAAGGTGGCCATGAATGAGCTCGGAGGGTTCCGCCGCGACATCTCCATAGCCCTTACCGGGCTCGACATCGAAGCCAAGGCGGCCCTGGTGGAGGAGGCATTCTGGACGGCGTGCCCCAGCTCCCCGGAAGATTTCGACGATGTGAGTTCCACATTGATCCGCACCGACAAGCCCGACCCGGCCAGCAACGAGGAGGCAGTGGCGGTCTGGAAGACCACCCTCAAGTCGTCCGACGAACGAACGCTCGGGCGCTCCCTGTCCAACGCCGTCAACGAACTGGCTCTGGCCAGCATCCCCGGGTTCTTCGGGGTCGGTGGGAGTGGCCCGCGGGCGTTCGGGGTCTACCGACCGGCGCTCGTGCCCGCCGAACTCGTTCCCCAGCACGTCGTCATCCTCGACGGGGAACGCACCGTTGTCGATTCGGTCGCTCCGACGGGCTCCGTCACGATCCCCGATCCCGCGCCGCCGTGTCCCCCACCCGCCGGGCCCACCACGGCCGTCCCCCTGGGCCGGGTGTTCGGGTCGAGATCTGGCGACAAGGGCGGCAAT
>JAJRXJ010000376.1 GCA_024276355.1 Actinomycetes bacterium | reverse complement strand
GCCCACCGCCTGCACGGCCAAGGCGATCCAGCCCTCCTCGGCATCGGAGTCGGCGATGGTGAGAGGAATGCGCTCACCGTCGTCCTCCACCCTCACGATCACGAACTGGCCCGCCTGCCGCCGCCGGGCGACCTTGGGGGCCTCGATACGGAAATAGCAGACATCCGGCGCGAGTGCGCGCGCCTCGACAATGGTGTTCACCCTGAGATGGTCCGCCTCAATGCCGAATCTGTGTAGGGACCCTGGACCCTAATCTGCCGGCAATGCCGACTCGTCGGCCGCCGAGAAGGTGGCATCGGCGGCCTTGGGAACCAGCCGATAGCGCAAGGTGAGACAGCGGGTGTCGCCGTTGGCGCAGTAGTAGGAATCGAAATGAACCAACGCATCACGATCGCCGTCGGTTCTCACGAGGAACGTGTTGTCGTTGGCGTTGACGATATGGCGGAAGAAGTCGTAGGTGTACCAGTGCTTCAGCTCGGAATTGACCGGCTTGTCGCTGTCCTCGCCGCCCATCCCGTCGGTTATGAACGGCGCCGGATCCGGCACCACCGCATCAACCAACGCCACCTCACCGAGATCGACCGCCCCACCCGGTCCATCAGGATTCGTGGTGCCGGAATTGGTGAGGACGGTGGTCTTGCGAAAGGCGAGATCCCAACCGGGAGTCGTGAAGTCGCCAGCTACCAGCCGCCCACTGTTGAGATCAAACAACGCGTAGTCGCGGCCGGTGTTGACATCGATCGTGAACTGCGCCCACTGGTCGGTGATGATCGCGCCCTCATCGGGGTTGGTAGGCGCGAACCCGGGCGGACGAGGCTGCATCTCGCCCCAGATGAAGAGGCCAACCAGGGCCAATACGACCAGAATGGGCAGCCCCAGGAACCAGGTTCGCTTGTAAGCCCACCAGCGACGCTTCGGCTTCGGCTCCACAGGAGATGAGTCGGGGTCGTTTGTCATGGAGGCTGTCTCGACGTTGTCGACGTAGGAGGGGGAGATCGTCGTTGACATCTTGGACTTTCCTGATCCTGGAGCTGCCCAGTCGGATTGCTCCTTGGCTTCACCCGAAACCTACGACCGATGCCCGGGGCCGGGTAGGGGCGAAGGTCACGCTGGTTTGACCGGTGGTGGGGCGACGGCAACGATGAGACGATGACCCCACGGGCCCGGCCGGCAACCCTCGAGACAAGTGCCGGCTCCGACGGCGGAGAGTTCGGCCCGAAGCACTGGCTGTGGCTCTTCGCGAACGCCGCGATATTCGGATCGGCCTTCCTGTGGATCTCCATGTCGCTGCGGGGATTCCCGGCCCCGATAGTGGCGTTCGGACGCGTCACCCTGGGAGGCGCGGCCCTGGCCATGTTGCCGGCGGCCAGACGGCGAATCGACCGCACCGACTGGCCACGCGTCGTCATCGTCGGCATCGCCGGCCAAGGCGGACCGGCCCTGCTGTTCGCCATGGCCGAACAGCGAATCTCCTCCGCTCTCACCGGAATGCTGGTGAGCTCGGTCCCGACCGCCACGGTCGTGATCGCCGCGATCCTGACCCGGGTGGCCCCGTCCCGGCGGCGCATCTTCGGTCTGGTCGTCGGCACCTGCGGCGTGATCCTCCTCGTGTCGCCGGCCCTGGGGGATGCCTCGGCGAAACCAAGCGGAATCGTCATGGTCCTCATCGCCGTCCTCGGCTACGGACTGTCGGCCAGCCTCTACGTGCCGCTGCAACAGAAATACGGGGCCGTGCCGGTGGCCACCTGGGCGCTGGCAGTCGGCGCCGTGCTGCTCACACCGCTGGCAGCTCCCGCCATCGGCGACATCGAATGGCGACTCGACTCCGTGGTGGCGCTGTCCATACTCGGGGTGCTGGGCACCGGAATCGGCCGGGCCATGCTGATCACCTTCATGGGCCGCGTCGGCGCGGCACGAGGATCGATCATCGCCTACCTCGTGCCGATCATGGCCCTCGTACTCGGAGTCGCGGCCCTCGACGAAACCGTGAAGACCCTCCAGGTAGCGGGAGTGGCCGTGGCCCTCATGGGCGGATGGCTCGTGAGCCGCAACGAATAGCGTCGCTGTCTCACTCGATGATCCCCAGCCTCAGTGCGGTGGCCACGGCCTCGGCACGCGAAGTGACTCCGAGCTTCCCGAGGCTGTTCTTGAGATACCACTTGACGGTGGCGGGAGAGATCTTCAACTCCCGGGCGATCTGCT
>JAJRXJ010000375.1 GCA_024276355.1 Actinomycetes bacterium | reverse complement strand
GTGCTGCGGTCGCTCCAGTCGGTGAGCGAGGCCATGGCGTCGGCGCCGCAGAGCAACACCTTGTCGGGTCCGCCGGGGACGCTCATCAGGCCGTACGCGGTGACGTAGCCGTAGAGAAACCCGGCGCAGACGGCGTTCACGTCGAATGCACCGCAGCCGAGTCCGATGCCCGCTTGGACCACAGCGGAGGTGGCCGGGAATCTCTGGTCGGGTGAGGTGGTGGCCAGAACCAGAAGGCCGATGTCGTCCGGTGCGACACCGGCGTCATCGAGAGCCGCCCGTCCGGCGGCGATGGCCATCTCGGATGTGGTGCCACCGACGTGGCGCTCGCGGATCCCGGCCCGCTCGCGTATCCAGTTGTCGTTGGTGTCCATGGTCTTGGCGAGATCATCGTTGGTGATGATCTGCGGCGGGAGGTTCGTGCCGATTCCCGATATCCGAATGGTCATCGACTGGTCCTCAACCATGCGATCGGCTGGCTGGACTTCACGCGCTCACCCGGCAGCGCCAGAACGCCGATGACTTCGCCGCTGAACGAACTCACCACATCGCGTGAGCCGACGGTGCCGAGCACGTGGCCCACCGAAATTTTCGTGCCGGCCAGGGAATCCTCGGACGGTGTGAAGA
This sequence comes from Actinomycetes bacterium, assembly GCA_024276355.1. Lineage (GTDB taxonomy): Bacteria > Actinomycetota > Acidimicrobiia > Acidimicrobiales > Aldehydirespiratoraceae > SZUA-87. The sequence goes on along the minus strand of JAJRXJ010000375.1, from coordinate 2,700 downwards.
CCCCGGCCGAGGGGCTCACCACAAGTCGCTCGGTGGCGAACAGGTGCTCGCCCTCAAGGTTGGCCACCGACGGAGACGGCCTGCTGGCGAGGAACTCGATCAGTCCGTCGAGTTGCCCGGGGCTCGATATGGAGATTCGCTTGCAGTCGGCGACCGTACGTTTGGCCAGACCGGTCAGAACGTTCCCCGGGCCGATCTCGACGAAGGTGTCGAAACCGTCGGCCTCGACGTTGCGCAGCGTTTGCTTCCAACGCACGGGCGAGCACAGCTGGGCCCCGAGCAAATCTGGCCACGATTCGGCGTCGTCGTGGCAGGTTGCGTCGACGTTGGCGTAAATGGGACGCTCAGGTGCCCGGAATTCGACGTGATCGATGGCCTTGCGAAGTCGGTCGCGGGCCGGCGCCATGAGCGGGGTGTGGAACGCTCCGCCGACCGGAAGCCTCATCGCCCGCTTGGCCCCGAGGTCCTTGGCAACGGCGATGGCCTTGTCGAGATCATCGGGTGTGCCGGCGATGACGACCTGGCCGGGAGCGTTGTAGTTGGCGATCCACGCATTGCCGGCGGCTCTCTGACAGGCGATGTCGACCTGGTCGTCGTCGAGCCCGAGTACGGCCGCCATGGTGCCATCCTGCTCATCGGCGGCTTGTTGCATGGCTTCACCCCGCTCGGTGACAAGACGGACTGCATCATTGAAATCGAGCGCGCCGGCCGCGGTCAGAGCGGTGTATTCGCCGAGGCTGTGGCCGGCGTGGGCCGCGGGCACCGCTCCGAGGCGACCCACCGCATCGAGCACGACCATAGAGGTCACGAAGGTGGCCAGCTGGGCATTGCTGGTTCTGGTGAGTTCCTCTTTGTCGGTGTTGAGGAGCAGCTCTGCAATGTCGCGCCCGGTGGCATCGGATGCCTCCTCGACCAGTTCCCAAGACGGATGATCGGCCCACGCGGCTCCCATCCCGGGCTTCTGGGATCCCTGGCCGGGATATGTGAAAAGGATCATTCATGTGCCTCTGCGACAGTCGGTCTGGCCATTGTGACCCGGACTCGGGCACAAGGGTTTCATTACCGATCGGTAAGTGGAGTGGAATGTGTCACCGATGTCACTTCGGGGCGGTGCTGGGTTCGTTGTTGCGGCGTGGCCATTCCGACATGGCCGCCTGATTGCGGCGTATCGAGACTTCTCTGACCACAGCGAGGACCATGGCCATCAAGGTGAGTCGCCGGAGGGAAGTGGGAGGGTTTCGGAACATCGAAGAGAGGCTACGCTGCGGCGCACACTGCGAACACATCCAGCCCGGGTGGTGGAATTGGCAGACACGACGGACTCAAAATCCGTTGCTTTCACGAGCGTGCGGGTTCAAGTCCCGCCCCGGGCACGAAACCGGTTCGACCCCGGCGGGTCGATCGGCCGGTCGATGGTGAGGATCTCCGTGAGGCTCTTCTTGGTGAGGTCGGGCACCAGTGTGCCCTCGGCCGGATAACCGATCGGAAACAGGATCGATGGTCGTTCATTGTCGGGTCGTCCGAGGATTTTCGACAGGAACGCCATTGGTGTCGGCGTGTGGGTGAGCGTGACCAGGCCCATGTTGTGGATCGCCGACAGGAACATCCCGGCCGCGATCCCGCAACTTTCCTTCACGTAGTAGTTGTGGAGTACCAGGCCGTCGGGTCCGTGCCGGTATCGCTGTTCGAACAGAACAACGACCCAGGGTGCCGTCTCGAGGAACTCCTTGTGCCAGTCGGTACCGAGGTGTGCGAGCGATTCCTGCCATTCGCGGTTCATGCGGCCGTTGAGGTAGTTGGTTCGTTCTTCGGTCTCGGCGGCGTCCCGGATTTGCTTCTTGACGTCCCGATCACTGACGGCCACGAAATGCCACGGCTGGAGGTTGGCCCCTGATGGTGCGGTGCCCGCCGTGGCCACCGCGGTCGCGATCAGGTCGGCTGGAACATCTCGGTCGGACATCATTCTCACCGAACGCCTCCTGGCCATGAACTCCAGATGGTCCGATGCCCGTTGTCGCATCTCCGGTACCGGTCGACTCGTGTGAACCAGGGGCGTGAACGGATGGGAGGCCGCTACCTCCGCGGAGGGATAAGGGAATTCGTGGGGCGTCTCCATGTGGTGACGGTGTAGTGCGTCGGCCGCGATCCTGCTCAATCGGATCCGGGAGCGGCCGACCGTCGCTCGTCCACGAACCTGGCGAGCGCGGGCAGGTCGGGGGAGCTGCAGCTGAGCTTCCACGTCCATGCCGTGGCCACCACGGCAGCCGGAAGGTTGGCCGCTGGCGCGACGACCACGTCCGGCCCGGCCAGCGAGATGACCAAGCTGATCTGGTCGTCCGGGAGAGCGGGGTCGTACTGCACCAGTGCCGATCCGCTTTCGAGGATCGACACTTGTATGGCCGGATCGATGGCGTTGTCGAGGACTCCTGTCGGCAGCGCCCCGGAGACATGGGGACCGGACGTGGGCGGGTCGGTGAGAAAGACCGCTGCACCCGGATCGAGCACGTGCAGGAAGGACGCCGGGTCGGCGGGCTCACGCAATTCTGTGCAGGCCGACGAACTGCCGGCGCCGCAGGATGAGACCGCGATTGCCGCGATGACGGCTGAGGCGACGGATTTGATCATGGGCTCACTTTGCCGCGAGATATCGATTTCGCGTCCCTTCGGTCCGATCGTTCTAGAGTGGCCAAATGAAGCGGG
>JAJRXJ010000374.1 GCA_024276355.1 Actinomycetes bacterium | reverse complement strand
GGGGCGCAACCCAAGGAAAGCAACATGGCTGAGAAGCGCTACTCCCTCGAGCGAACCCGCAACATCGGGATCATGGCCCACATCGACGCGGGCAAGACCACCACCACGGAGCGCATCCTCTATTACACCGGTCGTTCCTACAAGATCGGTGAGGTCCACGACGGCGCGGCCACGATGGACTGGATGGAACAGGAACAGGAGCGGGGTATCACCATCACCTCCGCGGCCACCCACTGCATCTGGAATGATCACCGAATCAACATCATCGACACGCCGGGCCACGTCGACTTCACGGTCGAGGTGGAACGTTCGTTGCGGGTGCTCGACGGTGCGGTTGCCGTCTTCGACGGTGTCGCCGGTGTGGAGCCCCAGACCGAGACCGTCTGGCGTCAGGCCGACCGCTACAACGTGCCCCGCATGTGTTTCGTCAACAAGATGGACCGCACAGGAGCCGACTTCTACTTCGTGCTCGACACCATCAAGGAGCGCCTCACCGACAAGGTCGCCGTGATGCAGCTTCCGATCGGTGCCGAGAGCGAATACCAAGGTGTCATCGACCTTGTGAAGATGAAGGCCCTGATCTGGAACAGCGAGGATCTCGGTGCCAGTTGGGACGAGGTCGACATTCCGCCCGAACTGCTCGACGACGCCGAGCTCTACCGTTCCGAGCTTCTCGATGTCGCCGCCGACTTCGACGAGGATCTGATGATGAAGATCCTCGAAGACGAGGAGATCAGCGAAGACGAGATCAAGGCCGCCGTCCGCAAGGGCACCCTCGCCGGCGAACTGGTTCCGATTCTCAACGGCACGGCCTTCAAGAACAAGGGCGTCCAGCCGCTGCTCGACGCCGTGGTCGACTTCCTGCCGTCGCCCCTCGACGTGCCGCCGGTGAAGGGCGTCGATCCCAAGACCGGCGCGGAACTCGAGCGCAAGGCCGACGACAGCGAGCCGTTCGCCGCTCTCGCCTTCAAGATCGCCACCGATCCCCACGTCGGTCGGCTCACGTTCTTCCGGGTCTACAGCGGGCACCTCGACAAGGGCAGCCCGGTTCTCAATACCCGCACCTTCAACAAGGATCGCATGGGCCGCATCCTGGAGATGCACGCCAACGACCGGGTCGACAAGGATTCGGTCTACACCGGCGACATCGCCGCCGGCATCGGCATCAAGAACACCCGCACCGGCGACACGCTGTGCGACCCGTCCAACCCGATCACGCTCGAGAATCTCGAGTTCCCCGATCCCGTGATCCACGTGGCCGTCGAGCCCAAGACCAAGTCGGATCAGGAGAAGATGGGCGTGGCGCTCATGCGTCTGGCCGAAGAGGACCCCACATTCCAGGTCCGCACCGACGAAGAGACCGCACAGACCATCATCGCCGGTATGGGCGAGCTCCATCTCGATGTGCTGGTCGACCGCATGCGACGCGAGTTCAAGGTGGAAGCCACCGTGGGCAAGCCCCAGGTGGCATACCGCGAGACCATCACCCGCACCGTCGAGGACTACACCTACACCCACAAGAAGCAGACCGGTGGCACCGGCCAGTTCGCGGTGCTCTCGGCCACCCTCGAGCCCAACCCGGGCAAGGGTTACGAATTCGAGAGCAAGATCACCGGTGGATCGATTCCCAAGGAATACATCAAGCCGGTCGACGACGGCATCCGGGAGGCAATGAGCAACGGCGTGCTTGCCGGGTTCCCCACCGTCGATATCAAGGTCACCCTCATCGACGGCAAGACACATGATGTCGACTCATCGGAGATGGCATTCAAGATTGCCGGCAACGCATGGTTCCGAGAGGTTGGCCCCAAGGCCAAGCCGGTGCTGCTGGAGCCGATGATGGCAGTTGAGGTGGTCACTCCAGACGACTATCTCGGCGATGTCGTCGGCGACATGAACTCCAGACGAGGCCAGGTGCAGGGCACCGAGCAGCGCGGGAGGAATCAAGTCGTGGACGCTTTGGTGCCGCTATCCGAGATGTTCGGATACAGTACCGATCTGCGTTCACGCACGCATGGACGGGCGACGTACTCGATGCAATTCGATTCATACCAGCCCACCCCGGCAAACGTCCAAACAGAGATCGTCGCCCGCGTGCGCGGCGAATGATCGTCCCACGGTCCAACACAAGAAGCTAACGAGGAACTGCAATGGCCAAGGAGCAATTCGACAGGTCGAAGCCCCACGTAAACGTGGGCACCATGGGCCACATCGATCACGGCAAGACCACACTCACTGCCGCGATCACCAAGGTGCTGGCGGAAAACGTTGAGGGTTCGGTATTCACAGAGTTCTCAAACATCGACAACGCGCCCGAAGAGCGGGAGCGCGGTATCACGATCAACGTGTCCCACGTCGAGTACGAGACCGCCAACCGGCACTACGCCCACGTCGACATGCCTGGTCACGCCGACTACATCAAGAACATGATCACCGGTGCGGCTCAGGTCGACGGTGCCATTCTCGTGGTGTCCGCGGCTGATGGCCCCATGCCCCAGACCCGTGAGCACGTGCTGCTCGCCCGTCAGGTTGGCGTGCCGAAGATCGTGGTGGCCCTCAACAAGGTCGACATGGTCGACGACGAGGAGCTCATCGAACTGGTCGAGATGGAAGTTCGCGAGCTTCTCGACGAGTACGACTTCCCCGGCGACGACACCCCGATCGTCAAGGTCTCCGCTCTCAAGGCCCTGGAAGGCGACGCCGATGCGGCTGCCGCTGTTCTCGAGCTCATGGAGCAGGTCGACTCGTACATCCCCACACCCGAGCGCGACGTCGACAAGCCCTTCCTCATGCCGATCGAGGATGTGTTCTCGATCACCGGTCGCGGCACCGTCGTCACCGGTCGCGTCGAGCAGGGTGTCGTCCATACCGGCGACGATCTCGAGATCGTCGGCATCAAGGAGACCGGCAAGACGGTCTGCACCGGTGTCGAGATGTTCCGCAAGCTCCTCGACGAGGGTCGCGCCGGCGACAATATCGGTGCGCTCCTTCGTGGTATCGACAAGGATGAGGTCCAGCGTGGCCAGGTGCTGGCCAAGCCCGGCAGCATCACCCCCCACACCAACTTCGATGCCCAGGTCTACGTGCTGAGCAAGGACGAGGGTGGCCGTCACAAGCCGTTCTTCTCGAACTACCGCCCGCAGTTCTACTTCCGCACCACCGACATCACCGGCACCATCACCCTGCCCGAGGGCACAGAGATGTGCATGCCCGGCGACAACACGACGATGCAGGTTGAGCTGATCCACCCGATCGCCATGGACGAGGGTCTTCGGTTCGCCATCCGTGAGGGTGGCCGTACCGTCGGCGCCGGCTCCGTCACCAAGATCACCAAGTAAGGATCACGATGGCTACAGGGCAGAAGATCCGGATCCGGCTGAAGGCCTACGACCACGAGATCATCGATCAGTCGACGAAGAAGATCGTCGAGACGGTGAAGCGGACGAACGCCACCATGTCGGGACCGATCCCGTTGCCGACCGAGAAGCATCGCTTCACGGTCGTGAAGGGCCCGTTCAAGGACAAGGACTCGAGGGAGCACTTCGAGATGCGCATACACAAGCGTCTTCTCGACATCCTCGACCCGACTCCCAAGACGGTCGACTCGTTGCAACGGCTTGATCTTCCGGCCGGTGTCGACATCGAGATCAAGATCCAGCAGGGCTAGTTCCCTCGGAGAATCGCAGCGGCGCAGCGACGCCGAACGTGGTTTCGCACACAGTGTGAATTCATGTGAAAGGAGCCCCGGGCATCGCCCGGGGCTCCTTCGCGTGATCACTGTCGTCCGAATGTCAACGCCACGGCTGGCGGCGGAGTGTCAGGATTCGGTGACAAGCATGGTGTAGGTGAAGTTTCCGGGGTTGTTCATGCAGCTGGTGGAATTGCCCCGAAGCCACAGCTGGACCGTGTGGGCACCGGCACTCAGGCCGGTGAACAGAGCGTCGATGTTCCATGGGCCCGAGTAGTAGTTGACCACGGTGCCACCGTCGCTGCTGCTGGCGGCGGTACCGGAATTCCCCGCATCGGACACGCCGTCGACGCGGACCTGCCAGAGGCAGTTCGTGCTGCCCGTGCCCGCGGTCTCACTATTGCCGGAGATGTCCAAGAGGATGTCTGTGCCGGCAGCCGCCTTGGTGAAGACCCCCACGGTCACCTGGTTCACCCATGCGGATGTCGGCGTCGCGATTGTGGTGCCGGAGTAGGTGTACCGCGTGGTGATCGGCGTGGTGATGGCTGCGATGGCTGAAGCGTTCGTGGCGATGTCTGAGGTGTTGGCATCAATGCTGAGAGAATGGTTCCCGAGGGCGGTGGACATGGTGGTGATGTCGGCCTTGTTGGTGTCGATCTGGGGTTGTACGACGTTGTCGTGATACCGCTTCAGGAAAGTGACGGACTCACCTCGTGTGACACCGTCGAGCGGCTTGAAGGTCGAAGACCCGGCGGGTGAACCGGTGGTGATGTTGTTGGTCTTCGCCCACTCGGCGGGTGCGGCATAGAACGCTCCGTCGGAAACATCGGTGAAGACGTGTGTTGCCCATGCCGTCGCCGGTACGAACAAGGCGAAGGCAAGGATCAGCGAGCCGAGCCGCAGCTTGGAAATCCGAATTGTCATATTGTCATCCTGTGGATAGTTGGGTGTCAGCCGAGCATGGGAACGCGGGTCCGGGCGATGGGGGACCGCTGGGCGAACCTGGCCGTAACCACGCGGCGATGCCTCCGATGCAAGCGCCGACGCGCGCAACGGGGCCCCGGCGATTGCCGAGGCCCCGTGGTGCGATTGCCTGCTAGGTGATCAGGGACAGATCACCTGGAGGTTGAATGGCCCGTCGATGGCGGCACCGGTCGAGGTCTGGAGGTCTCTCACAGCCACGTCGATTTCGTTCGGCCGCATTGCCCAGTTGCCCGGGGGCGGGAAGATCGAACCGCTCGACCCCTGGGTGAGCGTGACGACCTTGTCGACTGTGTTGCCGATGATGATCAGACCGCTCGCGTTGTTTCTCACCACCCCCGACCAACTACAAGCGCTGATGTCGACACCGAAATCGACCGTGTAGAAACCGGTGGAGCCCCGTGTGGATGTCACGCCCGCGGTGCCGTCGGCCTTGGAGCCGTCGCTGTTCACCTTGATCCAGAGCACATTCGGTATGGCCGCGGTGTTCGCCGCGATGGCCGCGGTAGTGGCCGTGAAGGCCGGGTCCACGACATTGTCGTGGTAGCGCTTCAGAAATGTGACCGACTCACCCCTGGTGACCGGGTCGAGTGGTTTGAAGGTCGAGGATCCCGCCGGAGATCCCGTGGTGATGTTGTTGGTCTTGGCCCACTCGGCGGGCGCGGCGTAAAACGCTCCGTCGTTGACATCGGTGAACACGTGGGTGGCCCACGCGGTCGACGGAATGATCAGCGCCAAGGCTGCAAGCAGGGCGCCAAACCGCAACTTGGTGATTCGTATTGTCATTACTGTCCTCCCGAGGACTATTGGTCTGTCGCGAGAATAGACACGGATGGGTCCGGTGGCCCAGACCGGCGATTGCCAACGTCACCCCTCTCCGTGGGCATCCCATGCCCGAATTGATGACACCCGGCCACTCTCCGTCAAGTAATGGGTCCGTGAGTGCCGATGAAGGGATCGGCGTCGCAATGGTGGCCGAGTGACAGGAAGGTCCTATGACGATTCGAACATTTCTACTGGATGATCATGAGTTGGTCCGTGAAGGGTTGAAGGCGGTTCTGCATCGAGAGGATGACATCGAGGTCGTCGGCGAGGCCGGCACCGCGCTCGACGGGCTTCGCCGGATCGCGGCCACCAAGCCGGATGTGGCCCTGGTGGACCTGATGCTCCCCGACGGCGACGGTCTCGACGTGTGCCGGGGCATAAAGGCCAAGATCCCGGGCGTTTCGTGCCTGATCCTCACCTCATACTCCAACGATGACGTCCTGCTTGCGGCGATACGTGCCGACGCGGCCGGTTTCCTGCTGAAGCGCACCGCGGGTGCCGACCTGGTCCGGTCGATCAGGATCGTGGCCGCGGGAGGATCTCTCATCGACCCAACCCTCACCGGGAGGCTTCTCGAACGGCTTCGCACGGGGAGAATCGACGACGGGGACGGCTCGGCTCTGAAGGATCTGAGCCCCCAGGAACGGAGACTTCTCGACCACCTGTCGGAGGGTCTGACCAACCGCCAGATCGCCGAAAGGATGAATCTGGCCGAGAAGACCGTCAAGAACTACGTGTCGAATCTGTTGCGCAAGCTCAACATGAGCAGCCGTACCGAGGCCGCGGTGTTCGTGACGAACCTCCGTGCCGATCGCGAGCGTCGAAGCAGGCTGGTCGACAGCGCAGCATTGATTTCCTGATCGTGGGCGAACGGCGGCACCGAACTCAGTCTCGGTGTCGCCTCCGCCCCCGACGTTCGGCGCTCTTGTCGAGCGTGCCCTCTTGTATGTCGTGGTGGCTGCGGTAGCCGGAGATGAATCCCTGGGCGGTGGCGGTGAACGGCAGCGCCAATAGTGCTCCGACCACACCGAGTAGTGCGCTACCGATGAGCACGGCGGCAAAGGCCACCGCAACGTGGATCTCCATGGTGCGAGCGGTGATCTTCGGGGAAAGCAGATAGTTCTCGACCTGCTGGTAGATGACGATCATCACCAAGGTCCAGATCGCCTTGCTCGGCTGATCGATCACGGCAATCAAGAGGGGCAGTGCCCCGGCGAAATAGGTGCCGATGACCGGGATGAATTGTGAGACCACGCCCACCCACAGGGCCAGTGGCAACGGAAAGGGCACCCCGATGATGGAGAACACGATCCAGTGGGCGATCGCCGAGAGCAAGGCCAGGATCGAGCGACTGTAGATGTAGCCGCCGGTTTTCTCGATGGCGAGGTCCCAGACCGACAGCACGATTTCCTGTCGTTCGGGCTCGAGGAATGAGCAGATGGTGCGCCGGAGTTTCGGGCCCTCTGCGACCAGGTAGAAAACGAACAGCATCACCGTGAATGCCTGGAACAGGATTCCGATGATGAAGGTGCCGAGCCCGACGATGTTGTTGGCAAATGTGCCGGCGTAGCCCTGGACCCCACCTCCGGCCACGAATTCGTTGCGGATCTGGTCGAAGTCGATGTGGGTGTTGAAGTGCTGGAAGATCCAGGCGTCGATGTCGTCGAGGTATGACGGCACCTGGTCGACGAAGGCGGTTATCTGAGTGGCCAGGGCGGTACCGACGGCGGCGGAGAACCCCGCGATGGTGGCCAAGACGGCGATGAAGACGATGCCGGTGCCGAGTCCGCGACGGATGCCCAAAGCCTCGAGTCGGTTGACGGCGGGCTCGATGGCAAACGAGATGAACACTGAGATGAGCAGCACCAGCAGAAACGATCGCAGGGCCCGGATCATGCCGGTGCCCATGTATACGGCAACCCAACCGAACCAGAACAGGGCGATCGCCTTGATGACCCAGATGGGGACCTTGCTGCCCTCGGGCACTTGATCCGTTGCCGTCATCGGAACCGACGCTACCTTGCCGGGCGCGGACACTCGTGGACCCTGGTTGGTGCACCGTGATAGTGCCGCTAGCCTGACGCCTCGCTCGACCGGCATGTCCGGTCCGCGAAATCGAAGTCCGCGAAGGCCCTTGCGGGAACCACACGGCAAAACCGAACGACGCTCCGCCAGCTTGCCTGTGCGGAGCGTTCGCGTGAGCAGATGCCCACGCATAACGACCACAGGAAGCAAGCCATGGCCACCAAGGCGATCGTCGGCGAAAAAGTCGGCATGACGCAGGTTTGGGATGAAGACAACCGCATCATCCCGGTAACGGTCCTGCGCGTGTCGCCGTGCCGTGTCGTGCAGGTCAAGACACCTGAACACGACGGTTACAGCGCCATACAGGTAACAATCGGCGTCAGAGACGAATCCAAGTTCTCCCGGCCCGAAGCAGGCCACTTTGCCAAAGCGGGCGTCGAGCCCGGGCGCAAATTGGTCGAGCTCCGGCTCGATGATGTCAGCGAATTCTCGGTTGGCCAGGAGATCTCCGCCGACCTGCTCAGCCAAGGAGAACGCGTCGACGTAACGGCCGTCTCACGAGGCAAGGGATTCGCTGGAGCGATGAAGCGCCACGGCTTTGCCGGTGCGCCGGCATCCCACGGCGCCCATCGAAACCACCGCAAGCCCGGCTCCGTCGGTCAGTGCGCCACTCCGTCAAGGGTGTTCAAGGGGAAGAAGCTTCCGGGCCGTATGGGCGCCGAGAAGGTCACCACCCTCAACCTCGTCGTCGTGAAATCCGACCCCGAGGCCGAACTGCTGCTGATCAAGGGATCGGTGCCCGGTGCCAAGGGCGCCACCGTCGTCATCCGCGATGCCGTGAAGGGAAACTGACATGGCCAATGTCTCCATGAAGAACCAAACGGGCGCCGACGCCGGAAGCGTCGAGCTCGTGCCCGACTACTTCGGCATCGAACCCAACATGCCGGTCATGCACCAGGTCGTCACCGCTCAGTTGGCGGCTCGTCGTGCCGGCACCCACAGCACCAAGACCCGTGCCCAGGTTCGTGGCGGCGGCGCCAAGCCGTGGCGCCAGAAGGGCACAGGACGTGCCCGCCAGGGTTCGATTCGCTCGCCGCAGTGGCGCGGAGGTGGCGTGGCCCACGGCCCGCACCCCCGTGACTACAGCCAGCGCACCCCCAAGAAGATGATCCGCCTGGCGCTTCGATCGGCTCTCTCCGATCGTGCTGCCGACGACCGCGTGATCGTGGTCGACTCCTGGGCTTTCGACGAGCCCAAGACCAGCGCGGCGATCGCGGCGCTGAAGGCGATCGGCGCCGAAGGCAAGGTCCTCATGGTCCTGTCGGATGAAGACGTCAACGCCTGGCTCAGCTTCCGCAACATCCCCTCGGTCCACTGCCTGGCACAGGCCGAGCTCAACACCTACGACATTCTCGACAGCGACTATGTCGTGTTCACCAAAGACACGCTTCCCGGAGGTGATTCCTGATGAAGGACGCCCGCGATGTGATCATCCGGCCGGTCGTGTCGGAGAAGTCCTACGGCTTGCTCGAAAGCAACACCTACACCTTCGTTGTCGCCAACCAGGCATCGAAGCCCGAGATCCGCGATGCGGTCGAATCGATATTCGATGTCACCGTTCTCAAGATCAACACGCTCAACCGCAAGGGAAAGCGCATCCGCAACCGCCGCACCGGCAGTTATGGCAAGCGTCCCGATCAGAAGCGGGCCCTCGTCACCCTTGTCGAGGGTGACTCGATCGAACTCTTCGAGGCCTGAGTCCCATGGCAATTCGCAAGCGCAAGCCAACCAGTCCCGGTCGTAGGTTCCAGACCTCCTCGGACTTCTCCGAGATCACCAAGTCGAAGCCCGAGCGCAGTCTCCTGGCTCCGAAGTCGAAGACCGGCGGTCGCAACAACCTCGGCCGCATGACCTCGCGTCATCGTGGCGGCGGACACAAGCAGCGTTACCGCATGATCGATTTCGATCGCACCAAGGATGGCGTTCCGGCAACCGTCGCCGCCATCGAGTACGACCCCAACCGCACCTGCCGCATCGCCCTTCTCCACTACCACGACGGTGAGAAGCGCTACATCCTTGCCCCCAAGGGCATCGAGGTGGGCGACAAGCTCGAATCGGGCCGCAACGCCGAGATCCGTCCCGGCAACGCCTTGCCTCTGCGCTACATGCCGGTTGGTACCACCGTCCACAACGTTGAGCTCAAGGCCGGGGCCGGTGCCAAGATGGCCCGCAGTGCCGGGGTGAGCATTCAGCTGGTGGCCAAGGAGGGCGACTTCGCCACCCTGCGTCTTCCCAGCACCGAAATGCGCCGAGTACCGATCGACTGCCGGGCAACCGTCGGCGAGGTCGGCAACTCCGAACACGAACTCGTGAAGATCGGCAAGGCCGGTCGCAACCGCTGGAAGGGCGTCCGCCCACAGTCCCGTGGTGTTGTGATGAACCCGGTCGACCATCCTCATGGTGGTGGCGAGGGCAAGACCTCCGGCGGCCGCCATCCGGTGTCCCCGTGGGGCAAGCCCGAGGGCCGCACCCGCAAGAACAACCAAGAATCCGACAAGCTGATCGTGCGCCGTCGCCGGACGCGCGGGTCGCGGAGGTAACGGCAAATGCCACGCAGTCTCAAGAAGGGCCCGTTCGTCGACGACCATCTTCTCAAGAAGGTCGATGCGCTCAACGAGGCCGGCGAGAAGAAGGTCATCAAGACCTGGTCGCGCCGCTCCACCATCATTCCCGACATGGTCGGCCACACCATGGCCGTCCACGACGGCCGCAAGCACGTTCCGGTGTACGTCACCGAATCGATGGTCGGTCACAAGCTCGGTGAGTTCGCCCCCACCCGCACATTCCGGTTCCACGCCGGCCAGGAGCGGGGAGCGCGTCGCTGATGACCGCTGCAAAGACCAACGAGCGTCCCGGCACCCGAGCCAAGGTCAGTCACGTTCACGCTTCGGCGTACAAGGCCCGCGAGATCCTCGACCTGATTCGCGGCAAGAGCTATGCCGAGGCCAGCGAGATCCTCGACTTCTCGGAGCGTGGCATCTCCCACGAGATCAAGAAGGTCCTCGACTCGGCAGTTGCCAACGCCGAACACAACGACAGTCAAGTGGCCGAAGAACTGTTCATCTCGGCGTGTTACGCCGATGAGGGCCCAACCATGAAGCGGTTCCGGCCCCGTGCCCGAGGCCGTGCCAGCCGCATCCGCAAGCGCACATGTCACATCACCGTCATCGTCAGCCGCATCGAAGAGTCGAAGCTCGAACACATGCGTGATCGCGAGGCGGCATCCGGTCGTTCCGGTAGCACACAGGCCGCCGACGCCCGTCGCAGCCGCGTTGAGCGTTCGAAGGCCCGTGCCGAGGCCAAGGCAGCAGCCGAGGCCGAGCACGACCACGAAGATCATGATCACAGCAACGATGCCGACACCGACGATGGTCTCGAGCTCAACCCGGACGGGCCCTACGGCGCAATGAGCGCCGAGCCCCTCGCCGATGGTTCCGCTCCCGACGGATTCGACATCAAGGGCAACGTCGACTCCATGAAGTACCACCAGCCCGATGG
>JAJRXJ010000373.1 GCA_024276355.1 Actinomycetes bacterium | reverse complement strand
TCAACATTTCCTCGGGCGCGGCCCACTCCCCGTTTGCGGGTCTGGGCGACTACAGCGCCACGAAGGCCGCCCTGCTCCTGGCGGGCCGAACTCTTGCCGCCGAGTTCGAGCGTGTGGGTCGCACGCCCACCGAAGCCGCCGTTTTCAGCTACGAGCCGGGTCTCGTGGACACGGCCATGCAGGACCAGGCTCGGGCAGCTTCGCCGGATATGTTTCCGGCTCACGGCGCGTTCGAGGAGTTTGCTGCGAAGGGAATGCTGGAGCCGCCGGCTGCGGTCGCGGGGGATGTCGTAGCGTTCCTGGAGAGCGATCCGGCAGCATACTTCACCGAGCGTCGTTTCGGCGCAACCGCCTGACGCCGTGCAGATCGAGGTCATCGACTATGCATTCGCCTTCCACGGCCCCTGGAGGGACTGTGCCGCTGCGTTGAGACACTGGTGCCGGCTGCGCCAGGGCGATTTACTCGGGGGAGTCAGCGGGCAAGGTGGCGAGGCTCGAGAATGAACCATATACTGGAACCGGATAATTGAAATCCCGACCTCATCTGTTCAGCCTGTTGACGGCTACGTACGTTGCGACCCCGGTATTCGACGGGTTCTTGCCGTGGCGTGTTTTTCCCTACCTGACTGGAGTCGTTCCATGGCACCGATCCGTTACACCATTCTCGCGACGATGCTCGTCGCCATCGCCTTTGTCGTCGGCTGCAGTGACGACGACGACCCGGTGGCGCCCGGAGGCCCGGACGATCCCACCCTCGAATCCGTCGTCATCTCGCCCGGGTCCGCGTTGTTCACCACCATCGGCGAGGACATCCAGTTCGACGCCGTGGCCTTCGACGACGCGGGCGCGGTGATGGACACCGTTTTCACGTGGCAGAGCACCCGGCCCGAAGTGGTCGCCATCGGCCCCAACGGCGTCGCCATCGCCACGGGCATCGGGACCGCCGAGATCTATGCCATGGCCGGCGGCGTCACCGACACCGCCGATGTGGCCGTCGACCTCACCGGCGACCCGGTCATCGAGTGGATCGCTAGCGGTAGCGGCGACTGGTCCGACGGGGCGAACTGGAGTGGCGGCACGGCGCCCGGCACCGACGATATCGCCGTCCTCACCACCGCCGGGGACTACACCGTCACCCTGACCGGTGACGTCGCGGTGAAGGGTCTGGTCCTGGGCAACGAGACGGGCACTCAGGCCCTCGCCACGCAGTCATTCCAGCTGACTTTCGAAAGCGGTGGTCTGCTCGGCGGCGCCGAGCTGAGCCTCGACGGCGAGGTGCGGGTGCTGACAGACCTCGCCTGGAGCGGTGGCTCGATGATCGGATCCGGCACCGTGGAAATCGAGAGCGGTGCCGAGATCAACGTCATCGGCAACCCGCTGGAACTGGTAGCCAACCTGAACAACAACGGAGCGATCACGCTCCGGGCTGGCTCCACCCTGCGGGTCAACAGCCTGCTGGACAACAACACCGGCGGGCTCATCGATCTCCAGGGCGACGCGATCTTGTCAGTCCAGAACAATGGCAACCTCCACAGTACAGGCATGGTCCAGAAGAGCGAAGGCGACGACGAGGCGGCGATCCTGACCTCGTCGGCCGAGTTCACCTCTACCGGCACGCTGGCGGTGGACGCCGGCTCGCTTTGGCTGGCGGGCGGCTCGCTGCGCGGCGTCATTGACATCGATGCCGACGCGATCCTCCGGCAGACCAGCGACACCGCCATCCTGGGCGTCAACTCACGCGGCGACGGCCCGCTGGTGATCGGCGGCAGCGTGACTTTCGGTTCCTTCGAGAATCAGGTCATCACCATCGGGCATGTCATCCTCGATTCGGGCAGTCTCACCGCCATGACCGGTGAGGCGGGCCTGTTGATCAACTATTCATTCGTCTGGCGCCGGGGAGCGGTCCATGAACTGGGCTCGCTCACGACCCAGGTCGGTTCGCTCACGACCTTCGAGACCTCGGGCACCAAGGTCCTCTCGGCCACTGCCTGGGAGGTCGTCGGCGAGGTCGCGGGGGACAGCTCGGTCAACCTGAGCCTGGCCAATGGCGGCGGCATCAGTATCGCGAACGCGGGACGCTGGAACCAGGAGAGCGGTGGCCTGGTGAGCGAGGGGCTGAACGGCTCCGACGGCTTCCACGTGGTCGGCAAGTTCAACAAGACGGGTGAGGGCGCTTTTGTAGTGGAGACCGCGTTCGATTGCTCGGGGACGCTGAACCTGACCGGGGGCGCGCTATCGGTGCAGGGTGCGTTCAGGCTCCTCGACTCCGGGATCATGACCGGCGGCACCATCGAAGAGCCGACTCTCGCCACCGCGCAGTTGATCGTGGTGGCAGCCGAATCGGCCGAGATGTCGGGCACGATTCGACCAGACCTCGACGGCCAGCCCGCCAACCTGGTGATCAACGGTAACGTCGATCTGGGCACATCTTTCGTGGCCGAACTGGATGTTCCGGTCACTGGCGGCATTCCCGCCGAGAGCCTCGTCTTCCTGAGAGGCGGGCAGGTCCTCGCTGGTACCCTCGAGATCAACGTGATGGCCCTGCCCGGCGAGGGCGCGGAATATCGAGTGGTCAGCATGGTCGACGGATCGGGAATGTTCGATGTGGTCTTCACGACCACTAATCCGTTCGATCAGATCATTCAAGATGCCAGCGGAGTTCTGTTGAAGCGCTAGCCCTCATCGGGCTGGAAAGGACTGTCAGCTCATGAATCGGAAAACGATACTCGGCTCACTGGCCGTCGTCGCGCTTCTCGGCCTCGTCGGCTGCGCCAAGACCTCCAAGGCGCCCGCCGAGAGCAGGGATGCTGCCCTGAGCTTCGAGACCGTGGCCGACAAGGGTGTCGTCTATCTCTATCGTCGCGGCCGGGCCGTGGGTGCGGCCGTGGCGATACAGATCAAGGTCAACGGCAACGACGTGGGCGGGACGGGTCCCGGGACGTTCTTCCGGTTGGAGTTGAAGCCCGGTACCTACGTTTTCGCCGCCAGTACGACGGAGAGTTCTGCTGCGGTCGAGGTCGAGGTCGAGGCCGGGCGGCTCTACTTCGTCGAGCAGAATCAACGGATCGGGCTCTCCACGGGGCGGGTGCATCTGGATATCCGGGACGAGGCGACCGGCAAGGCGGCCGTGCAGGGATTGAAGTTGCT